>NZ_CAJOKH010000019.1 GCF_905235195.1 uncultured Methanobrevibacter sp. | reverse complement strand
TTCAGAAGTTTCTCTGCAATCCATAATTTTAAATATTTCTTTCAACAAAGTATAATTTGGGTCTTTAATATCTAAATTTAATCTGTGTTTCATTTTGATCATCAAATAAATATATGTAATACATACTATTTAAATTTAACGATATAAATACCCTATTTATTAAAATTAATGAAATTTAAATTGTATTTTTACAAACAATTATAAATAATATGATAAATATAAAAAATAAGAAATTTTAGCCCGAATTTTATTCTGAAAATTTCAGGCCCCTAAAGTTTTTAAAAGTGACCAAACTCTAAAAAATATATATTAATAAATGATTAAAATCATAATTATATTATTATATTTTTTTATAAATGTTGATTATAATATATTAAAAATTTAAAAATAAAATTATGTTTAATAACTAAAAGAGGATTGATATATATGGAAGAATATGAAGAATTATTAGATAGGACAATATCCCAATTACCTCCTGAAGTTTTTGAATCAAAAAGGTTTAAAATACCTAGAGCATACTCTGATATTCAAGGAAACAGAACTTTTATTAAAAATTTTAAAGATGTTGCAGAAAAATTAAACAGAGACCCTCAACATTTATTAAAATTCTTACTTAGAGAGTTAGGTACTGCAGGAAATCTAGAAGGTCAAAGAGCTATACTTCAAGGTAAATTTACACATTATTTAATTAATGAAAGAATTGAAGATTATGTTGATAAATATGTTATCTGCCACGAATGTAATAGACCAGATACTATTATCGTTAGAGAAGATAGAATCTTCCAATTAAAATGTTTAGCTTGTGGTGCTAGAGCTCCAGTTAAACCATTATAATTTTTATTTATATAAATCATATTAATTTTAATTATTTTTTCTCATATAAACTAATATAATCGATTAAAATTAATATCAATGAAAGATTATAAATTAATTATATTAAAATAGATGTGTTTATATGTTTTGTCCAGAATGCGGTATTTCTGATAAGGAAATGATTGGAAATATCTGTATTGACTGTTTTTTAAAAGATTATCATTTTTTAGAAATACCTGAAAATATTAAGATTACAGTCTGTAAACATTGTAATGCTAAATATTATAAAGGAAACTGGATTGATGAAGACATACCTGAAGAAGAAATAATTTACCGTGCACTTGAAGATAATATCCATATAGACGACATGATAGAAAATGAGATTATCGACTTAAATATTATGCAAATGAGGGGAACAATTGGAGAATGTAGGGTAGATGGAATTGGGAATTTTAAAGGTAGAGAACTTAGAGAACATTATAATACTAATGTTCAAATTAAACATGCTACATGCCCTACATGTTCTAAAAGAGCATCAGGATATTATGAAGTAGTAATTCAGCTGAGAGCAGATGAACGAGAACTAACAAATGATGAAAAAGAAAAAGTCAATGAAATAATATATAATGTTTTAAATAAACAATTTAAAAAAGATAAATTAGCATACCTCCATGAAAAGGCAATATTAAAAGAAGGTATTGATTATTATATTGGCTCTTATAAATCTGGAAAAAAAGTTTTAAATTCTTTAAAAAACCAATTTGGAGGAATTTCTAAAGAATCTCCACGACTTATATCTGAAGACAAATCTACCGGAAAAAGATTATATAGAATATGGATTTCTTTAAGACTTCCAAAATATAAAATTGGAGATATAGTTAAATTCCAAGATAAAATTGGACAAATACTTCAGATTAACCAAGATAAAACTCTTGCAGCCGATATTAAAAAACATCAAAATTTTTCTATTTCCTGGGCAAAATATGAAGAAGTGGAAATGATAGAAAAAAAAGAGGATATTCAAAAAACTTCTGTAATATCTAAATCTCCAACAAATCTTGAAATATTAAATCCTGAAGATTATTCTGCATATGATATGAATATGAAAGAAGAATATGAAAATTTCAATATTGGTGATGAGATTAAGGTTATAAAAATTAATGAAGAATTTTTCCCTCTTATTGAACAATAATGAAGATACATTATTAGTAAAATTTTAAAGAATATTATTAAATAAAAATTTAAAAATTATAAGAAATAGTTAGATGAATAAATAATAATTAAATAATGATTAAAACGTGAATATTAATTAAAAAAATTAAAAGGGAATTAATATGGAAGAAAAAATAAAAATAATTAAACAATCAACTGTGGAAGTAATTGAAGAAGAAGAATTGAAGGAAGTATTATCTAAAGAAGATCCAATTGCATATACGGGATATGAACCTTCTGGAAAAATCCATCTTGGACATGCAATTACTATAATGAAATTGAAACAATTACAGACACTTGGTTTTAAAATCAAAATTTTACTTGCAGATTATCATGCATTTTTAAATGGAAAAGGAAGTGTTGAGGAAATATCTGAAATTGCAGAATACAATAAACAATGTTTTAAAGGATTAGGTCTTGATGAAACTACAGAATATATATTAGGATCCCAATTCCAGACCCAAGCCGAATATACAAATAATGTTTACCAATTAGCAACCCTTACAACATTAAAAAGAGCAAGAAGAAGTATGGATATGGTAAGCAGAGAAGATGAAAACCCTAAAGTTGCAAGTACTATATATCCATTAATGCAAACTGTAGATATGGCTGCTCTTGAATGTGATATTGCTCTTGGAGGATTAGAGCAAAGAAAAATTCAAATGTTAGCAAGAGAAGGACTTCCTAAACTTGGATTTAAACCACCAGTATGTATTCATACCCCCTTATTACATGGTCTTGATGGTGCAGATAAAATGTCTTCAAGTAAAGGAAACTTTATTGCAGTAGATGATAGTGAAGAAGAGATTAAAGAAAAAATCAGACAAAGTTATTGTCCTAAAGGCGAAGTTGAAGGAAATCCTTTAATTGAAATAGCTGAACACTTTGTTTATCCATTTGAAGATAAATTAATTATTGAAAGACCTGAAAAATTTGGAGGAAATCTTGAACTTAGCCAAGAAGAATTAATTGAAACATATGGCCAAGGAAATTTACATCCAATGGATTTAAAAAATGCTATAACTAATTATATGATTGAATTTTTAAGACCTGTAAGAGAATATATGAATAGTCAATCTTAATAATTCATTAATTAATATAGTTAAAATCAATCTAATATAAATATTCAAAAGAAGTGGTATAATGGATTATGAATTAAGACTTCCAAATGGTGTTGGAGAGGTAATGCTTGCAAGAGCTTTTGAAAAATTTGATGTTGAATTGAAACAATCAGAATATGGTCCTTCCCTTATTGGATCTAAAGAAGAATTAGAAAAAGCTCAAAAATTCATATATGATGAAATGGAAAAAAGATTAAACGAGCTTGAAGAGAAATAAGTAAAAAATAAATATTTTTTGATTATTATGGCCGAAGAATATTTAACAGTTTCCCAGATAACCCAACATATTTCAAGAACATTAGCCAAAGATTTAGAACTTAAAAAAGTTTACCTTAAAGGCGAAGTTTCTAATTTTAAACAATATTCTAGTGGACACTGTTATTTCACTTTAAAGGATGAAGAGAACCAACTTAGTGCAGTTATGTTTTATTCAAGTGCGAGACATCTGAAATTTAAAGTGGAAAATGGTATGAGTGTATTAGTCCATGGGAAAATAGAATTTTATAAAAAACAAGGAAAAACCCAAATAAAAGTTTTTAAAATTCTTGAAGATGGAACTGGAAGTTTACATATTCAATTTGAGCAATTGAAAAAGAAACTTAAAAAAGAAGGCCTATTTGACAAGTTCCATAAAAAAGAAATTCCAAAATATCCTCAAAATATTGGTATAATTACAGCAAGTAATGGTGCAGCTATAAAAGACATAATAAGTACCATTAAAAGAAGATGGCCATTTTGTGAAATATTAGTATTTCCTACTTTGGTTCAAGGAGAAGAAGCCCCACCTAAAATTGTAAAACAAATCAGAAAATGCCAAGAGTATAATATTGATGTTCTAATTATTGGTAGAGGTGGTGGAAGTATAGAGGATTTATGGGCATTTAATGAAGAACTAGTCGCAAGAGAAATTTTCCACTGTAAAATTCCAGTTATTAGTGCTGTAGGCCATGAAGTCGATTATACAATAACAGATTTTGTAGCAGATATTAGAGCAGCTACTCCTACAGCAGCAGGAGAAATAGTAGTTCCCGATTATAAGAATGTTAAAGATGAAATTGATCATTTAAATATTAGAATTAAGTAATTTCAAATAAAATTAACTACTACACAGAAAGATTATCAAATATTAAAAGTAGAGGATTATTTAAAAATCCTGAAAAGATTTATCAAAATAAAGAATTAGATTTTGATTTTCTTAAAAGTCGATTAAGCAACTCAGGAAATAGTATAATACATAAGAAAGAAAATAATCTAAATAGCTTAAAAAATTCATATATTATAAAAAATCCGTATATCTTAATAGATAAAAAAGAAAAACAATGTGAAAATATTGCCCGAGAAATAAAATACAAATCAGAAACCCTCATAAAAGATAAAGAAATACAACTAAACAAAATCAAAGAATCCTACTCAATAAAAAATCCATATAATTTAATAGATAAAAAAGAAAAACAATGTGAAAATATTGCTCTGGAAATAAAATACAAATCAGAAACCCTCATAAAAGATAAAGAAATACAACTAAACAAAATCAAAGAATCCTACTCAATAAAAAATCCTAATCATATTATAAACCTTAAAAGTCAAAAATTCATAGAAAATTTTAATAAGTTAGAAATATTAAATCCATTGTCAACCTTAAAAAGAGGCTATACCTTAGTAAAAGTAGACGGACACTATATTTCCAAATCAAAAAATCTAAAAAAAGGTGACAAAATAGAAGTAGAATTTAGTGATGGCACCATTAATACAGAAGTATTAAACAAGCATAAAAATCAGATTGATTAATAAAAAAAATTTTATTTAGAGAGATATTATGGTAAATTATGAAACTTTAGATGCACATAATGAAAAAACAGAAGAAAATAGCTTTGAAGAAAACTTAAAAGAATTAGAAAATATTGTTTTTAAATTAGAAAATGGAGAAGTTCCATTAGATGAGGCTATAAATGAATTCCACAGGGCTATGATATTAGTCAAAACCTGTGATGATAAACTAAACGATGCAAAAGATACGCTTGCAAAACTTGTAAAAGACAATGATGAAATTATAGATTTTAATGTAGATGAATAAATCATCAAATATCATAAATTATTGAATAATTAAAAATCAATTATTAAAATATCGATTGATTTAATTATAATAAGGTAATTACTATTTAATAATACTACTTAGGCAAATACCCACTAAGGGTGCTACTTCCTTTTTAATATCTTTAGATACCATATTTATACCATTATTTCCATCAATAACCTTAAAATTATCATATTTTTTAGCAAGCTCTAAGTAGTTTTCCTTAACATGATGTAAAAATTCCTCATTTTCAAACTCATCAGTTTCCCCAGATCTATTAACTGATGTTTTCAAATCTAAATCTAATAAAATAACCAAGTCAGGTATTTTAGCATACTTATTTAATTCTGCAATCCATTTTTTAGGGTCCTGATATGCTAAACTTGAATAAAATGACCTATCACTAATTATAACTTTATTTTCCTCTTTAAATTTATTGATTTTATTCATTAATAATACTCTATCTGCTGCAAAAAGTAAACCTAAGGTTTTTTGCATATAATCAGAAGTTGCATCTTCATCCTGTAGAAATTTTCTTATTAATCTTCCAATATCACTATCTGTTGGCTCTTCAACAATTTCAACATCAAATCCATTTGCAATTAACCATTGTCCTAATAATTCAATTTGAGTAGATTTACCTGCCCCATCAATACCTTCCAAAACAATATACATTTTATCACATTAAATAATTCTTAAGAAAAAATAATATGAAATTATGATAATAAGTATTTAATTTATTAAAACTAAATATCTAATTATAATATAATAATATTGTATTTTTAATTTATTATACATAAGGATTATTAAATAATTTAAAAAAAATATATTATATGGCAATAGGAGAAATTAAATGAATCTTAAAGAATTACTTGCACCTGCAGGTTCTTATAACATATTTAGAATCGCTATTAATGCTGGAGCAGATGCCGTTTATTTAGCTGGCCATCGTTATGGTGCAAGGGCTTTTGCTCAGAATTTTTCATCAGAAGAGCTTGAGGCAGCAGTAGAATATGCTCATCTTAATGGTGCTCAAATACATGTTACAGTTAATACACTAATTAATAATTTCGAAGTCATCTCTGTTTTAAAATATCTTCACTATCTTTATAGAATTGGTGCGGATGCTGTTATTATACAGGATTTAGGTATTGTTTATCTTGCAAAGAAGTTTATTCCAAATCTTGAAATACATTCTTCTACACAAATGACAATAAGAGATTATGATAGTATTATTTGGGCCTATAAAAATGGAATTAGTCGTGTAATTCTTCCCCGTGAAATGAGTATTGATGAAATCCGAAGAGTGCATAAAAATCTTATTAAAGATAATGTTCCTATGGATTTAGAGGCATTTGGACACGGATCTTTATGTTATTGTTTAAGTGGAAAATGTTATATTTCATCCTTTAATAATGGAAGAAGTGCTAATCGTGGAGCATGTACACAGCCATGCCGTAACCAATATAGAATCAGATATAACAATAGAACAGTTACTCAAGGATGTTTAATCTCAACCCATGATCTTGCAACTTATAGTAATCTTAAAGAAATTTCTGATGCAGGAGTATGTTCTGTTAAAATTGAAGGACGGCTTAAATCAGAAGATTATGTTGGAACAATTGTACACTCTTATAGAAACATGTTAGATATTATTAAAAAACATGAAGAAGATGAAAATGAGGGTAAGACAATTGAAGAAGTTACAATCTATGGTAAAAGTGAAAGTGAAATAATTGAAGAGTTAAAATATGACTTAGATTTAGCTTTCAATAGATATTACACTAATGGATATATTTCAAATGATTCTCCAGGAGATGTTATGGGTAGACTTAATTCATATCACCAGGGAATCTATGTTGGTGAAATTACTAATATTGATGGAGAACTTATTACCATTGATACAAGTAAAAAACAACATCCAGTTGCACTTCAAAATGGAGATGGAATTGGTTTTAAATATCATGGCAAAATTAAAGGAATTTATATTGATAATATTGTAAAACAAACAGACACAGAAATTCAATTGAACACCACAAGAGACATTCGTGTTGGAAGTGAAGTATACTTAAGTTATTCTAAAGAAGCTCATGATAAACTTAAAAAATACAATAAAGACCTAATAAGATCAAGTTATCCTATTTCAATTAAATTAAAACTTGATGAAAATAGACATTTAAATGGAAATATTGAATTTAAAGTAGAAAATAAGATGATTGAATTTGACTATACTTCAGATTATACTCTTGAAGAGGCTATAAAAAAACCTATAAGTGTAGAAGACATAATAAAACAAACATCAAAAACAGGACAAACGCCATTTTATATTGAAAATATTGAAGTTTACGACCTTGAAGATAATCTATTTATACCTACAAGTAAACTTAATCAAATTAGAAGAGAAATCCTAGATAAAGCATCCCAATTACTTTTAGGATACTTCATACCTCCTGAAAAAGAGGTTGCAAGTATTAAAAAAGAAATTAAAAAATACAGTAAAGATTATAAAGCAAGAGGTAAGCTTTTAGAAGGAACTATCTCCAATTACCAGAAGAATTATAGTAATTATATTGGTTTAAGTGTTTATGTTGATAATCTTAATCTTTTAAGAGAAGTTTGTAAATATCCTATTATTAAAGTATATTATGACCCTTCCTTTAACTATCAAAGTCCAAAAGATTACTTTAATAATATTTCAAAAGAGTTAGAAAATGCATATAATATTGCTGGTGGTATAGAACTAGTATGGGTTTTATCATCATTTATATCTCAAAAAGATATTGCCAAATCAAATAAAATACTTGAGTCTCTTAAAAAGAAGGGAGTGAACCTTTCAATAATGACAGATTCCCCAGGAATTGGAAAAATATTTGATTGTAATGTTTACGGACATCACAATCTCAATGTGTGGAACAGTTATACTGTAGAACTCTTAAAAAACAGTGGTTTTAAAGGTATTACATTATCTAATGAATTATCCCAAAAGGAAATTAATGAATTAATCTTTAGAGTTGAAGATAAAGATTTCCCTCTTGAATTACTTGTTCATGGAAATCTTGAGCTTATGACAAGTAAAGATGACTTTTCAAAACTTAATGAAGATAAAGATTTAAAACTTAAAAACAATAAAGATTATGTTACATTAGAAGATAAAAAACGTAAACTTAAGCTTAAAATCAGATTTGACTATAACAAATTTAGCCATTTCTTTAATAAAAACTGTTTATCATTAATAGATGAAATAGACAATATTAAGAAAATAGGTATTGGAAATATTGCTCTTGATTGTAGATTTTCAAGTGAGAAATATGTATCTAATATTTTATCATTATATATTCAAGCAATTAATGAAGAGACAGATTTAGAATCTCTTAAAGAGATAATATCTAATTTATCACAATCTCCTCTCGATAATGGTAACTTCCTTGATGGAAGAAGACTGGAAGATAAAAATTATTAAAATTTTTTAAGATTTGAGTAATTTAATAAATTAAAGATATTCAATTTGAAAAAAATTAAAAATTATAAAAAATAAAAATGAAAAAATAATTAAAATACATAAAAAGAGAAATATCTTGAAATATGAGGAGTGATAATATTATTATAATTTGTTTATCCGAAAAGCAAATATGTTCAAAATACAAATAAAATAGTATACTCAAAATATTTAAATATTTTTGAATATATTAAATTATAGGTGTTTAAAATGGCAAACTTAGATAAAGACACAGAAGCAAAAATCTTAGAAATTGTAAAAAAATACCATAAAGAAGAAAATTATCAATTAAATTATCTCATAACTGAAGATGATATAGTTACCTTCTTTTCTTCCATAAATAGTGGTAAAACAGTTACATCTGAAGATTTAGCAAAAATCGCGGAAATTTTAAATGGTGAATTTATTGGCTTTAAAATTGTTAACCAAGAATATAGATTTTCATTTAAATTTAGCAGATAAAATAAAATTATTGTTCTAATTAATAATAAAATTAGTAAATTTTATTAATTAATTAGATTTTTCTTTTTTTAATTAATAATAGGGATATTAATGAAAATACCTGAATTACTTGCCCCTGTTGGAAATATGAATCATCTCAAACTTGCTATTTATAATGGTGCAAGTTCTATTTATTTAAGTGGAAAAGACTTTGGTGCAAGAAAATATGCAGAAAATTTTACAATTGATGAGATTAAAGAAGCCGTAAAATTTGCACATCTTTACAATGTAAAAGTCTATGTAACTGTAAATATTTTAATAAAAGAAAGTGAACTTGAAAGTGTAATAGATTATGTGATGAATCTATACAAAATAGGAGTAGATGCAATATTAGTTCAGGATATTGGACTTATTAACATTATCCGAGAGATTATACCTAATTTAAAAATACATGCTTCAACACAAATGAATATTCATAATAAAGAAGGAATTGATTGGGCCAAATCCCAAGGAATTAAGAGAGTAGTACTATCTAGAGAGTTAAGTCTAAGTGAATTTAAGGAAATTACAAAATATGCACATCAAAATAATATGGAATGTGAAATATTTGCCCATGGAGCATTATGTTACTCCTATTCAGGTCACTGTTTACTTTCTTCATATATTGGAGGTCGAAGTGGTAATAGGGGAAGATGTGCCCAACCATGTAGGCAAAAATATAGTCTAATTTTTGAAAATGGTAGTTATTTAGATGAAAATTTCCTAAAAGAAAGTGAAGAGAAATATTTATTATCTCCAAAAGACCTTTCATTATATAATGATTTAGAAAAAATACTTTTATGTGATTCGCTGAAAATTGAAGGAAGAATGAGAAGCGAGGAATATGTTGCAATTGTAGTAAGTAAATATAGACAAGCTCTAAATAAAATAAGGCATAATAAAAATATTCCATCAAAAGAAGAATTGTCTCTTGTTTTTAACCGTAAATTTACAAGAGGCCACCTTCTCGATAGACCAAATAAAATAATGAACTATAACAAACCTTCAAACAATGGGTTATTTATTGGAAAAGTAGTTGATTTTAATGGAAAAAATCAGATAAAAGTTAAAATAGAAACTACCACCATTCCCTCAAAAGGAGATGGAATATTAATTGAAGGTAAAAGTATAAATGAAAAATCTCCAGATAGTTATGGATTTGAATTATCACTAGATCCTCAATTTGACAATGACCTACTTGTTTTAAAAACAATACGTGAAAATAAAAATATCGACATTAAAATAGATAAAGGTTCTAAAGTTTATATTTCAAAAAGAAAAGAGATTATAAATAGGGTCAAACAAGATTTAAAATGTGAACACCGCAGTTATAAAAAATCTATTTTAAATTTAAACTTTAAAATTGATAAAAATAATTATCCCCTAATTAAAGGACGTATCAAGATTGGGAATGGTAAAATTATTCAATTAAAATATAAAGGGCAAGAACAATGGCAAAGTGCTCGAAATAAACCAGTCAATAGTACTAAAATAAAAACCAATCTTCAAAAAGTAGATAATCTTCCTTTTTTTATTGAACATATTAATATTAACTATAAAGAAGACCTATTTACACCAACCAGTAGTTTAAATCAATTAAGACGAGAGTTTTATAAAAAATTAACAATAAAAATTGAAGAATCATATATTCCACATGATTTAGATAAAGTTAAAACCAATTATAAAAAATACAAAGATAATATTTACGGTGAAAAATACAAAGTTCAAAATAATAATATTTGCTCAGAGAAATTCTTATCCATCCATATTAATAGTTTAGAGGCCCTTGAAAAAATTGACAATAAATTAAATATTAATAGAATATATCTAGAAATTCCAGATTATGATAAAAATATACTCTTTAAAGATTATAAAAGTCCTTTTAATATAAACTATTGTGTAAACTTCCTAAAAGAAGCATATAATATAAGTAAGGATAAAAATTATGAGCTTGTATGGAAATGGCCAGATATTACCAATAAAGAAACATTAAATGGTATTTTTAAAGTCTTAGGAATATTGTCTAAGTTTTCAATTAATATAAATATAATGTGTTCTGCATTAGGACTAATAGACGTTTTAAAAACAGAAGATAGAAAACTATATGGATCAACTTATTTAAATGTTTATAACCATGAAACTATAAAAAATTTGAATAATTTTAATGTTTTAACAATCTCCCCGGAACTATCAAAAGAAGATATACTTGAATTAGTTAAAAATACGGATTTAGAAAATATTGAGATGATTGTCGGTGGAACAGTTGAGGCAATGATAAGTAAAAAGCCAATACTAACAAAAAACAATATTAAAAACTTAAAAAAAGATTTGAATATTAAAATTACAAAAGACACTGATATAAATGTATCTATAAAAGATATAAAGAATAACTATTACCCCATAAAAGGAAGTATTACAAATGATATTATATTACTTTATAATACCAACTTATCATTAATTAAAGAAATGAATTATCTAAAAACTATTGGAATTTTAAATTTTGCAGTTGATTTAAGATGGGAAGATAATAAAAATATTAACAATATAATTAAGATATTTAATGAATCAATTTTCAATGATTTAGATAATAATGCATTAAATAAACTAAATAAGAAATTAAATGATTACTATTTTGAAACTACTGATTTAAATTTTAATAAAACTCTTAAATAAAGTATATTAAGTTTAAAAAAGAAAGTGTTTAAAAATAATATTGAAGAAAAAAATTTTCTATAATAAATTCCTTGATTTATAACTAATAATGAATCGTATACACTATTAATTATATTTTTAAAATTTATCCACCTATCAAATTAAAACAATATTATTTTTTAAAGCCTATCTACTAAATTTTCATTAACTGGGAAAGTAAAGTAAGTATCTGGATATGTTTCATTTTCTAAAGTGAAATGCCACCATTCTTCTTCTACAGGCTTGAATCCATGATCTGTCATTGCTTCACGCAGTATCATACGATTTTTATACTGTTGTTCTGTAATGTTCTTATAATCAGGGTGACTTCTTTCACCGAAATAATCAAATGTTCCGCCCATATCAACTTCCTTTCCAGTTTTCATATCAAATAAAGTTAAATCAACTGTACTTCCCCTACTATGACCTGAATGATTAGCAATATATCCTTTTTCAAATAATTTAGACTTATCAACCTCTGGATAAAAATATGGCTTCATCCTAGTATCATTTGTATCATTAGCCCATCTTTCAAAATGATTAACTGCCTTTTGAGGACGATAAGCATCATAAATCTTTAATTTATATCCTTTTTTAGCCAAATCATCACTTACCCCCTTAAGAGCTATTGCCGTATCTTTTGTTAAAAGAGCCGTTGGCTGTTCATATCCTTCAATCCTATCTCCTACAAAGTTATAGGTTGAATAGTATCTAATCTCCAAAATAACATCAGGGTCTATATCAGTAAGAACCACAAAACCAGATGAATCGTTTGAAAAATTCAATTCATTGTTTGCTGATTGATTAGTAGAAGATACACTGTATCCTCCTATAACGGTAAATATTAACAATAAAATAAATGCCAATAAATAAAGTTTATGTTTCATTTTTTTCTCCAAATAGGAATACTTATAATAAAATTAAATAAATTATTATTTGAAATAATAATTATAAATTATTAATCCAAATTTGAACTTTATCTTTAGAATTAGATGCCTCTACCCCATGAATTGAAAGAGAATCTTTAACTGTAGCAAATGGTGCATATTTTTTAATAGATGAAATACTTGTACCTAAACCACTACCTTCACTTGTACAGAATGGATATATAATTTTATCTTCAAAATTATTTGAATCAAGGAAAGTGGCAACTACCATAGGTATTGTTCCCCACCAGTTTGGATAACCTAAAAATACATAATCATAGTCATCTAAATTATCTATATTCTCTTTTAATTCAACCATAATCTTTTTATCCAATTCTTCTTTTGCTTCATTAATACAGTCAAAATAATCTGGAGAGTATTCTTTTACACTGTCAATAACAAAAATATCTCCCCCCGTTAACTCAGAAATAAATTCTGCAATTATTTCAGTATTTCCTTTCTTAAGGTTTTTAACATCCCCATTTACATAATTTTCTCCACGACGAGAATAATATGCAATTAAAACTTTTTTATCATCAAAATTCATTAAAATCACTACTTTCTTTAATTAAATTTTTAAATTATTCGAATTCATTTATAATTAATATTAATTAATAATACTTAATATATTTTTTAAATTTAAATATTAGTTTCCAAGTACTCAGAAAAAATAAATATTTATAATAATCTTAAAAGACAATTAGTTTTATAGGAATTATAAAAAATTATTAGCATAATGTTAATATTGGTAGGATTGTATCTAATGAATAGTCAAATTAAATTACAGGATATTAAAGGTGTTGGAGATAAACTAGCAAATAAAATCCTTCGTGAGTTAGGTGGGCAAGAAGAGCTAAATAGAATTGTAGAAAATATGGAACTTGAAAAAATTAGCTCCATTGAAGGAATCTCACAAAGAAAAGCTGTTGAAATTTTAAATCAACTCTTAGGAAATCCTAAACAAGATTTTTTAAAAAGTGAAAGAGCATTTCAATTATACACTGAGATTATTGAAAAAATATTAAGTTATGCTAATACCGATTATTCAAAAAATAGGATCCTCCTTTTAAGTCCTGTAAAAGATAAACAAAAAATCGAAAACCATATAGATTTTGTAATGAAAGCAAAAGAAAAAGTTTCAAACTTACCTATTAAAGAACTTAAAGAACTTATGAAAAACATTCATGAACCTATTGAAGTTAAGGCAAATTATGATCCGAGTAAAGTAATTATTGTAGAAAATGAAGAAGATAATTCTTACCTTACAGAACTAGGCCTTAACAAATATTATACAATTTTAACAGCAAGTGATTCTTTAAGACTTGCCGAAGAGATTAGAAGTTATGAACTTATTTTTTATGTTTATTCTGAAGGTTTTCTTGATTTTGGAGATTTAAACAATTTGATTATGTTAAATAAAGACTCTCCAAAAGAAGAAATTGTTCCAGAGATCATACTTAATTATTTTAATGCAAACCGTGAATTATTTAATGAAGTTTGTAAAATTAGAAAAATTTTAAATCTTAAAACTAAGCTTGATGATATTAATCCTATTCTTGATGATATAAATATTCTGGAGAATGAAAATATTGATATTGAAGAAATTGTAGATGAAGTCAAATCATGGAGTGATGAGCGACTAAAAAATGAGATAAAAAATATTGATCTTGAAGGAGATGAAGTACTCGATTTATTAAATCAGGAGATGCCAAGTAAACTTGAAGATATATTTAATGAAATTTTAAGTAAATCATCTGAAATGATATATGAAAAAACTTCAATAAATTTTGATCCCTTCCTAAAAAAATATCCTCTTGAAATAGATGAAGAAGAAATTCAAAGAGTGAAAAATGAAATTGAATCTAAACGTGAAAATAATTTATATGATATGAAAATTGAAGCTGCAAAACACTTATCTTTAATAAAAAAAGAAGTTGAAGATGAAGTTTTAGATATTATTAAGTTTGACCTAGAATTTGCACTTGGAAGCTTTGCATATGAATACGATTTACATGCACCAATATTATCCGATGAGATAAAACTTAAAGGGATTATTCATTTGAATCTTGCATTAAATCATGATGATAAAATCCAAAAAGTTGATTATGAACTTACAAAAGATGAAAATGTAGCATTACTTACAGGAGCAAATAGTGGAGGTAAAACAACCCTTCTTGAAACTGTAAGTCAAATTTCTATTATGACCCAAATGGGGCTTCCAGTGTGTGGAGAACATGTAGAGATGATTATCCTTGATGAACTATATCACTTTTCTAAAAAAAGGTCACTTGATGCAGGAGCATTTGAAAGCTTTTTAAATGTTTTTATGCCAATCGTTACAACAGAATCACAAAAATTAGTATTGCTTGATGAACTTGAAGGAATAACAGAACTTGAAGCAGCTGTAAAAATCATATCCAGTTTTATTGAAATGATTGAAAAAACAAATTCCTTTGGAATAATTGTAACCCACATGGCTAAAGAATTAATGAATTATACTAATGTTCGTGTAGACGGTATTGAAGCTAAAGGATTAGATGAAAACTATGAATTAATTGTTGATAGAACACCTAAAATGCATTATTTAGCCCGTAGTACACCCGAACTTATTTTAAAAAGAATATATGAAAATTCAGACAGTACTTTAAAAGAAGTATATGGTGAAATACTTAAAAAATTCGAATGATAAGTATATTATATTATTTTTTAAAATACCTAATCAAAAATATATTTATCTACTAAATGTAGCTGCCCTTTATCACAATATGGGCAGTTAGTAAAATTCCAAATAGAATCAATACTACTTCCACATTTACTACAATACCTATATTCATTATTAGCTTCTTTAAGATTTTGATTATCGGTTATTTCTGAATAAATTAAAATATTATTATGAGAAGAAACTTTTTTTATTAAATCATAAACTTCACTAAGTTTTAAATTACTTTTATTATCAGTTATGTCATATTCAGTTACAAATTCCTTACATTCTCTACAATACCATACTAAAATAAAACCTGAAATTAATGATGCTGTTTTTGCTCTTGAGGTCATTATCCTTAAAGAATCTTCACTAATTTCAGTTAAATCTTCATTAAAATAAAAAACCCTGTCAACATGTTCATATTGAAAATCACAATTGTCACATAAAAATAAAGAATATTTACTCATATTATCATTATTATATAATATTTATATTATACTTAAACAATTCTAATAACATATATTTTTAATATAATGATTTATAATTAAATTAAAAAAATATTAGTGGATATATAATTTATAAAAAAATATATAAATAACAATACATTTATATAAATGTAGAATGAAAACAAAACATTATTATTTAAATTATTAAATAAAAATAATTTTAAAAAAAATCTAAAAAATATTAATAAAAGATTTTAAAATTTGGAAAATAATTAAATAATTATATAATTTATTTTAACAAAATTGTTTAGGAAATCGTATTATGAAAAAGAGTAATAAATTAGTTTTAGTAATTATTTCTATAACAATACTATCTATTTTTTTAACAGGGTTATCATTATTAGTTGATGATGGATTTATTACTTTCCATAAAGATACAAAATACCTAAATGATACTGATAATAAATTTGATGAAATTGTAGAAAAACTTACAGGAATGCCACATGATAAATCTATTATAGGTTATAATGAAAATGGTACTGTAAGAAAATATATTATGGGAAATACATCATCCAATGATACTGTAGTAGTTATACTTGGTGTTCATGACTTGGAAAGTGGAATACATAATGCAACAAATAAAACTTTAAAAGAATTTAATGATAATAACCAATTAAAGAAAAAATATGTTGTATATTTTGTTAAAATAAATCACGACAATTACCATTATGATACAGAAGAATATAATACTAACAGGCACATGGGAGAAATGTTAGCTAATGAATTTATAGTTCCCGATGTAAAGCAATATTCTCCAAATCTTGTTATTGATGTTCATGAAATGGAAGTATACTTTGATGAAACTAACTTTGTACTTGCAATAGGTAATGATAATTTAACTCAAGAAGAGTCTATTAAATTAGCAGAAATGATTGGTGTAAATCAACACCCAGGATATAGTTCTGGAACAAGTCCCGAATATGTTACTGAACCAATTAAAGAGCAAGGATATACAACTATGCTTTTTGAAATTAACCAAGGTTATTCCAAAGAGCAAAAAGAAAACTATGCTCGCAGGCTTGTTACTGCACTGGATGCATTATAAAATAAGAATTAAATTTCGAATTATAATTTAAATACCTAAAAAATAAAATACATTGCAAAATGAGTAATTAAACTCAAGAAAAATTCTATTTTAAATAACACTTTCATAAGATAAATTTCTAAAATAAAATTTCACCATTATAAATTAAACATTTATTTATACAATAAATTATAAATTTTATAATAATGAAAATTAGGACTAAAAATAATAAAGAAACCATCCTAAGATTTAATCAAATTGTTAAAATCTTTAGAAAATATGGGTTTGGGTATTTAATAGGGCAAAAGGGTATGAATAAATACATACCATTTACCAAAAATAAATTTGACCCATCTGAAGAAATATTAAAAGAAGACTTTCCAGAACGTATAAGATTAATGTTTCAAGAATTAGGTACAACCTATATTAAACTTGGACAATTATTAAGTACTAGACCAGATCTTGTTGGAACAGAAATTGCTAAAGAACTTTCAAAACTTCAAGACAATAATCCTCCGGTAGATTATGAGGAGATTCAAGAGGTTATGGAAAGTGAACTAGAAGATTCAATTGATAACATATTTGAAAGTTTTTCTAAAGAACCTATAGCAACTGCTTCAATAGGACAAGTCCATGAAGGATACTTACCCACAGGAGAACATGTTGCAATAAAAATCCAGAAAAAAGGCCTAGATTCATTAATTCAAACTGACCTAAACATTATGCACTTTATATCCAAACAAATTGATAAACATGTCTCATCAGTGGCAATTTATAATATTCCTGCAATTGTTGAAGAATTTGAAAGGTCCCTTAAAAAAGAAATAGACTATAATCTGGAACTAATGAATATGGAACATTTAAACTATGATTTTAGAAATAATTCCGATATACATGTTCCTAAATCCTATCCAGAATATACTACCCACAAAGTTTTAACAACTGAGTACATTGATGGATTAAAATTATCAGAAGTATTTGAAACAGATGACCCTAAATATGATAAAACCCTTATTGCAAAAAGAGGAGTAAGTGCCTATTTTGAACAAATCTTTATAAATGGATTTTTCCATGCAGATCCTCATCCAAGCAATATACTAATTGAAGAAAATAATGTAATTTGTTTCATTGATGAAGGAATGATGGGAATACTTGACGATAAATTTAAGGAAGAACTTGCAGAATTAATGATTAATTTTACCGAACGGAATGTAGAAGGTTTAATTAAACAACTATTATATATGGAAATTATTCCCGATACTACAGATATGAAAACACTTAGAAGAGATTTAACTGATTTATTTAGTAAATATTATGGTGCTGAATTAAAACGTTTAACTCAAGCAATTGAAGATTTAATTAACATTATGAAAAAATATCATGTGAAACTTCCAAGTGAATTTGTATTAATAGGACGTGGAATAAGTATGATTGAAGAGACAGGTTTAAAATTAGATCCTGAATTCAATATTGTTCCTATTTTAAATCCTATTGCTCGAAGAATAATTACAAAAAGATATGCTCCATCAAGATTATTTAAACTATTTAGAGGAAATATGTTTGAATTAAAGCATTTATTTAGTGTGCTTCCAGGACGACTTAATAATATTATATATCAAACCGAAGAAGGCGAACTAAAAATCCAAATTGAAATATATAAATTGGATAAAATTGCAACAAGAGTTTCACTAGCTATAATTATAGCAGCATTACTTATTGGATCATCACTTGCAATGTTAATTGACGTTGGACCTACTTTATTTGATATGCCTTTACTTGGTTTTATTGGATTTTTCATAAGCTTTATATTAAGTATAATGACCGTACTTGAATATAGAAGAGAAGATTAATTTTTAATATTTTTTAAATATTTTTACTTTAAAATAAAGTTATTTTAATTCATAAAATTATAAGGCAATATAAAAAACTTAAAAATAAATACGCTTTTTAAAAATGATAGGAAATAGATTATTAAAGAGAAATAAAACAATATTTTTTATAGAATACTCATTAGTTAAAGTTGATGTAAAATCATAGAAAACTAAAATAAATAAGTTCTTACATTTTTAAAATAGATAAAATTAAAAGCCATAATTTAAAGTAAAATCTTAAAAAAAAAAAATAAGTGAATAAAACTCCAGGACATTAACAACAGGAGCTTGTTTAATCACTTCAATTCATTTTTTGCAAAATTATGCTACAAAAAAGACAATTAAAATTTAAACAGATTTCTTAATTTGCTAAAAAAACCCTGTTTTTGTTTTACATCATCTGCATTTGCAATGATAACAGCACTCTTAATGGCGATAGGCCCTGTTTCTTTTTCATTTAAGCTTTTACCATCATCAAGTTCTATGGAGAATTTCTTGTAAATTTCAATTGATTTTTCCAATTCTCCTTTTAACTCATTGAAGTCTGTTTTAAGTTCTTTTAATTCATTTTGAGTTTCTACCAGAAGGATTTTTGTCTCTTCCAGTTCTTTAGATGTCACATTATCAAATTTCATTGTTGAATTATTTTTAATACCCTTACCATTCAATGATTCGGATTCACCGTCATCTTCATAATTGGGGCAATCTTTCATTTCATTAATGGCTCTTTTCTGGAAATATTCCTGGGCATTAACATGCTCATCCAGTATGATTTTTTCGTAATCCCCATTTTTATTTATAGCCCGACCCTTAATGTCATCCTTAATCATTATTTCCAAGTCTTCAATAATCCTATTTTTGAGTTTCGGATCTTCTACAGGACATGCTATTTCAACTCTTTTTGCAGTGTTACGTGCCATTATGTCTGCACTAGAAATATATACAATTCTATCTTCACCCTTACCGAATGCATATACTCTAGAATGTTCTAGAAATCTTCCTACAACCCCTTTAATTTTAATATTCTCGGTTTTGCCTGGAATATCCGGTAGCATACAGCATATCCCCCTAATAATCATCTGAATATGAACGCCTTTTTGTGATGCCTTGGCCAGTTTATCAATGATTTTACGGTCAGTAAGGGAATTCATCTTCATCAGTATTTCTGCAGGCTCATTATTTTGAGCTTTAACTATCTCTTTGTCAATTAAATCAATTATTCCTTTTCTTAATGTTGAAGGTGATGCAAGGAACTTATTATAATGCCCCCTGATATTTGACAATGACAAGTTGTTGAAAAATTCATTGGCATCCTCACCAATTTCATCATTAGAGGTCATATAGCAGTAGTCAGTGTAGAGTGTTGCTGTTTTCTCATTGTAATTGCCAGTACCAATTTGAGTGTAGTATTTTATTTTATTGTCAATTTTTTTGGTTATGCAACATACTTTTGAATGAACCTTATACTCCTCAAATCCATATATGATATTGACTCCGGATTTTTCCAGCAATTCCGCATTATTGATATTGTTTTCCTCATCGAATCTTGCACGCAATTCAATAAGAACTGTAACTTCCTTTCCATTATTCAAAGCTTCCAGCAAATATTTAATAACTTTAGAATTTTTTGCCACCCTGTACAATGTAATTTTTATAGATAAAACATCTGGATCCCATGCAGATTCCTTTAAAAAGTCAATGAAATATTCCATGGTCTGATATGGGTAAAACAATAGAATATCCTTTTCATCCAGCTGGTCAAGTATTGGTATGTTTTTGTTTATTTGACATGTATTTTGTGATATAAATTCTGGAAATGTCAACTCATTTGCCAGTGCCTCCGGCAATTCGCTAATGATATCTTCGATGTAGTTTAAAACCAGTGGTGTTTGTGAAGTGAAAACCTGTTTTTTATGCAATCCCAGTTTCTTTTTAAGGGGCTTTGTATACCTTGAGTCATTGTCTCCATAAAATTCCAATCTTATAGGAGCTAGTCTATTTCTTTTCTTAAGAATTTTTTTCATGTAATGTCTGTAATCCTCATCCTCATCAATAGGAGTTTGCTGAAGGTTGATATCACTATTTCGTGTTACTGAAGTAATTGTTTTATATATGACGTTGTAATTTGAGAATACAGATTCGGTGAATGCTAGTATTAAATCCTCTATCAATATAAATTCATGGGTTTCAGGAAATTTGACATATCTTGGAAGAGTTGCAGGTACAGGTATTAATCCCATGATGACATTCTTCTTGGATTGCTCCATCTCTTCATTCTCTTCAGGGGTTTTGAGAATAGAATAAATATACAATTTTTTATTTGTCAAATGTGGGAATGGATGGTGTGTGTCAATAATCTGTGCAGATAATAACGGCATTACCTTCTCATAAAAATATTGGGAAAGATATTTTTTTCTGACACTGCTTAAATTATCAAATTTATATCCTGTTATATGGTATTTGCTTAACTTTTTGCTAACCTTATCATAGATTTCATCCCTTTTTTTATAAAGAGGGACTGTGGCTTCAAATATGGCATCTAATTGCTGTTGAGGAGTGAAACCAGTTTTATTATCTATATCTTTCTTATTAACTAAAGTCAAATCGTATAAACTACCACATCGAACCATATAAAATTCATCTAGATTGTTTGTGAAAATAGATATGAAACGAAATCTTTCAAGCAAAGGAACAGTTTTATCATTCGCTTCAACAAGAACACGCTCATCAAATTTCAACCAGGACAATTCCCTATTTTGAGTATATGAATAGTCTCTTTTTTTCATTGAAAATCTCCTATGATAAAATCTCTACTTATCCTGTATTATAGAATGCAATACTCCTTCCCTTATGGAGTGGTGAGTTACATGCATGTAGTCAACCTCAAAATATTCTGCTATAGTCTTAATAATAATAAGACCCGGAATCAATGTGTGTATACGTTCAGCTTTAACCTGTAATACCTTATCGAAATCCTCTTTAGTATTAGTCTTTAATTCATCAAGAAGTGTATCCAGCAAACTAATCGGAATTAGGGGAGAATTATCATCTTTGAGGTTCAAATGTATTAGCATCTTGTTTATGGCACGGACTGTACCTCCCACACCAAACATGATTTCTTGGTCATATTTTTCGATGCCTGATTTTGCTATTTCTTTAACAACTCTCTTATGAATTGCCTTTTTTTCCTCTTTATTAGGAAACATCATTGAGACATACTCTTCATACATCAGCAATGATCCAACAGGAAGGCTAACATCATCTAAAAGAGCATTATTTTCAAATACTGTTATTTCAGAACTTCCTCCACCAACATCAATGAGCACTCCTTCATTTCTATCTAAATCCTTATCTTTAAGGGCTTCAAAAGTTAAGGTTGCTTCCTGGTCACTTGTCAATACATGTATTTTGATGCCTGTTTCCTTTTTAACAATGTCCAATACCTCATTGGTATTATCAACATTTCTCAAACAGGCAGTAGCGAAGTAATAAGTTTTATCAACTTCCAATTCTTTCAAATGTTTTTTGAACTTTTTAAGGGTGGAAATTAATACTTTAATCCCTTTTTTACTTAATTTACCTTTCTTTTTATAAGATATAAGTCCTGCAGTATTTTTTTTAGAAATCAAATGTTTATATTTTCCATTTTTAGAACCATATATATTAAATCTTATTGTATTTGATCCAATATCAGTTATTCCATATTTCATTATTCCCCTCTCCAATTAATTCAGTAAAAATAAAAATTATTCATACTATAGTTTACAAATTAAATTTATTTATATTTTGTTATCTATTTCAATTCTAATTCATTTAAAATTTTCAATGCATAAACTGAAGAGCATATTATTACTTTAACTTTTGAATCTTCTATCCATATGTATTAAATTGGTTGAAAAACACTTATAAATCGATTATATCCCTAGAATTCACAGATAGACTAAGATTTTATATAAAAAAATCTGTTACTAAAAACATATAAAATATAAACACCTACTAAAAGGCCAAAATTTCATAAAAAAGTTATATTTTAAAATACTCATACATTGACATGTAAGATTATCAAATAAAATATAGTTACATAATAGTGAGCAAACTTAATACAAGGGTGAAACTATAAATAACCCTAATAATATGAATTTATTCTTGCCCGTATACTAACTCTCTTGCTTCATAGGTAGATCACCCTTCCCTCCACGAGTAACCCTCGAAACAGGCAGCCTATCTAATACTGGGTTTCTTCTAATCATCAACAGTAAAACTTTTTCTCATAGAAGGACCTAAGGCACCAGTCATAATAAAAATTTATACAACAATTGAAAATATAAAATTTTCACAATTAATATTATGATATGACATTATAAAATATCTTAAAAATTGTATATATAATTAAGTATTATTAAAAAAAAAGATAGTTTCCTGTTTTAAAATAGTAATTAGATAAAGAAAATTAGATAATAAAGTCTCTTTTAGAAAATTTAATAAAAAAAAGTTTAGATAAAGAATAAATATAACAATGTTATATTATTGAATATAAAAAAAGGCTAGCAGCAAAATGAAACTCCCGTAGGTATCCCCACAGTACTAAACAAAACGTAACTGACTTTACTTCTGGGATCGAAACGAGACCAGGTGTGGCCCAGTCACTATGG
>NZ_CAJOKH010000018.1 GCF_905235195.1 uncultured Methanobrevibacter sp. | reverse complement strand
TCTTTACCTACATAAGTTAAAGGTAACAATTGTTTTAAACACCATATAAATTTAGATAACATAATATTAAAAACACCCCCTGTAAATTAGAGAAAATGTAATTATCTATCAATAAATAAAAGTGAGAAATTAGAAAACACATATCAAATTAAAAATAAATTACAAAAAATAGAGATTATTAATAGTAGATCATTACTATAACATATCCCTAAAATATTAGTTGGTTACATTATATATAATTGAAATTAAGAATGAATTTACATAATGGTTAAGTTTATATATGAAAAATAAAAATTAAATTAGTAATTAACAGAATTTTGAATAAGTTTCATTGATTTTACTTTCTAATTTATTTATAGCTGTTTCTTCAATTAGATTAGCTTTATCTCGATTATTATATGCTTCAATAACAGCATCACCTAATTTATTTTCAATATTCTTATCATATGGGGCTAAAATTTTTATTTTATTAAGTAAATCTCCCGATTCAGCAATTTCATCTACATTAGAGCCATAAACTATGTGGTCAAGTTGAATTTGTGCATAATCACTTAATAGGAATAGTAATAAATATCCTGGATTAATAGATTCATTTTTTGGTACAAATCTAATTAAATGGTTAGTAGCAGTCCAATTATCCCAATATTTGCTAACTAATGATAAATTACCTATTGTTCCTGAACCTGTTAATAAAATCATTCCTTCCTTTACAACATATTTTTCAATATTTTTCATTCCAGAATAGATTCTTTTAAGACCTTGAGGTTTAATTTGAGTTATATGGCTTCCTTGTAATAAAGGAACACTTTCATTTTCGTCATCAACATAATTTCTTTTAAATCTGGGTGGAACATAAATATCAACAAAATCTTCCAAGTTACATAAATAAAATTCATCAGATTCAGCCTTTTTCGATAAATTTTTCATGTTATTAGTATATATAGGGTCATGAAAAGAACCATCAAATCTACATTGTAATTGATTAGCATTTACATTAAAGCATCTATTTTTATCATAATTTTCATCGATGCCATTTTTAATCTGTTTGGGACCAATTATTGGCAAATTAAAGAAATCATATAAATTTTTTATACTAGTTTGCATCGAAAATTGTGCATTTTCACGTATTTCATGTGATTTAATAATCAAATCATTTATTTCATCCTTTAACTCATAAAATATTGGAATTTTTAAAAGTTCAATATGTTCAGGATTAATATGCTTTACAGTAGAACCATATTCATGTCGTTTAATTAAATTTTTTCCCATGTTAGTATTAATAAAAGCATAAATATATCCTAAATAATCACTAGAAACTGACAGTCTAATCATATCATTTGATATGACAAAATTTTTAAATAAATTATTAGAAATTATGGAACGACCAGTAGTGCCAGAACATGTGATTAATAACCATTTATCAATTACTTGACAACTTTCAGGAAATTCCAAAGAATATTTTTCAGCACTTAATGGGAAGGTAAAAGTGTCTTTTGGAGATAAATATGGAAATCCATTTTCTTTTTCTACAAAAATTGTTTTTGCACGATTAGGAACATAATTACAATAAGATATTTCACTGATTTTTTTTATTTCAATACCATTTTCCTCAAATATTTTAATCATCATAACATATAATTCAACATCATTTTGATAAAAAGAGGAATTAAGACTATAATTATCTTTATTAAAATATTTAGTATTTAAATTGAAAAATTCAATATTATCATCTTCTACGAACAATTAAATCATACCTTCATTTTTAAGCCATTGTTTAAATCCTTCAACTACAAGAGGAAGTGAATCATCAATTATACACTCCCCATTTTCATCTAATATATTTTGACCATCAAGAGTTTGTTTATAAATAGGTTTTCCTCGCCTATCATGTCCAACTGTTTTAGGCAATGCCATAAATATGTCATAATCTTCATTAATTTTCTTTTCCACATCTGTTTTCTTTTTTAAGATTAAAACACTTGTTTGTGTACCAGTACTTGGTTGAAAAGTTTCGCCCGGCAAATCTATACTTGCTATAATAAAGTTTTCATGAAAAATATACTCTCTTAACCATTTTAATCCAGGATTACTCAATATACTATCTGGTAAAACAATAGCTAAATAACCTCCAGGTTTTAAAAAATCTAAACACCTTTCAATAAATAATTGTTCTGGTGGTAGAGATGACCTAGGATTTTTAGCTCCAAATTTAGATAATGTATATTGTTCTAAAATTTCTGGAACTTCAATTTTAATATTTGCTCCAAATGGAGGATTAGTAATAACAAGATCAAATGTTTCAAAACCAAATTGTTGTTGTGTTTGAAGAGGCCAATTTTTAGGCAAGTCTAAAGAATTTGCTTTAACTACATTAGATGAACCGTCTCCATGCATAACCATGTTCATTTGTGCAACTTTGACTAAAAATGGATTAAAATCAAGTCCATATAAATTATTGGAAGAGATTTCTTTTAACATATCTCTAATTTGAATATCATCAAATTTTTCATCTTCTAACATTTTCTTAATTGTATGGATAGTAGAAATCAAAAATCCACCTGTTCCCAATGCAGGGTCAAGAATTTTAATTCCACCTGGGCTAGTTATTTTATCTTCAGTGAATAGTGATAAAACCATTTCAGTAACCATTGAAGTTACATTTCTAGGTGTAAAAAATTCACCTTTATCGCCTCTTAAATTTGAACCAACAATTTCTTCATATGCTTCGCCTTTAATATCTATATTAGTATCTAACAAATTAAAATTATATAATTCTGAAACTATGTATTTTATAGTATGTATATTCAAGTTTATTTCTTCATTATCATTAAAAATAAAATCATATCTTTTTTTAACATGCATAAATAAATCATCAATCCTATTTTTAAAATTTTCATCTGATTCATCGGGCAATATATAAAACTTTAAAACTCGATTAAATTGTTCATCATACACTTTACAAAATATTAACTTTTGAAGCTCTTCAAAAGCTGTATCTTTATGTAAACCCTCATGAGCATAAATATAAGAATGTATTCTTTTGAAATTATGTTTTAAATTAATTGCAGGTTTCAAATAGTTCCTATCTGGAATGGGGATAGAGGATTCACCAAAACGAGGAATATCAGGAACTAAGATAAATTGTTTATCTTCAATTTTTTATAGACTATTTTTTCATTACCTGCCCATATACCATATTCACATTTTATAGAAGCAGAACAGTATGATTTTAATTGGTCTACACCCTCTTTTTTATCTGATGGTGAAACATCTTCTTTTTTTACCTCCACAATAATTATTATATTTTCTTGAAGGTGTTCTTCATTTTCTTTAAATATGACAATATCTGCTTTTTTCTTTTCTCTACCCATTTTAATTGTAAATTCAGCATCCATATCTTTGATACTATACCCATATATTTCGACCAGTAATCTAGCAAAATCTTGTCTAACTCTTTCTTCAGGAGTGTTTTTCCTCAACTTCCCAGTTATAAAACACTTAATTTTTTTAGAGGGTATTGAATTAATTTGAATGTCCTTTTCTTTTAGTGATTCCATTCTATCACAACAAAATATTTTATTATTAATAATTTTATCATTGTGTAAATAAATATTTTGTTATAATTATGTTTCGTAAAATAAGTGTTTAAAGAATTAGATTAAACAAAATAATAAAAGAAGTTAAAGGTTAAACTCTTAACCATTTCTTCTTATTATTCTCAATAATAGTCTCATAAACATCTTTCATATCCTTAATCTCCTCCTCAATCAAATCAACCTTTTCAGCTTTTAACCTTAATTCCCTATTCTCTTCTTGTAACTGCTTATGAGTATACTTTTCAACATCAATAACAAGCCGATACATATACCTCATATACACTTTTTTTAACAGATGGATTTTTCTTTGCATAGATACTTATCATACTATTTTTACTTCTACCCTCAAAAGCATCTATATGCTCGGAGGGCATTACTGTGTCTAAATCTCCATTTATGGGATTGGATAGGGTGGTTGCGAAGTATCTTCGTAGCATATGTATGTTTAGTTTATTGTATCTTTTCCACAAGATAAATTTTCCTTCTGATATATATTAGTAACTAAAGACAATTTTAATGAATAATTTAATAATAATAAAAAATTGAGGATACTAATTATGATAATGTTAATTCAGTTACACTAATACACATCAAAAAAAAATCAAATATGTTAAATATTGACCTTATTAAAATTTTTTTTAGGAATATTAGGAATTACAGATAATATAAAAATTAGTGAATAGGCACCTATTAGAAAACTTTAATTTTAAAGTATTCTTTTTTTTATCAATATAAATTTTTCTAGATTTTGTTATAATTTAATAATTAATAGAAAATTTATATTATTATAAATATAATATAAGTATACTAGTTTTACACATTGATAATATATTATATTAATAGTGTCTACTGGTACTATTAATAATTGATAAGAGTCTATTGGTTTTTATTAGAGGTATAATTATGACATATCAATATCTAGATGAAGATAATATAATACTTGTTCCAGATACAAGTGCTGTAATAGAAGGGATAATTTCTAAATTAATAGATGAGGAAAATCTTAACTATCCAGAAATTATTATTCCTGAAGCTGTTGTAGCGGAACTTGAATATCAGGCAAATAAAAATAGGCCTACAGGATTAATTGGTCTTGAGGAGTTAAAAAAATTACAGAAAATGTCTGAAGAGGGTATAATAGCAATTAGTTTCAGTGGTAAAAGACCAACAAATTATGAAATATCACTTGCAAAAACAGGTGAGATAGATGCTATGATTAGAGATGTAGCAAAAGAAAATCTTGGATGCTTAATTACTAGTGATAAAATCCAGGCTAAAAGTGCTGAAGCTATTGGTATTCTTGTTAAATATTATAAACAGGAATTTAAAGGTAATAAACCATTATCGATTTCTGACTATTTTGATGATTTGACAATGTCCGTACATTTAAAAGAAAATGTTGTACCTATGGCTAAGGTAGGTCTTCCAGGCCATATAGAGCTTAAACGACTTTCAGATGAGAAAATTAAATATAAAGATTTAGAAATATTAACCGAAGAAATTTTGGAAAAAGAAAGATATGACTCTAAAACTTATCTTGAAGCAGATATGGATGGGGCCATGGTTGTTCAATCTGGTGAATATAGGATATCTGTAGCTATTCCTCCTTTTTCTGAAGCAATGGAAATTACAGCTGTTAGACCAGTAGCTAATGTTTCCCTTAATGACTATAGATTATCTGATAAATTAATGGATAGACTTAAAAATAATGCTGAAGGAATATTAATATCTGGTTCTCCAGGTGCAGGTAAATCTACTTTTGCACAAGCTGTTGCAGAATTTTATAATGAAAACAATAAAATTGTTAAAACTATGGAAACTCCACGAGATTTACAGGTTTCTGATGAGATTACTCAATACTCTCCGCTTGAGGGAGATATGGAAAAAACAGCCGATATTTTACTTCTTGTAAGACCCGATTTTACAATTTATGATGAGCTTAGAAAAAGTTATGATTTTCAGATTTTTGCAGATATGCGTCTTGCAGGTGTAGGTATGATTGGTGTAGTACATGCTACAAGACCTATTGATGGAATACAGAGAATAGCTAATAGGATTGAATTAGGTGTTATTCCGTCTGTAGTAGATACCACTATTTACATTGAAGATGGTGAAGTTAAGGCAGTTTATGAAAATCGTCTTACCATTAAAGTTCCAACTGGAATGGTAGAATCAGACTTAGCAAGACCTGTTATTGAAGTTCGCGACTTTGAAACAGGAGAGCTTAAAAATGAAATATATACATACGGTGAGCAAACTATAGTTATGGATATAGATTTAATTGATAATTTTGATGATGTAAAAAGGGAAAAATCAGCTGTTGAAAAAATTGCTGAAAAAGAAATAAAAAGAAAGCTTAAAAAATATTTACCTCGTGCTAATATAAAGATTGATTTAATTAATTTAGATAGGGTAAATATTTATATCTCAGAGGAGTATATTCCTAAAATCATAGGTAAAAATGGTAAAAGAATTGCTGAGATTGAAAAAGATATAGGAATAAGTATAGGGGTAGATCCTATTGAATCATTAATTAAAAAAGAGCCATTTTTACTTGACTATTATATTAGTAAAAAACATATTATATTTGAATTTTCTGAGGAAGAAATAGGTAGCAGTTATGATATAATGGTAAATGGTAATTATTTATTTACGGCAACAGTTGGTAAATCAGCAGAAGTTAAAATTAGAAAATCAATTGATGTTGGTAAACGTATACTCGAAGCTGATGAGTATGGTTTTCCTGTAACAGGAATATACCGTGAAAATTAATTAAATTAAAATTTTGCATTATTTTAATTATCATTTATAAAAATTTATCCTTATAATAAATAAAAATATTTATTTGAAAAATAAATAATTTATAAAAATTTAAATTATAAAATTATTATTTATATAATTTAATGATAAAACTTAGGTGAAATAATGAAAATAGGTGCATCAACCCTAGCTTGTTTTAAAGAAGACATGAAAGTTAATTTAGATTTTTTTGAAGAAAATAAAATTGAATATGTGGAATTACTTTATGAATTCCCATCATGGAGCCTAGATGAAGATTTATTAAATAGTTATAATCTTAAATACACTATTCACTCTCCTATTTCTGATATTAATATTGCTTCATTAAATCCTTCTATAAGAAACGGATCTATAAAAGAGATTTTTAACTCTTTTCAAATTGCAAATGAATTGGATATTGATACTGTTGTTGTCCATCCAGGTAATATTCCTTTTTTAGCATTTGATTTTCAGGATAAAATCGATGAGATAAATAGAACTTCAATGACAGAAATTGCTGAGTTTGGATTAGATTTAGGTGTAAATGCAGTATTTGAAAATATGCCCAATATTAAAGGATTTACTTATAAAAAATTAGAGGATTTAAAACAATTTTTAATAGAAAATGATTTTAAGATGTGTTTAGATACAGGACATGCTAATACAATGAATTATTCTCCCGAAGAGATGTATCTTCCAATAGTTAAACATATTCATCTTAATGATAATTTTGATGAGAATGATGACCATTTAGCTCTTGGTGAAGGAAATATAGATTTAAAATCAATAATTAAAAATTATGAATCTAATAATTATGATGGAATTTATGTAATTGAGGTTAATAATAAAGAATCTATATTAAAAAGCCTGAATTATTTAAAGGCGTTAAAAGTCTAAGATATTTATAAAAATATTGAAGATAATAATAATATTATTAACCATATGATTTTATTCGATAAGTTTTTTATTTAAAAAGAACATATATTAATATTCGTTAATATAAATAAAAAATATTAAAATTATTTTTATCATTAAATATGTAAGGTCTTATAATGTTTTGGGATAAAAAAATAGAATGTATGGAAAGAGAAGAAATTAAAGAACTTCAGCTTGTAAAATTGCAAAATACAGTCAAATATGCTTTTGATAAAATTCCATACTACCATAAAAAATATTCAGAATATGAAGTATTTCCAGAAGATATTCAATCTTTAGAAGATATAGAAAAATTGCCATTTACAACTAAAGACGATTTAAGGCAAGTCTATCCTTTTGGTATGTTTGCAGTAAGTACAGATGAAATTATTGAAATCCACTCATCAAGTGGAACTACAGGTAAACCTGTTATAAGTGGATATACAAAAAAAGATATAGATAATTGGTCTGAAATACTAGCTCGTGGTTTAACAGAGTGGGGAGTTAGCTCAAATGATATTGTTCAAAATACTAATGGTTATGGTTTATTTACAGGAGGACTTGGAATACATTATGGGGCACAAAAAATTGGTGCAACAGTTGTGCCTATCTCAACTGGTCAAACTCGTCGACAAATTGAGCTAATGAATGATTTTGAAAGTACTTGTTTAATTGTTACACCTTCCTATGGTTTATATATGGGAGAAGTTGCAAAAGAAGAAGGTTTTAATCTCAAAGATTTTGGCCTAAATGTAATTGGTTTTGGTTCTGAAGCTTGGACTGAAGAAATGCGTAAAAGACTAGAAGAGACTTTTGGTGTACCTGCTTATAATATTTATGGACTTACTGAAATGATGGGGCCTGGTGTAGGTGTAGAATGTTCAAAACAAAATGGTCTTCACATTGCAGAGGATTACTATTATCCGGAGATTATTGATTCTTCCTCTGGTAAACATTTGCCTGAAGGTACTCATGGTGAACTTGTTTTAACAAATATTGAAAGAGAAGGTATGCCTGTCATTCGTTTTAGAACAAAAGATATTACTGCCTTAGATTATAATCCATGTGACTGTGGTAGAACATTCTGTAGAATGGAAAGAATTACAGGTAGAACAGATGATATGATTAAAGTTAAAGGTGTTGCAGTATTCCCTTCTCAAATTGAAAAAGCTTTACTTAAAATTTCAGAAATCGAACCTCATTATCAGGTTATTGTATCTCGTCCAGGTAATTTAGATGAAATCGAAGTAAAGGTTGAAACAGCACCAGAATTATTTTCAGATGATGTTAGAGAATTAATGAATATTCGCAATAAGATAGCTGATCATATTAAAAATGAGGTTGGTATTAAAGTAAAAGTAACTCTTGTAGAACCTAAAACTATTCCTCGCAGTACTGCAAAAGCTGTTAGGGTTATAGATAAACGTAATTTACATTAATAATATTAGATAAATTTACTTTAATTATCTAAATAATATAGATAATCATAATTTAGATTAATAATATAGATAAATTTGATTAATTATCTAATTTTTTATAAATATATAATAAGCTGTGATAATATGGAAAAAGTAAAACAACTTTCAATTTTTTTAACAAATCAAAAAGGAAAATTATATAATGTATTAAATATCTTAAAAGAAAATAATATTAATATTCGTGCATTATCTCTTACTGATACATCTGAATTTGGTATTTTAAGACTTATAGTAGATTGCCCTGATAAAGGTAAGGAATTATTAGAAAAGAACAATTATACAATTAAAATTTCTTCAGCTATAGCTGTTGAATTAAGTGATACTCCTGGAGGATTATCTTCTGTTTTAAAGATTTTAAATGATAATAACATAAATCTAGATTATATTTATGCTTTTACTCATGAATATTCTGATAAAGCTATTTTATTTTTAAGTACTCATGATTTAGATTTACTTATAACTGTTTTAAAAGAAAATTCTATTGAAATAGTGCCTTCTGATGAAATTTATAATTTATAGTTTTATAAATTTTATATTTAATTTATTTATTTAATTATTTTTTACACTTTTTCTTTTTTTTATCAATAATCTAATAATATTATTAAACTATTTTTTTTCTTTAAGTTTAATTATTAGATAAATTATTAAAAAAAATTATTAAATGATTAAAATTTTAGAAACTTTTATTTAATAATATTAACAAACTAATATTATTATATATTAAAATATAATTTTACATAATTGTTTTATAGAATTTTAACTAATTTGTGTTTTTTTATCTAAATTTAGTTAAAATTTATTTAATTTAATTAAATAATATTTAATTGTTAGTGATAAAATGATATTATTAGATAAAAATACAAAAGCTTTAGTTCAAGGAATTACTGGTAAACAAGGTTCATTCCATACTAAACAAATGCTTGAATATAATACAAATATTGTTGCAGGGGTAACTCCAGGTAAAGGTGGTAGGGATTTTGAAGGTGTACCAATTTATAACTCTATTGTAGAAGCTAAAGATGATTTAGATATTAATTCTTCAATAATCTTTGTACCAGCACCATTTGCAAAAGATGCAGCTTTTGAATCAATTAAATATTTTGATTTAGTTGTACTCATTACAGAACATATACCTGTTCATGATACTATGGAAATTGTAGAATTTGCAAAAAGAAATGATACTGTTGTTATTGGACCTAATACTCCGGGAATTATTACTCCTAGTGTTGGTAAATTAGGTATTATGCCAACACATATCTTCAAAGAAGGTAATGTAGGTCTTATCTCACGTAGTGGAACTTTAACCTATGAAGTTGCAAGTCAACTTACAAGATCAGGCATTGGTCAAAGTACCTGTGTAGGTATAGGCGGAGATCCAGTTACAGGTACTGATTATATTGATATACTTAAAAAATATGAAGAAGATGATGGAACAGATGCAATTGTCTTAATTGGTGAAATTGGTGGTAATGCAGAAGAGAATGCTGCAGAATTTATTAATGATAATCTTTCTAAACCTGTTGTTTCATATATTGCTGGTAGAACTGCACCTCCTGGAAAACGTATGGGTCATGCAGGTGCAATTATTGATGGTGAAAGTGGTACTGCAAAAACTAAAACTGAAAAATTTGAAAAATGTGGGGTACATGTTGCACGTAAACCTTCTGAACTTGTAGATTTACTTAAAAATGAAGGTATTAATTAATTAAATCTTTGTGTAGTGGTGTTATGGATAAATCTGAAATTATTGATAAGTTACTTAAAGGTGAGATGAAGCTTTATCAAATTGAACAATTCACTGATTCTATAGATGAGGCTATAACAGTTAGACGTGAATTTGTTGAAAAATATGCTAATACTAATTTAGATAATATTTCACATTACACTTTAGATATGGATAGTGCATTTAAGAAAAATATTGAAAACCCTATTGGTGCAATTCAAATACCGATTGGAGTAGTAGGACCACTTGATATTCATGGTGAAGAAGATTTTAGTGAATATTATGTTCCTCTTGCAACTTCTGAAGGCGCACTTCTTGCTTCAGTAAATAGGGGATGTTCTGCTATTAAAGCATCAGGTGGTGTAAATGCAAGAGTCATTGATGATAAAATGACAAGGGCTCCAGTTATTAAAGCTAATTCATCAGTTGAAGCCTTACAAGTTAAACAATGGTTTGAAGATAATTTCCAAGAACTAAAATCTATTGCAGAATCCACTACTTCTCATGGTAAATTACTTAAAATAGACCCAATTTTTGTAATTGGTGATTATGTTTATCCAAGATTTGTATACTCTACTGGAGATAGTATGGGTATGAATATGGTAACAATTGCAACAGAGAAAATATTGGATAAGATGTCTCAGGAAACTAATGCAGTTCATATTGCTTTAAGTGGAAATGTATGTGTTGATAAAAAACCTGCTGCAATTAATCTTGTAGAAGGAAGAGGAAAAACTCTTATTGCTGATGTGTTAATTCCAAAAGATGTTGTTGAAAATAAACTTAAAACAACAGCTTCGGCAATTGTTGAAGTAAACACTGCAAAAAATCTTATTGGATCTGCTGTTGCAGGTAGTTTAGCATATAATGCTCATTTTGCAAATATGGTTGCAGCTATATTTTTAGCAACTGGTCAGGATTTGGCACATATTAGTGAAGGTTCACTTGGTATTACAACTGCAGAAGATAGAAATGGGGATTTATATTTCTCTGTAAATATGCCCGATGTTCCAATTGCAACTGTAGGTGGTGGTACTTCTCTTGCAACAGCTAGTGAAGGATTAGATATATTGGGTGTTAAAGGTAACGGTGGGGCTCGTAAATTTGGAGAGATTCTTATATCAACTGTTCTTGCCGGAGAATTATCTTTAGTAGGAGCTCTTGCAGCAGGACACCTTGCTAGGGCACATCAACAACTTGGAAGATAATTTTATACTTATTATTAATTAAAATTTTTATTATACTTTTTTAAAAATTTTTATTATAAATCATTTATAATAAGTATAATAAAAGTTCAGTAATTTACTATATATTTTCAATTTTTCTTTATATGTGATAATATGACCTTAGAAGATGAATTTGTTGATGAATTGGATTTAGAATATCCTGAAATAGAAATTGAAACAGATGATTTGAAATTAATTATAACATTAAAAAAGGATTATTCTAAAGAAGAAAATATAAAACTTAGAAAAAAAGAATTTTTCAATGATTTGGAAAGTTTCATTGAAGAGTTTAGAGAAACACCGGAGTCTAATGATTTAATGTTGTATTATGATTTGGAGAATTTTGAAAAATCATTAAAGGAGAATAATAGTAAGGATAATAATATGAATTTATAGTATATTTTTATTTATATCTTATTTTACTTATTTTTTAATTTTTAAAATTTTATCTTTAAATTTACCAATAAATTTATTTGCACAATATATAATTATTATTACTAATTAAATTTTAGAGTTGATAATATGAAAATTCATGGGATAGTTGTGCTACTTACCCCCCCTCTAAACTACTTTTTTAGATCTAATAATAATTAAATATTTTCTATTTTACAAATTCCATTAATTATTTTATATAAACAAAATTAAAATGGTCTAATCATGAACGAAAGTTAGATTTAAACAATATGTGTTATATATCTTCATTTAGTGATTCAACTGAAACACAGTTAAATTTAGTTTACCTAATACATTTAATTTTTGATTTATATATTTATACTCTAACTATTGAATTGAAGATTAAAATAAAAGTCCCCGACAAAGAGGTTGGGGCATTCTTACACTATTGCCCCTTAAAAATAATAAAAATACGTGAATTCAAAGATAAATTTGATTTTTCAAAAGATGACATGTATGTCTTGATAAAAAAAATCCTTGATTGATAATTAATCAATTAAAAATAGTTATTTATATATAACCTAAAAATTAAATTATTAATTAATTAAAATTATTTTTGGAGGATGTTATATGAAAACAGTAGCTATAGTGGGAAGTCCAAGAAAAGAGGGTAATTGTGATTTGCTTGTAAAAGCATTATGTGAAAAAATTGATGGTGATGTTGAATCATTCTTTTTAAATGATTTAGATCTTCAATTCTGTGATGCATGTCTTTCATGTCAGGAAGGAGACTGTATTAAGGCAGATGATATAAGAAAGATTATAGATAAAATCCTAGAAGCTGATTTATTAATCTTATCTTCTCCTATTTATTATGGTCACATAACAGCACAGTTAAAAACTTTAATTGATAGGTTTTATCAGGTTACAAGAAATCCAAATAAAAGCTTTGAAGGAGTAAAAGTTATTGAAATTGTAACTCAATCTAATCCTTCCGATATTTATGATTATTATATTGAATATCTAAATAAGACTGCTATAGAATTTGTGGGTATGGAGGTTATTGAAACCATATTTGCAAGAAATGCATCTGATAAAGGTCAAGGAATAGAAACAGCTTTAGAAGAAATTGAAAATTTAGAAATTAATATCTAATCTTTTATATTTTTTCGTTTTATATATTTTTCAATATTCTATTTATTTAATATTTATTCTTAAAAAATTAAGGTGAATTTAATGGCTGAAAAAAATATGTGGATTGCAATGATAATATCATTTATATTTGCTGGTTTAGGTATTGCATATGCAGATAATCTAAATAAAGGATTTGGGTTGTTTATATCGGCATTGATTTGTGGCATCTTAGGTGTAACTGTTAATATTGTATTTATAGGTGTTGCAATCATTATTTGGATTTATAGTTTATATGCTACATACAAAGAAGTTGAATATGCAAACGGAGAATTATAATAATTTTTTAATTTTTTCTTAATTACAATCCATTTAACTTTTACTTTATTTTTAAACTAAAAATTTTTTCAAAAAACTCTTATTTTTTAATAATCATATATTTCTAAAACTATTTTTATAAATAAAATAATTTTGTAAAGAAGTATAAATAAGTAAAAAACATAATCTTATTTTAATTTATATAATCAAAAAGTAGACTATATATTATTACTCAATATGATTATTCCTCGATTATATATATCAATAATTAAATTTTTAATATTAAGCTAAAGTTTAGGTAGAATTATGAAGTGGAATATAGGAAATGTCCAAATCAACAACCAAGTAGTCTTAGCTCCTATGGCAGGGATATGTGATTTTACATTTAGATCAATAATAAAATCTATGGGATGTGGACTAATTAGTGGTGAAATGGTTTCAAGCAATGCAATTGCACATAAAGATAAAAATTCCCTAAAACTCTTAAAAATTGATGATAATCAAAGGCCAATATCACAACAGATATTTGGCTCTGAGATTAAATATTTTAAAACTGCTGCTAAATATGTTTATGAAAATATGAACCCAGATATTATTGATATTAATATGGGTTGTCCAGTTCCAAAAGTAGCATTAAAATCAAATGCAGGTTGTGCCCTATTAAAAAATCCTCAAAAGGCATATGAAGTTACAAAAGCATTAGTTGATTTTTTGCCCATACCAGTCACTGTTAAAATTAGAAGTGGATGGGATAAAGATCATATTAATCCAATTGAAATTTCTACAATGGTTGAAAAAGCTGGTGCATCAGCAATAACTATTCATCCAAGAGATCGTACTCAAGCATATTCTGGTGTTGCAGATTGGGATATTATTAAGGATGTGAAAGATTCTATTGATATTCCAGTTATTGGAAATGGGGATATAAGATCATGTTATGCTGCTAAAGCTATGATAGATTATACTGGCTGTGATGCTATAATGATTGGACGAGGAGTACTTGGAAATCCATGGCTTATAAAAGAATGTATAGCATATTTGGATGAGGGTATAAAAGCTCAAAAGCCTAATATGGATGATAGGATTAATATGATTAAAAAGCATAGTGAACTATTAATCGAAGATATGGGAGAAGAAATAGCAATTAAAAGATTAAGGTCTCATGTTGCATATTATCTTAAAGGATTACCAAGAACTGTATACTTTAAACCACAAATATTTAAAACTCATACCAAAGAAGAATTATTTGATTTGCTAGATGAGTATAGACTTTTTGCAGAAAATTTATAAAATTTATTATTATATTTTTTTTTAAATATTATTTTAAATAATATGAAATTAAAAAATCATTTTTCAATCTTTCTCTGTATAAGAAATTTATATGATTGATATATGTTTACATTAATAATACAATAAATACTATACACGTATCTTTTTTTTAATAAAGAAAATTTTATATACTTTATTGACTAATTTATTTATGGTAAAAATTGAATTTTAAACAGTGAGGATATTATGAGAAAATCTATAATTGCTTTAATTTTAGTAATACTGATGATTGCAGTAATAGTACCTACAATTACATCAGCAGATTCTAAAGGACTTGTTGTATGTTATGGTGAGACTACCTATGGTAATCAAGAATATAAAAATATGGTTGATAATTTCTTTAATTCTAATTCCCATGTAAATTTAAAGGATGCTGATGTTCAGATTGTTTATGCTGATGATGTAAATGCAATTTCATCTGGAATTTCACAAGAAACATATGGGTCTGATGAGGTTTTATCATCTGCTTTAATTGATTTAAACAATAATCAAAACATGGAAATAACTGTTGATACTTCAAAAATTACACTTGTAACTTCTGATATGTATGCATCTGCTCTTAAATCTGTAGGTATTACAAAAGGATATGTTTATGTTACAAGTCCAGTTGAAGCTACTGGGGAATCTGCTCTTGCTGGAATTTTAAAATCATATGAAGAAGCTACTAATGTTCAAATTCCTGATGATGTAAAACAAGCAGCTAATCAGGAAATTGAAGTAGAAAGTCAAATAGTAAAAGATTCAAATGTATCTGGTGATGATGTAGCTAAAGTAGTAAATGATGTTAAAGAAGAAGTTAAAAAAGATAATATTACTGATAAAGATAATATTGTAACTATAATTAATAATGTTGCAGTAAATAATAATATTGAGATTTCAGAATCAGATGTTAATAAACTTGCAGATACAATATCACAATCACACTGTTCAAGGTCAAGTAGACGATTATAAAAGTCAATTAGATGATGCTATTGGAAGTAATGAAACTCAATCAATCTTTGATCAGATTTTAGGTATTTTTAAATCAAATTAAATCAAAATCTTATCTTTTTAATTTTTTTATATTATTTAAATTTTAATCTCTTTTTTTAAGATAATTCTCTTTTTTTCAATTTCAATTACTTTTTTTAATTATTTAAGTATAATATTCTTCAATTTCAATTACTTTTTTTAAGTATTTAAGTATAATATTCTTCAATTTCTATTACTTTTTTTAATTATTTAAGTATAATATTCTTTTTTTCAATTTCAATTACTTTTTTTAATTATTTAAGTATAATATTCTTTTTATCAATGCAATATACTTTTTTTTAAACTTTAAGATTAGTTAAATTAAATTAAGTTTGTTTTATATTTTAAATCGGTGATTTTTCCAATATATTCAAAGTCATCTTTATTGTTTAGATATTTTACTCCTATAAAGTTCCCATTTTTTAGTTGACTTACTATGCTCATACTTTCATCAGGATCTATAATAATATATTTGGTGTTATTATTATCTTTAGCTTTTATTTTAATAATACTATCATTTTTAACTATTTCTCCCTTTTCAAAGATATTGTCTACTTCAGTTGAATACCAGTGTTGTGGCATATCTACATTTATATTTAAATTATCTAAAACATCTTTTACATGCATATAATACCTCCAAAATACAATTGAATTGTTTTTATTAATAATTATCTCTAATTTACATATATTTAAATATATTGTAACTTAACTAGGGTTAAATATATTAAAGATTTATTTGATTAAAACCATTGACTAAAAAATTAAATATTAAAATTGATTGAATTATATAAAAAATTTAATATCATTTAATTTAAAAACTGTATTTTAGTATTATCAAGTTCATTAAGACTATGAGAATCAGGTATTGTTTTTGCGACTCCTAATGCCATAATTCCTACAACTCTATATTTATTATTTATTTCTAGAGCTTTACAAACTAATTTTTCAGAGTCACTACCATTTTTATCTCTTAAATGCATTTGAACCCAACAGCTTCCAAGACCCAGGTTAGTTGCCATTAAATGCATATATGTTAATGCTATAGATGAATCTTCTATCCAAGTATCTGCAATATTTTCATCTGATATAACAACAACTGCTTTATTACATCCCTCAAGAAATTGAGCACCTGTATTTTTACATTGTGATAATTTTTTTAGTGTTTTCTTATTTGATACAACTAAAAACTTACAGGGTTTTCTGTTTCTACTTGTTGGAGCTAAAAGTGCTGCTTGTAATATTTTATTTAATTGCTCTTTTGTAATTTCTTTCTCTTCATATTCACGTACACTTCGTCTTTTTAACATAACATCCATTAAATCCATATAATCACTATTATTAATATGTTAAATTTTATTAAAAAATTTTTTTATTGAAAATTATTTATAAAATAATTTAGACAAATATTTTAACTTATTTGCATATAATTATAATTTGTTTTAAATTTAATTAATTTTTAAATAGGTTAAATTAATAACATAATTAAAATTGTAGATTAGATTTTATTTATTATGGTGATATAATGGAAGATAGATTTGAAAAAGGTATGTCAATTTTAAAAATTACTAATCCAGATAATATAGAAAGTATTTTTACAGAATTTGAAGATATTGCACCTGATTTAGCAAGATTTGTTGTAGAGTTTCCATACTCTGAAATTTATACAAGAGATACAGTAGATTTAAAAACACGTGAATTATGTACTGTTGCTTCATTAACTACTCTTGGAGCTATTCCAGAACTTAAAAGTCATATAGAAGGTGCATTAAATGTGGGATGTAGACCTACAGAAATTGTTGAGATTATTATGCAGATGTCTGCATATATAGGTTTCCCAAGAACTATTGAAGCTATGTCTGCTGCTAAAGAGGTATTTAAACAGAAGGATTTACTTCCTGTAAATGATTAAAATTTAATATATATTTAATAATTATTATATTTTATAATTTTAGTCCAATAGTATGGGATTTTAATACTTAATTTAATTAATTATAAAAATTAATATTAAAATATTTATTAAAATATTAAATATATAATAAAGTTAAATTTAATATTTTTATTTAATTTTATTTGCTAAGATTTATTTAATAATATTAGCTTATGAACATATTTTAAGGAGATATTATGATATATTCTACTGAAATAGATAATATGTGTTGTGTGGCAAAAGGAGCTAATCATGGTTCTGCTCCAATACCAGAAGAAGGTAAATGGGTTAAATCTAAAGAGATAAAAGATATTTCTGGATTAACACATGGAATTGGATGGTGTGCTCCTCAACAAGGTTGTTGTAAATTAACATTAAATGTTAAAGAAGGTATAATTGAAGAAGCATTAGTTGAAACATTAGGATGCTCTGGAATGACACACTCTGCAGCAATGGCTGGTGAAATTCTTGTTGGAAAAACAATTTTAGAAGCACTTAATACAGATCTTGTATGTGATGCAATTAATACTGCTATGAGAGAGCTATTCTTACAGATTGTTTATGGAAGAACCCAGTCAGCATTCTCAGAAGGAGGTCTTCCAATTGGTGCAGGCCTTGAAGATTTAGGTAAAGGCCATAGAAGTCAAGTTGGAACAATATATTCAACTAATAAAAAAGGTCCAAGATATTTGGAATTAACTGAAGGTTATATTACCGAAATAGGTTTAGATGAAGATAATGAGATTATTGGATATAAATATCTAAATTTAGGTCAATTAATTGACTTTATAAAAGAAGGTATGGATGGATCAGAAGCTCTTAAAAAAGCTAGTGGTCAGTATGGAAGATTTGATGATGCAGTTAAAAAAATTGATCCAAGGAGGGACTAGGTATGGTTTCATTTGAAGGTTATGAGAGGCGTATAAATCAAATTACTCCTGTTTTAAATCATTATGGCATTAATGATTTAGATGAAGCTAAATCAATATGTCTTAATAAAGGAATCAATCCTTATGATATTGTACGTGAAGTACAGCCAATATGTTTTGAAAATGCATGTTGGGCATATACACTTGGGGCTGCAATAGCAATTAAAAAAGAATGTACTAAGGCAAGTGATGCTGCAAAAGCTATTGGTGAAGGACTACAAGCATTTTGTATTCCAGGTAGTGTTGCTGATGATAGAAAAGTAGGTCTTGGTCATGGAAACTTAGCTTCAATGCTTTTAAGTGATGAAAGTTCATGCTTTGCATTTCTTGCAGGTCATGAAAGTTTTGCTGCTGCAGAAGGTGCAATTGGAATAGCTAATTCTGCAAATAAAGTAAGAGATGAACCTTTAAGAGTAATATTAAATGGTCTTGGAAAAGATGCAGCATTAATAATATCTAGAATTAATGGTTTTACCTATGTCAAAACTCAGTTTGATTATTATACTGGTGAAATAAAAGTTATAAGTGAAAAAGCATATTCTAAAGGTGAAAGATCTAAGGTTAGATGCTACGGCGCAGATGATGTAAGAGAAGGTGTAGCTATTATGCACCTTGAAGAGGTAGATGTATCTATTACAGGTAACTCTACTAACCCTACAAGATTCCAACATCCTGTTGCTGCAACATATAAAAAGGAATGTGTCCATAAAGGTAAAAACTACTTCTCTGTTGCATCAGGTGGTGGAACTGGTAGAACATTACATCCAGATAATATGGCTGCAGGTCCTGCATCATATGGTATGACTGATACAATGGGTAGAATGCATTCAGATGCACAATTTGCAGGTTCATCATCAGTACCTGCACATGTAGAGATGATGGGATTAATAGGTATGGGTAATAATCCTATGGTCGGTGCTAGTGTAGCTGTATCTGTAGCTGTAGAAGAAGTAATGAAAAAATAAATTTTTTTTTAAGATTATTTATCTTAAATATTTAAACTTTTTTTTTTTAAAAAATAAGATATGTGATAATTAGATAAATATCTAATTAATCACTCTTTTAATAAACTATTCTTTTTTTTAAATATGTTTAAGGATTACAGACTTTACATGGTGTGTAACCTTCATCTATTGCAGATTGTCTTGATGAAAATGATACCTTACTATTTTCAGACATTTTATTTACCATAGGACATGTTGATAAATGAAACTTCATTGTGTTTGCATTTCCAATATATTCTCCATTAGTATTAGAATCTGCATTAGAATCTGTATTTGAATAATTAGTATTAGAACTAGTATGAGCACTTGCTGATGTTGAAGATGAAGTTGGAGTATTTCCATTTGTCCAGTCATATGGGTAGAATTCGCTTGGAGGCATATACATTACTTCTGCAAGGCCTTCTTTTAAAAGCATTTCATTTAAATTTTTACCGTCAACGATTACAACAGCTAATGTTCTACCATATCTGTCAGTATGCTTAGAATCATCTACATCTAAACTAACTTCTCTGTTTAAACATAATTTTTCAACAAAATATTTAGATGTATCTGCACCTTGCACTCCTTTTTCAGGTGTATTTACTCCAACAAGACGTACTTTCTCTCCAGTATCTAGATATATCGTATCTCCATCTACTACCTTTGTACATATTCCGGATTTCTCAGCTACACAATCTGTATCATTATATTTGTTTAAAATATCAGATATTGATAAATCTGTATATTTATCACTTGTTATATTGTGTGAAAAACCAGTACCAGTATATGCACTTGCAATTGTAAGTGTTTCTATAGCAATAATTAAGAATATTAAAAATAATAATATTTTTTTCCAATTTCCTTTCATATTTTTCCCCTTATTTTAATTTTAAAGCTTGTAAAAATATAGTGACTATTGTGATTTAACTTTTATAATGATAAATTAATAATTTATAAGTTAATAATATGAATTTTAACTAATACTTTTAATATATTATTTAGCTCTTTGTTCATTTTCCTTTACACATAGTTGTGAAGTATTTTCATTATATTTTTTAGATTTAGGATAAATATCAAAGTAACCTATTCTTTCAAGTACATTATCAACATTTACTTCTGTTTCAAAACAACCTGATTTTGAAAGTAAAACGCCCTGTGGTGTAAATTTGTTAAGTTTCATCATTGTAAAGTTTAAATCTTCATAACATGCAACTCCTACGATAGATTCAAATTCACAGTTTTTCATTATTTTTTTAACAAAACTACTTCCAGGTACAATAAATACTTTATATCCAATAGATTCTGCTTTTTCTTTTATCTCACCTACACAACATTTACCACATTTATAACATACTAGGCCAGTTTCATCAAGTCTTGCTTTACATGTACCTGCACGAAGACAATGTGGAAGAAAAAGTATTTTTTTATTATTATCGATTTTTTTAAATTTATTTTTATTTACCTGATTTCTAACGTCTATTCCAATTTGATCTATCATATTCTCATCAAATCCAAGTTTTATAGATAACCATTTTAGGGGTGTGTATAAAATATCTGATACAAATATTAATAATTTTGGAAAAATAAGTTTATCTTTCTGTAAAAGTATTTGTCCTAAAATAATAGCTACTAATAGTAGAATAATAATTAATACTATTATAAAGACTATACTTTGCCCTATGATCTCAAATATGGAAGTAAAAAACATTTTATTACCTTAAATTTAATTTATTCATATAAATTTTTAATTCTTATAATTTTATCATTAATCAGATATAATCCATAATTTACACATAATTTATTATGAATTTTAAGCTTTTTTAAATAATAATTTTTATAAGTATATGTAATTATTTTTATATATTATATATTTATTATATATTTAATAATATTTAAATTACTATAAAAAATACAATTCATTAAATATTATAAAAATATTATAAATTTTTCATATTAATAATTCTTTAATATTGTTTTGAAAATTCAACTGATAAGCCCATTCAATAAAAATATTTACAATTATATTGAAAAAATAATTTAAATACAATTAGAGAAAAAATAAAGATTTTTTCAAATTACACAAAATAGAACTTAACTTAAAAGATAATACAAAAATAATCCAAATCTTGTAAAAAATAGTATTTTATTTGTATTTTAAGCTTATCATAACAAAGATTAACTCAAAAACACAAGAAAACAATTATTTAAAAGCGAAATAAATTATACCATTAAAAAATCTTATAATAGTTTTTATTATTACATATATAGAAAAAAATATATACTCTAAATTATAATTTATATATAATGTGGGGAAGTTAAATGTCTAATGAAGATTTAAAATCACAAGAGATTAGAAGATTAACCACTCCTTTAACTATAAGAAATAATAAAGTTTATGATGATAAGGGAAAACTTCTTAAGTGTGTTGAAACAGTTTCTGATGTGAGGTTTATAATAGAACCTGATAATAGTTTATTAACTGATAATGAAATTTTACAATATGCACCAGAATCTAAATCTGCTGCAAAAATCAGATTAAAAAGGGGTAAAGGTGATTATGCTGATGTATTATTAATTTATGAATCTGTTCCTTGGGCAGTTACTTTTTATTATGTAGTGATCTTATCATTATCTGTTTTAGTTGGTTTTTATGGTGATTTATTTATAAAAGTCATATTATTAATTTTATTTATATTTCCATTATTGATTCTTTACCACATATTTAATTTAAATAGATATATTGGTAAATCTGGCTCAACTCAAAATAAATCAAGTGGAAACACTAGTTCTAAAACTTCTAATATCAATGAAGATCCTGATTTAGGAAATATTAATATGGGAAAATCTGATGTTGAAGATGGACCTCTAAATTCCCTTCAATCTTTTAGAAAAGAAGCTTATAATTTAAAGGTCTTATTTGATGTTAAAGAAAATTCTGTAAAGGATTTAATTGAAAAGAAATTTGACCCCCCTCAAATTACATATGATAAATTTATAACTCTTGTTGATAATTCTCATTTTGTTTTCTATAAGCAGTATGATGCTATAATTGATATAACACAATTTGCAAGTGAAGATAATGAGGATGTACGTAAAGAACTTAATTTAAAATTACAAAATATGAAAGACATTATTAATTATATTGAAGAGTTAACCAATGAATTAGTATTAAATATTAATGATGATAATTCTAATGAAGAAGTTAAAGAATTATTGGAGGAAATGGAAAACTTAGTTGATTCAGTTAAAGAGTATGAATAATTTTATATTATAATTTATAATAGTATAAATAATAAAATAATTATAAGGGGGTAATTAAATAAGTAAATATTGTCCAAATTGTGGAAATGTATTGCCTGATAATGCTAAATTTTGTCTAAATTGCGGATACAAATTAGACTCACAAAACAATTCGTTTACTAATAAGGAAGAGGAATCTTTAAATAACCAAAATATATTTAAAAATGGTCAAATATTTTTAATATTGATTTTTTTAGTTATTATTATTGGAGGAGGCATTATTTTAACATCTACAGGTGATTCATCTGAGAAAAAAGTAGAAAATGTAACATTATCTATAACAAACGTAGGTGGTTCAGGATCAGAATCTTTCTCACTATATACTGAAGCTTTATTTGAACATGTCCCTTCAAATTTAGAAGGATATAATATTAAAACAAGTTATTATGATGATAATAATAAATTAATAGGTAGTGAAAATGAAAAGTTAAAATCTGTGTACTACGATACAGATTATAGTATAAGTTTTGGTTTTTATAATACTTATAAAAAACCTAATCCTAAATATGTAACAGTAGAAATTATTAAAGATGGTTCAACTGTTAATGAATACAAATATGATATAGATAAAACTAAAATAGATTTTTTAAATTAAGGTGATAATATGGCAGAATTCTCCTTGGATGTAGATAAAATAAAAAATGATGTTGAAGATAGTTTAAAACAAGAAGAGGAAAAATTAGAAAATTCTCATCTTAAAGATCAAGCTGATGAAAATGCAGTTGCTATTTTTGATGCTGATTTAAATAACCCTCAAGAAAGGGAAAATATTTTAAAACCTTTAGATAATTTTGGATTAGGAGAAATGTCCAAATCAGCTTCTCACAATGAAATGTTATCTACTCGATTTGTAGATTTATCAAAAGGTGGAAAAGAAGCTGAAAATATAGGGGATAAATTACTTGAATTAAATAAACAAATGAAGGATTTAGATCCTAGTCGCGTAGATTTTACTAAAAAAGGGATTTTTGGAAGTTTTATGAACCCTATTAGGAAATATTTTGCAAAATATGAAAAAGCAGAAGGAGCTATATCAGATATAGTAGATTCCCTTGATAAAAGTAGTCAAATACTTCAAAATGATAATGTAACTCTTTTAAATGAGGAAGATAATTTGAGAGAAGTTACAAAGAAACTTCTTGCAGATATTGAACTCGGTAAAAAAATGGATGAATCTATAGAAGTACAAATTAAAAGAGCAGAACTTGAAGGAGTTGATCCAGATAAAATAGCTTTTGTACGAGAAGAGGTTCTTTTCCCACTTAGACAAAGAATTATGGATATGCAACAAATGATAGTTGTAAACCAACAGGGTATTGTTTCTTTAAATGTTATAAGACGTAATAATAAAGAATTAATACGTGGTGTTAGACGTGCTCAAAATGTAACTGTATCTGCATTAAGAACTGGTGTAATGGTTGCAAGTGCTTTATATGATCAAAAAATTGTAATGGATAAAATAAATGTTTTAAACAATACTACAGAAGATATTATTCAAACTACATCCCATATGCTTAAAGAACAAGGTGCAGAAATTCAAAAAAATAGTACAGAGACTATGATTTCTCCTGAAGTTTTAAAAGAATCATTTGCTGAAGCACTTCAAGCAATTGAAGATTTAAGTGCATATAAAACTCAAGCACTTCCAAAAATGAAAGAAAACATTTTATTATTCTCTCAAATGGCAGATGATGGTCAAAAAGTTGTTGATAAAATTGAAACAAGTAATAGTAATAAATTGATTGAATAAAATGAATATTATAGAAAAAATTATTAAATCGTGGTGGGTTATCCTTTCAATTATTCCATTTATTAATGGTTTTGGAATCTTACATCTTGGTTTCAAACATAACAATATTAATTGGATTCTTGAAGGAATTACTTATGAAATACCTTGGATGGTGTATTTATTATACTTTGGAATGTTTGGTGGTCTGTACGGTCCAGCAACATTAATGGTAGCTTTTGCTTTCGTTTTAATGTTGGTAAGCATAATACGTTCCATATGGATTGCTGTAAAGCTTGTAGATCTATATGATAACACTGATAAATATATGTTTAAACAAACAGAGCTAAAAAATTCTAGCGGTATAAATAATAATACTTCTTCAAATAAATATACTAATAATAAAACCAATTCTAATAAAAATGCTGCTACAGGATGTTGTGTTTGTATATTTGCAATTTTTATAATATTTGCAATTATATCAATTTTCCATTGATTTTACTTTAATTTTACATTATTAGTATTAAATTAGAGTATTAACTCTTTTTTTATTTTTAGATTATTGGATATTATTTATTTAGTTATTTTAATTGAATATATATACTATTTTTTATTATTTTATTTAAGTAGTAGCTATTATTTATTTTTATTAGATTTTATCTCTTATTAATTACAATTAGTGCCTACTTTATTTATTTTAATTAGAGATTTTACTAATATTATTTTATTTTAGAATATTACTTATATTTTTTATTTTATACTTATTTAGAAATTTTAATTTTAAATCATTATAAACAAGTATACTAAAATTTTAGTAATTTACATAATAAGATTAAAGATTATATTAAAATTTTTCAATTTTATACTCTACATTATCTTTTGATAGATTTACACCATTTGGAGTTTTATTAATAACTAATCCACTTAAACTATCACATGAACATAGGATATCTTGCTCTGGATGAGTACCTGGAGTAATACTACAATCAAATCTTACAGTATCTCCAATAGATAATACCATTGTTAATCTTTTAGATGCATTATTTTCTTTTGGAAGAATTAATATTGGAGATTTCATATCTCGTGTAACATATGTAAGTGATCTTATTCCTTTTTCGTATTTTTCACCTTTACCAAATGCAGAAACAGCTATAATATCATCATCTTCTGGATATAATACAATTTCTTCATTTTCTGCAGTTTCTATAAATAGCATATCGCAATTAGCCATTTTACTTACACCGACAATTCCACTATCTCCAATTATAAATAATATTTCATCATCTTTAAGTTTAATTTCCATCTGCACACCTTAAAAATAGTATTTTTTTTGTGAATAATCTTAAAATTCTTTTAAAGTAATTTTTTTATTTAAAAATAGTGATTTTTATAGATATATTAATTATTATTAAAAAAAAGTAAAAAAGGGTTTATAGAATTTTTCTATAAACTTTCTGTATCTTCACTTTTACAGTTAGGACAGATTACTTTTTTACCAAGACCTTTGAATTCATTACCACAGCTTTTACATCTGTATTTTTTTGTTTTCAATTCTTTTAAATTTATATCGCCCATTGGACCGCCAGTTGAACACATATTTTCACCTCATTTTTAATTAATATTAATAAGCTAATTAATATTTTATTTAGAGTATTATTTAATATTTATTAATATTATTTTCTAATTTTAAAACTATCAAGACTTCTAATAAGCTTCTCTGCAGTTTTCATTTTATCTGAATTTGAGTCGGCTTGTGCAGTTTCAAATATTATTGTGTTAAATCCTTCATTAGCTATAGGTATTGTTACCCATTCTGGTGAGGTTCCTTCTGTGAAGGTATATTCTTTTATACCCGTATCATTACTTAATTTATGACCATATTCATTAGCTAAAGATGAATTAGTATTTATAACTTCTATAAATTCAGTAGGATCCCAATATGCTTCCATTTCATGAACATCAACAACTGCTATGGGATTATATTGTATGAGATCTTTTACAATATATTTATTAGCCAATAGTTCTCCCATATGTCTATTGGTTTGATAGTCCTCAGTGTCAATACCAGATGCATTCATATTCACTTTAATGAAATAAACAACATATTTTTTAGTTAAATTATTCTCTTTAGTCAAATTTAATACAGTTTTATTGGTTGCATTATGTATACCACTTTCAAAGCTATGAACACCTAAAATTAAAACTACAGTATCATTAGATGATGTATTACCACATATAGTTTTGTATACAGTACCATTAGTATTATTACCCACAATGGAACTAGTAATTACATTTTGTTGATTTAATGGAATATAATAGGTCACACTTACAATTATTGCATAAATACTTAGTAATATTAATATAACAACTAATATTTGATTTCTTTCTTTCATTATATCAACTTAAAAATAATTAAAAATAAATTTAAATTTTAGATTTTCTGTAATTTAGTCTATTATTATAGTTCATAATTAAATTAATTAAATTAATTAAATTTTTTATAAATATAATAGTTTTTTAAAACAAAATTATATTAATATTATATTATATTTTTAAAAATAATAATTTTATAATATAATTATCTTTAATTAAATTAATTATTTAAATTTAAATATTAAAAATTTTATATTTTTATAGAGTTTTAACTGTAAACTCTAAGTTAAACTATTTTTAAAATATAAAACATGAATTATTTATAATAAAAATTATATATTATATTATTATTAATTTAATTAGCTCTTAAATAAGATTATATTTTTTTAAAAAAAACTTATATTTTATTTTTTTTAGAAAATTATTACAATTTAAGATTAAATAAAACTTTAATGGGGAAATTTAATGGATAGCAAAAAGAAAATTATAATAGTGGCTGTATTTATTATTGCAGTAGTATTTATTGTATCATTTGCATTAGGAGCTTTTTCAACAGGTCCTACTACTAAATTCAATAATGATTTTATGAGCGGTTCAATTGTAGGTAATGCAATTGAACAACCACAAACAAATAATTCTAATTATTCCAAATGGGCTCAAAGTTATAAAGATAAAACTAATGGAATAGAATATAATATGTCTACCTGTGATAATGCAAGTTTTTTATTGGACGTTATGCAGATTCAAGGAGGACTTCCAGATCCTGAAATTAGAAAAATTAATGGATTAAACTGGACCATTTACTATTCCCAAGCTGTACCTACAACAGAAGTCAATTCAAATAATCCAGTTAATAATACTGATCCAACTTTAGATGTATATATTTTATCTACTACTTATAATAATCAAAGTTATCTTGTATATGTAGTTTCAAATAGAACAGTTGAATGTGATGGAACAACTTATTGTAAATTATATAAAGAACATATTGTCCCATATTTAGAATCTGTTCACTTAAAACACTCATCAAATGTACCTCATATCTATGATTTATTAGGTATTAGTTCAAGTGATTATAAACAATTAGTTGATTATGTTGCTCAGTATAAAGCAGGTAATTTAACAGAAGAATCTGCAGCTGAGGCTAGTGGATAATTTTTTTTTTAGTAAAAAATTATTTTCTATAAATTTTATAACATAATGTCTGATAATTTATTTTTTAATAAATTATCAATTAAAAGGTTTTAATATGGATGTAGTAATTTTCCATGCAGATGAATGTGATAAACGTAAATGTACTGCTATTAAACTTGAAAAAGAAAAGAAAGCTAAAATTGTATATAAGCTACGACAAATTCCAAGAGGTGCAATTGTTCTTAATCCTTTTTCATCTAAAGCAGTTTCACGTGAAGATAGAAAGTATATTGAAAAAAGAGGTGTTGTAGGGCTAGATTGTTCTTGGAATAAAGTCAACAAGTCTGCTACTTTTTTTTCGCTTTCTAAATATCACAGATCATTACCATTTTTAATTGCTACAAACCCAGTTAATTATGGTAAAGCCTGTACTTTATCTACAGTTGAAGCTATAGCTGCAACATTTTATATTGCAGGATTTAAAGAAAAAGCTAATGATTTAATGGACGGATTCAAGTGGGGTCATACTTTCATTGAATTAAACTATGAACTTCTAGAAGCTTATAGTGAAGTAGCAACTAGTAGTGAAGTGGTAGAAATACAAAATGATTTTCTTGAAAGTCATAATCAAAATGAATAATTTAATTTTTTATTAAAACTTTTTATATTGTATAATTATTAAAAATTAATCTTAATATTATTATTTTTTATAAATATCATTTAATATTTAATTTTTTAGATAAATTAATCTGTAAATGATTATCTTTGTGTAAAAATCATTTAATATTCATTTAGTTAAATTCATCATTAAATATTTATTAAAAAATATATTTTTTTAAAATAAGTATTATAAATTTTAATTATTTTAATTTTTCACAAATATACTAATTTATAGATTAGAAAACTTAATATTTAAATACTATTACATTAATATAATTTATTAATAGTAATGAATAACTATTTTCATTATAATATTCTAATTAATTTCATAAATCTAAATTGGTATATTATTTTATTTAATTTTATTTTATAAAGGAGGATTAATTATGGCAAAATTCCCAGAAGCTGAAGAAAGAATTTTCAATGTAAAAATTTGCTTAAAATGTGGTGCTCGTAATCCTGCTGCTGCTACTAACTGTAGAAAATGTGGTTATAAAGGATTAAGATTTAAAGCTAAAGAACTTAGAGGATAGATTTAATCCTCTATCAAATTTAATTATTTATTTATATAATAAATAATACTTATTTTTAATACTTTTTATAAATTTTAAAATCTTTTAAGGATTTTATATATTATTTTAACTATTTTTTAAATATTAATAATTTCTATTTTTTTAATTAAAACTTAACTTCTTAAATAATTTTAATTAGTAAAATTATTTTAAAATTTATTTAAATTTTTTATTTTAAATAATAAACTAAATAATATTTGAAATACAATTTTAAAATGCAAAGTAAAATTTTACTTAATTAGCAGAAATTGAGTTTGACTTATCCTTATATGTTTAAGTACAAACTCAATATTATATTCATAATTATCTAAAATTTTTTATAATAATAACCATATAATATTATTAGTTAAAAAATTCATATTTAATTTTATTTTAATTTTTTAATCATTTTTATATAAGGGATAATTTATGAATATAGTTGAAGAACAATTTAAAGAAATTAGAAAAGATCATGTTTTACATTTAACATTAATTGATCCAGATGAACAAAGTCCAGATGAAGCTGTAAAAGTTGCTAAAGCTGCAAGTGAAGCGGGAAGTGATGGAATATTAATAGGAGGTTCTACAGTTGACCAATATGATGTAGATTCTACATGTAAAGCATTATCTGAAAATATTGACATACCAATTATTATTTTTCCAGGAAATTCTTCAAATGTAAGCAGATATGCAGATGCTATTTTATTTATGAGTTTCCTTAATTCAAGCAATCCCTATTATATTATTGGAGCTCAAAGTTTAGCTGCATATAATGTTAAAAAATCAGGTATTGATATTATTCCTATGGGTTATCTTGTAGTAGAACCTGGTGGAACTGTTGGTTGGGTTGGAGAAGCTAAACTTCTTCCACGTGACAAACCAAAAATTGCAGCTTCATATGCTATGGCAGCTGAATGTTTTGGTATGAGATATGTTTATCTTGAAGCTGGTTCTGGTGCCGATAAACAGATACCTCCTGAAATGATTGCTTATACTAAAGCTGCTACTGATGTTATGTTAATTGTTGGTGGTGGTATAAGAGAGGGTGAGGGTGCATATATTGCAGCTAAAGCAGGTGCTGATATAATTGTAACTGGTACTGTTGTAGAACAAACAGATAATATTCAAGAAAAAATATCTGAAATCATTGCAGGTATTAGAAAAGCCTCATCTGAATAAATTAAATATAATTATACTATTTACTTAAATAATTATAGTTGATTAATTGTGTTAATTATTCTCATTTATTAATTGTGAGAAAAAACACCCATATACTATTTTTAATTATTATTTTAATTATTATTTTCTGTTTTAATATGATTTTGAGGGGGATAAAATGTTAAATTCATTATATGAAGAGGCTGTTAAAAAAAGAGGAGAAATTATTGAAGAAATTGAAAAATTTGATTCCTTAGATATTGATATTGCTGATTACTGGAACTTTGTATATATTGAACCATCAACTGGAAATTATAAAATTGCGGCAGGTGATGGAAGTTATTCACATAGAAAATTTTTAGCATTTAATTTATATGCTGTTGCTGCTTATGCTATTATATATGATGGAGATAAACTGAAGGAAATTGAAAATGTTGAACTCGACACAGCAGAACATCATAAATTCTTTACAGATAAATTAAGAGCTAAAATGAGTATTTTTGAAATTGAAAATGCAGTTAATGCTTTAAATGCATATGATGCAGATTACTTTTTAATTGATGGGTCTTTATTCGGTGATTTAATTAGGCCCATACCTAAAGATAAGGATTTACATAATTTGGCTCTAGAAAATTTGGAAAATATTTTTGAATTTTTAAAACATAAGGAAAATATTATTGCAATATCTAAAACATCAACTTCTAATGATGTATTTCACAGTAATTATCCAGATATGTCAATTTTTGAAAGATTAAACAAAACAGAAGGTTATTCTAATCCAATTTATAAAAATCTCAGTAGTGAGATGAAGTTTGAATTTCCAATACATAATGATTTTTTTAGGTTATTTGAATTTACCATATTTTATCTTCGCCTAGATGATTATAAAAATGTTTTAAAAGTAGAACTTCCATATAGGGCAGATAAGAAAAAGATTGAAGAAATTATTTCTATTATTAAAAGGGATTCAATAGAAGGTTATCCTTATTTACTTAAAAAAGCACATAATGGTGTTGTTATTAAAAATAAAAATATTGAAGAACTTGCAACTATTATTGGCATATATGAAAAATCAGGCAGGGAAATGTTAAAATAATTCAAATTTTTATTAATATTAAATTGAAAAATTAAATAATATTTTGTATGAGTATTATAATCAAAAAAATTAAAAAAATTATAGAAAATTAAGTTAATTTAATTAAAAATATCTATAATATAATTAAAAGTTTTATTAAAATTTATATTAAAACATGTCTTAAATTAAAAATTATACTTTATGGTGAAAATATGGAAAAAATTATTGGTCTTAGTGTAGGTGAATCATCACTAACAGAGTTAAGTTTCATATCTAAAGGTATGCCAAAGATGGGTGAATATGTAACGATGGAATATAATAATCAAACAATACTCGGTATGATAGAATCACTTGTACGTGGAAGTGTTTCATTAAATGGGGATATATATGACCCTGATACAATATCTCGTATAAGAAGTATTGAAGGGGATGATTATTATATTAAAGGAAATGTTAAAATACTTGGCGATGTTGATAATTTAAAAATACCACGTACTCCAGCACCTCCTGCAACTGAAATAAAACTTGCTAGTCCTGAGATTTTAAACAAAGTCTTTAAAAATAAAGATGGTTTAAAATTAGGTAGTTTAATATCAAATGAAAATGTTGCAGTAAAATTGGATATTAATAAAATGGTATCTCGTCATCTTGCAATACTTGCTATGACTGGAGCAGGAAAATCAAATACAGTAAGTGTGTTAATAGATGGACTTCTTGAGAGAAATGGTTGTCCTTTTATATTTGATATGCATTCTGAATATGTAAATGCAGAATTTCCAAGCGGTAAAGTAAACATTATCAAACCAGTTATAAATCCATTACATATGGATTTTCCAGAGCTTAAATCATTAGCTAATATTAAATCTAATTCATATATTCAGGAAAGATACTTTAGAAAAGCATTCTATCTAAGTCAAAAGGAGATTAGGGGTGGAACATCATCTAGTCAAAATTTTATTCAAATCATTAAAAAATTCCTTAATAATTGGTATGGAGATGGAACAGAAAGTGGTCCCATATATGATAATAATCAAGAAATTATTTTTAATTCCATATCATCTAAGGATAAAAATTCCATAATGGATGTAATAAATAAATTAGATGATTTAGAGCAAAAATACGGTAAACTTTTTAATACTAATATAAACAATATTTTATCTCAAATTAAACTAGCACAGGCAAATGTACTTGATTTAGGGCAAGTCGATGAATTGACTGCTGAAGTATTAGTAGAACATATTCTTAGAATTTCACTTAAAAGCCGTAAAGATTATATTCATGGTAATAAAGATAAACTTTCATTTCCAATATTCTTTGTACTTGAAGAAGCACATATTTTGGCACCTAAAGATCGTGAAACAAAATCTAAATATTGGGTTAGAAGAATTGCTCGTGAAGGTCGTAAATTTGGTTTAGGATTATGTTTAGTTAGTCAATCTCCAAAAACTGTTGACCCGGATGCATTGTCTCAAGCAAATAATATGATTATATTAAGGTTAGTTGAACCTAAAGATCAGCGTCATGTTCAGATGGCTAGTGAATCTTTATCAGATGATTTAGTTAGTCAACTGCCGTCATTAAATATTGGTGAAGCTCTAGTTTTAGGACTTATGGCTAAAGTTCCAACACTTGTTAAAGTAGATGAGTTTAAAGGTAGAAGTGTAGGTGGAGACATCGATATTTTAGCTGCATGGAATAGTGAAGTTAAAAATCATGAAAAAGAGCTTGAAAGACAATTAGAAGAATCTAAATTGATGGATGGTAATTATTAATTAATAATTTTTTAAATTTATTATTTTAAAGTACTATTAGAATTAATAGTTTAATACTTGTTTAATATATAATATAATAAAGGTTATAATATTAATTTTAAGTATTATTATAAATTAGATATAAATTTATAAACAAATGGTCTATTAATTAAATATATAGTTATGGAGAAAAAATTTTGGAAACATTTATATAAAAAACCCAATTTATGACTTAAAATTTTAATGTCCTAGACTATAATATTCCATTTTATATTTTTTTTTTATTATTTTAGGCACTTTCAAAAACTTCAGTGATTTTAATTTTTAAAAAATATTCCAATACAATTTTTTTCTCTATTAATTTTCCGTTATTTTTAATTTAAAAGTAGTAAATTTAATATATAAGGTGAATCTAATATATTAATATGACTAAACTAAATATAATAGTTTCAAATAGTATTATGTCTTAAATATAAAAAAGAGAACATCTAACATAAAAATGATATTTAAGTTTAGTTTTTAGCTAAATACTCATAATAGGAACCACCTTAACTGATAATGATTTTCCTCGAAAACACTTTTAACAACACTATGATGCATTCCAAACGGATCAATAACTGTATTGTAAGAGATTCACCATCAAATACTAATCTATCATACATATGTTGAGGCAGACGACCCAAAAAAAAACACCAACATTGAACTTCCCTTTCAAATTTATACTCACTATCTAATCACTTTTTGGCTACAAAATAGGATTTTAACCAGTTAGGACATTCAATTTCAAATTTATTAAACAACACATTAACGGGTATTAATTTATAATCTTCATTACTATCATTTATACCATACTTCATATTTTCATAAGACTCATCAGGTATCATAATATCATACTTTTATATATAATTTTTTGGTCATGATCAGTACTATCAAGTTAATGTTTTCAAATTTTTAGAATCCTTGACTTTTGCTTGTTTTACACTTTTTATTCCAATTTCTTTTTTTATCTCTTTCTGAGTGCGTTCGTCCAGGTATTTTCGTTGCTACTAATTCCTTGGAACCAATTTCATAATTTCTTTTATAGTTTTTTGTATTTCATCTTGATTGTCCGTTAAAAGTCTTGGCAGTTAATCTTTAATTTCTCCAATAAGTGTATTGATATTAGAATGATATTCGTAGGTGTATTTAGCTGTTACTTTTGGTTTTCGTGTTATTTTTAGTTCCTCATCGTGTTTTATTCCTATTAGCATATTAAATAGGAATATGTGACTGTAGAAGTTATTCAATGAGGGTTCGTCTTCTTTTCACTGAATTTTTCGATGTATAATTTGTTTTTTAATCTGTCGTAATCTGTTTCTATTTTCCATCTTTCTCCATATAATTGCTTTAGTTCTTCTATATTGTTATTCATATCATCTATATCAAAATCAATAGTTGAGAATGTAATGATAGTATTAAAATTTTCAGTTTTATATATTCTTATAATAGAATTATATGGATAAAAATTAATTAAATTATCTATTTTATTTTTAAAAGTAAAAAATGTAGCAAGTGGGCAACAAGTGGGTATAAAATTATCCTATATTTTTCACATTTTTCACATATAAAAAAGACTAAAATTAACTAAAATTGGAGTTTTTGGAGATAAATAAGAAGTGGGTGTGAAACTATCTTACATTTTGACACTTTGACATACTAAAAAGGCCAAAAGTGGGTCTATAGTGGTGAAGAAATATATGTGATATTTGGATTGGAAAATGTCAGTAAAAAGACAGTAAAAAGACAGTAATTTTTAAAAATAGGAAAAGGTCAAAGTTTCCCAAATTGGGAAAGGTTGAATGATGAAACCGTGACAAAGTGTCACAGGTTGAAACTTAATGTTAATCTGGTAAAATGTATTTTAATCTGTTATGTTGCAATAATATCTGGATTAGTACCATTTTATTTAATATATAAATGATAAAAACCATATTTATTTACTATTCAAAAATTATTCTATTATAAATGTGGTGAATGTGAAAAATCACCATTTGTTTATGATGAAAATAAAGGTGAACTTTTTTGCTTATCATGTGGATTAATTATTGCAGAAATTATTCTATATTTAGTATTATAGACTATATAACAGATATTGAAAGAAATAGGAAAAGATTAGATACCAAATTAAATATATTTCCTAAATCTTAATCTTATCTGTTAATAAGTAACTTTTTTTAAATTATATTTTTCACCAAAACCAACAGATAAAATAAATAAAAAAGGGGGGGTATGTTTTTGTTTGTTGTGCTTTTGTGGTGGGTTTATATATTTAATATTACCATAAATGTTAGTCACTAATTTTTTTTTATAAAGGGACACCCTGTTTAGGAATTAAATTTCTAAGAAAAAACAGAAGGTATATGAGGTTGAATTACTAACAGTGGGGCTTTATGATTGTTTATTTTCCTCTTGGGGGGGCTTTTTTATGGGATAATATTTATTAGTTATAACATACCATTATAA
>NZ_CAJOKH010000017.1 GCF_905235195.1 uncultured Methanobrevibacter sp. | reverse complement strand
GAATAAACAAAGCGAAATATAAATAATAAAATGAAAAATCTTGTGAAAAAAATAAAATTAAAAAATCTCAGAAAAAAATCTTAGCTTGACAGCATTGATTATTTTCATAAAATATATTAATTAGTAAAATAAGAATTAAAATAAATTAAATTAATTTTTTTTTATGTAAATTAGTATCAAAGGTTATAATATGGCAGTAGTTAATAAAAAATTTTATAATAATGAAACTGAATATAGTGATGGTTCAGTTGAAGATGAAATATTAGATATTGTTAAGAATAATGATGATTATGAGGATATAATTAATGAGGATTTAAGATGGCCTGTATTTTACCATTTATCTCATTTAAGAGAAAATTTATTTAATTGGTATCCTTTCCGTAAAGATGCTAATCTTCTTGAAATTGGTGCTGGTTGTGGGGCATTAACAGGATTATTTTGTAGTAGAGTTTCAGATGTTACTGCTGTAGAATTAACTGAAAGAAGGTCTAAAATTATTTATAACAGACATAAAGATTTAGAAAATCTCGAATTATTTCCTGGAAACCTTAATAATATGGAATTTAATAAAAAATTTGATTACATTATTCTTTGTGGAGTTCTTGAATATGCGTATAGGTTTACTAAATCTGATAATCCTTATGTTGACTTTATAAAGAAAATTAAAAGTATGCTAAGTGAAGATGGAGTCATATTAGTGGCAATTGAAAATCGTATTGGATTAAAGTATTTATCTGGTTCTAAAGAAGACCATCTTGGAAGATGGTTTGTTGGAATTAATGACTATCCTGATGTAAAGACTGTTAGAACATTCTCTAGATTTGAACTAGAAGAAGTTGCTAAAGAAGCTGGATTTGAACATTATAAATTCTTTTACCCATATCCAGATTATAAATTCCCTCATGTCATCCACACTGATGAATTAGTTGAAGATATGCCGGTTCCATTTACAGCTCCTAATTATGACCGTTCTAAGGTCAAATTATTTGAAGATCATATTTTCAATTATACATTAGCACAAGAAGGAATATCTAAATATTTTGCAAATTCATTTTTCTTAGAACTTAGAAATAGTGATATTCCACGGGAATCTGATAATTTAGTATATTCTAAACAAAGTGCTTCCCGTGATAAAAAATTTAGAACATGTACTAGTATTTATAAAAAAGATAATGGATATGTTGTAAGTAAATCTCCATTAACCAAAGAGGCTAAACAACATCTTGAAAAGATGAATAGTTTTTCCAATCATTATTTTGGAAAAATTAAATGTTTAGATAGTGTTATGGAAGATAATAATTTAAGTTATGAATTTATCCAAAGTCCAAATTATTCTGAACAAATTACAGACATGATTAAATCTCATAGTGATAAAGATAAAGTCATCACTAAATTAAAAGAAATTTATTTTGCAATGACTGCAAATGCTTCAAAAAGAGAAGATTTCTACACTGATGAATTTAAACAAGTATTTGGTGATAAAGAGATTAAGGAAGCATTTTATGGTGAAGATGTATCTAATATTGATTTAATATTATTTAATCTCTTTAATGTTAATGACGAAATTGTAGCTATTGATTATGAATGGTATTTTAACTTCCCTGTTCCTATTGAATATATATTTTGGAGATCTCTTAATTATGAAATAGTCCACAATAAACTATTTAAAAATTTCTTTAATATGGAAGAATTATTTAATGCTATGGAATTTGACACTGATTGGATTGATACATTTAGGTCTTGGGAGAATAACTTTAGTAAATATGTTGGTTCAGTACCAAAACCTAAGCAGAAAATTATTAATGGATCAAGCATGGTCAAAAAAGCTAATGAATCTGGTAAACAGTTAAGAGAAAAACAAAAAGAGATTAATAAGTTGAAAAAAGAAAATAAAAAACTAAAGAAAAAAGTTAAATTAATGGAATCTTCTAAATCTTGGAAGATTACTAAACCACTTAGAAGCTTAAAAAAATCAATTTAATTCTTTAAATGTTTTTTATAAGTTCAATATTATTTTTTCTTAATTTTTCTATCTTTATTTATTTTCTTTATAATTTTTTTATTTTTTATTTCATTAAGTTTTATTATTTTATTATAGTAAACAATTTTTTGATAATTTTTTTATTTAATAATTTCATTGAGTTTATAAGTTTTTAAATAAATCTATAAAGTTTAATTTCTATTATGACTTTTCATTGTTTTAAATTAGAAATTTATCTTCTTCAGACTTGTTTGATTATTTTTTCTATAAATTTATATATTATAAGATTAAAATATAATCTGAAAACTTTTTTTTAAATATTATTATAGTATGCCTATATATTATTTAGAATTAATTTTAAGCATTTATATCAAGGAATCGTTTTTTAATATATATACTTTAATTAATTATTCATTTGGAGGAATACAATGGATTTAAATATTAAAACAAATAAGAATGACCATTTAGATATTGGTGGAGCTGATGCTTTAGATTTAGTTGAAGAATTTGGAAGTCCTATTTATGCAATTGATGAGGCTAGAATAAGAGAAAATTATAATAAATTTTATAATTCATTTTCAAAATATTACTCTGATTTTAAAGTGTTTTATGCATGTAAAGCTAATACAAACCTTGCTGTTATGAAAATTTTAGAAAGTGAAGGATGCTGTGTAGATACAGTATCTCCTGGTGAAGTTTATATATCTCGTAAATTAGGATTTTCTCCAGAAAGAATATTATTCACTGGTAATAACATTACAGATGAAGAACTTAAAATGGTTCATGATATGGGGGTTATTTTAAATATTGACTCAATATCAGCACTTAAAAGACTTTCAGAAGTAGTTGACCCAAAAGGACTTAAAATTTCATTTAGAGTAAATCCTATGGTTGGTGCAGGTCACCATGAACATACAATTACTGGTGGAGTAATGAGTAAGTTTGGTATTATGGATAATGAGGCTTCAGAAGTTTATTCTATGGCAAAAGATTTAGGATTTAATCCAATAGGTATGCATTCTCATATTGGCTCTGGAATCTTAGATCCTGAACCATTTAAACTTGCAATTGGTTCTACAATGGATATTGCAGGTAAAGTCCATGAAGATGTAGGTATTGACTTTGAATTTGTTGATTTTGGTGGTGGTGTAGGTGTACCATATACACCAGAAGAGAAAGCCTTAGACCTTGATCACTTTGCAAATGAAAATATTACTTACTTTAAAGAGAAACTTTCAGAATATAATATGGGTACTCCTACTATGTATCTTGAACCAGGTAGATACTTAGTTGCAGATGCAGTTACATTACTTGTTAAAGTTAATAGTGTAAAACAAAGCTATAGAAAATTTATTGGTGTTGATGCAGGATTTAATACATTACTTAGGCCTTCCATGTATGATTCATATCATCATATTGTAGATGCAAGTAAAATGAGAGCACCTATAAGTCAGGAAGTTGATGTTGCAGGTAATATATGTGAATCTGGAGATTTATTTGCAAGAGATAGACCTCTTCCAGATGTAGAAGAAGGAGATGTTTTAGGAATATTAAATGCAGGGGCATATGGATTTACAATGGCATCTAATTATAATTCAAGACCTCTTCCTGCGGAAATACTTGTAAATAATGGTGAGGCGACTGTAGTTCGTAAAGCTCAAACATTTGACGATTTACTTCAGGGTCAAATTATTCCTGAACATTTAGAATAATTGGTGATATTATGGATTTAAAAGGATTAAAATTTTCTAAAATGCATGGTATTGGAAATGATTTTGTAATTATTGATGAAAGTAAAGTTACCCAAATTCCAGAAACTGATAAAGCTGAAGCATGTAGATTCTTATGTGATAGACATTTTGGTGTAGGAGCAGATGGAGTATTATTTGTTGTCTCATCAAATGTTGCAGATATTGGTTATAGAATGTTTAACCCAGATGGTAGTGAAGCTGAAATGTGTGGAAATGGAATAAGATGTTTTGGAGATTTTGTCTATAATCATAAAATACTTGAAACAGAATCTATGACCGTAGAAACTAAAAGCGGAATTAAAACTATTGATATTACTTTGGAAAATAATAAACCTAAATTTTTCAGAGTAAATATGGGAACTAGTACATTTAAAACAGAAGAAATCCCTATGAATTATGACTTGGACGAATGTATTGATGGGGAAATAGATGTTGATGGTGAAACTTTAAAACTTACTGTGCTAAGTGTAGGAAATCCTCATGCAATTATATTTGTTGATAATGTTGATGAAGTTGATATTGATAGATTTGGTCCAGCTATTGAATGTTACAGACTTTTCCCTGAAAAGATTAATGTTCATTTTGTTGAAGTTATATCAGAGCATGAAGGTAAAATGAGGACATGGGAACGTGGTGCTGGTGTAACTTTAGCTTGTGGAACTGGTGCAACTTCAACAGCTATTGCAGGATACAAATTAGGACTTTTTAATTCAAATGTACTTTTACATTTACCTGGAGGTAATCTTAAATTTACTGTATATAAGGAAGGTGAAGAGTTAGGTGCATTTATGGAAGGTCCTGCAAGATTAGTATTTGATGGAGAAATAGAATAATTTCTCTGTTTTTTCTTTTGTATTAACATAGTTTATTAATTTTAAAAACAGCTATTTTTTTATTGTTTATTTATTTATTTATTTTATTCCTTGTTTTAGTTCTTATTTTTATTCATTATTTTTATTCATTATTTTTATTCATTGTTTTTAGTATTATTTTATTTTCATTATAATCTATTATTTTTCATTAAATTCTATTATTTTATTATTTATTTTATTATATAACATAATGTCCGTTTTCTTTATTTTATTTAATTATATATATTATATTATATTATATTACATTATTTATGAACTATTTTTTTTTAAAATTAGTTGATTGAGTTTTTAATATTGCTCTTTATAGTAAATATGCATTAATTAATACAATATCTTCAAAGAAAAAATGTTCACTTGCAGCTACTTCACACATAAAACCTTCTTTTGATAAAATTTCAAATGTTTTATTTATATCAGATAATGATGATTGAATTAGTTGCAATAAACCTCCCTTGTTTAAATGATTTTTCACTTCATATAAGAATGGGTCTATAATTTTTCTTCCATCTGCTCCACCATCAAATGCATAATTTAAATTATCATCAATAATGTCATCTTCTTCAGTTGGTAGATATGGGGTATTAAATAAAATCACATCAAATTTTCTATTTTCAAGTTCATCAAATAAATTACCAAAAACAAATTCAACATTTTCAATATTATTTTTTGAAAAATTAACTCTTGCAAGTTCAAGAGCATCAAAATTAATGTCTGTAACTGTAATTTGGCTATTTGTAAGTTTAGATGCAAAAAGTCCTACAGTACCAGTTCCAGTTCCAATTTCTAAAACAGTATCTGATTCTTTAATTTCAAGATTCTCTGCTAAAAGAAATGTATCCTCTGCTGGAATGTATACTAAATCATTGGTTTCTATTTCAAAATCTTTAATTTTCATTTTCTCACATATTTATTTAAATTATATAATTACTAGAAACTTAATCAAATCTAAAATTTATTTTTAAATAATTCTTGTAGCAAGCGAGTTAAATCTAAAATTTCTTCTGGAGATAAGTTTATTGGTCTTTTATTTAGAAGCTTATTTAACTTATCATTTTTAATATCTTCCAATTTTATTTTTAATTCTTTTTTATCATTATAACCTATTTCATGGCGGGAATTAATTAGGGCATTTTCTGATTTTTTATTTTTATGTTGGAATAATGCTTTAGCTATTTTTTCATAATCTTCAAATAATTGTTTTTCTTCTTTATTTTCCATATTAAATTTATGGTTTGGAATTAATTTTACAACTGCAGAGTCAACTTTAGGTTTTGGCATAAAACATTCTTTTGGAACATCCATTAAAAATTCAGTATTGACTTTAAAAGCAAGCATTACATATAATCTGGAGTAGTTTTTATCTCCTACAGCAGATAACATTCGTTGTGCAAATTCTTTTTGATACATTAGTACTGCCCTATCAAAAGGATATTCAAGTAATTTAAATGTAATGGGGGATGAAATTTGATAAGGTAGGTTGGATACAACCTTGTTGAATTTATCAAATTCAACTTTTAGAGCATCATCATTTATTATTTCAATATTGTCGATATGATTTTCTTCAACTCTTGATTCAAGAATACTTGCAACCCTTTTGTCTTGTTCTATACAGATAAGTTTTGATACGTGTTTTGCAAGTTCTAAACTTAAAGTACCAATTCCTGGACCTATTTCAAGAACGGTATCTTTTTTTGATAATTCAGCAAATTTAATAATCTGAATTCTTTTATTATTATCAATTAAGAAATTCTGACCTAGACTAGATTTAAGTTTAAGATCATACTTTTTTAAAAGATTTTTTGTTTCTTTTGCAAGTGAAGTATTTGTATTATCTTTCAATCGATCACATCTTTAAAAAATAATAATTTAAAAAAAGTAATAATTTAATAAATTTAAATTCTTTTATTCATTATTTAAAATAGAAAAATAATGTTTATTAATGAATTACTAAAATATAAATTTAAATTTATAAAATAGAAAGTATTTAACTAATTTGATTAAAATTAGTATTGAAGAAATTAAATAAAATTCAATTCGATATTATCTTCTATTATTGTTTCTGTGATGTTTTTTACCATTTCTTTTATCATCCTTAGGATATTCTTTCATTCTGTCATAAGGTATTTGGGTAAATAGGCAGTATTTCTTTTTACCTTTTTTAACAGTTCCAGTATTAAGTTCTTGGAGAACTCGATTTGCTATCATAGTAACCGGATCAGGTAATGCAGGAACTCTAGTTTTAATATCTTCATAACTTTCAAATGGTTTTTCTTTTCTAGCTTCAATAAGAGCCCACATTGTTTTTTTACCAATACCTGGTATAAGTTCAAGTTTATGTAATCTCATACTAAGTGGTTCTGCATTATTAAAGAATTCAACATATTTCTCTTCGTCATTTTCAATAATTTCTTTAATAGCATATTCAATTTCAATCCTACTTGTCGCAGTTAAATTTTCGTATTGAAGTTTTTTAACGGTTTTAATTTTATCTCTTTTTCCAGACCCAATGTAAACCTTTTCGTGGATTTCAATATTTGCATTTGGTTTAGGAATAAGTTCAAGTAAAGTGAATTTATCACAACCGATTGCTTGTGCAACAGGTTTTCTTTTAAAATTTGTTAATTTTTCGTTAACATAACCTAAACTAAGATAATCTAAAATTATTGCATTTTCTTCCTTTACAAAAATCCTTTTTTTATTATTTTGTTTTTTATTTGCCATAATATTTTCTCCTTTTTTTTATCTAGTTTAAGCACAATTTTAAATTATTATTATAATGGTTATTGATTAGGTATTTATTAGATAGTATATAATAATTTTTTTATAAATTTTAATTATTAATTTTTAATTAATTAATTATAAAATTATTTGTATTCACATAGTTTGTTTTAATTCGCTTAAATATTTATTTAAAAAATAGTCTTTTTTAAAATTAGAATTTAATTTAAAAAGTAGTAAGTTTGATTTATTGTAAAAGTTAATTTTAACTAAGCAATTGCTTAATAATTTATATTAAAAAACAGCAGTCTTTAATTTTAATATTTAGATTATAATTATGATGATTAAAGAATTTATTCTTCATCATCAACTATAATAGCATCATATTTGTCTATAATATCAAGAATTTCTTCCATTTCTTCGTTTTTAAGGGAAACTCTTTCTTTAGCAAATAATAATCTCATATCATCTAAATCTTGAGGTAATAAATCAGCTATGTGAACTGCTATTTTTTCAGTAATTTTACCATCAACTGCCCCTGTAAGTTCTTCAATCAATTTTGAAGCATCTTCTTCTGTGAGTTTGCTGAAGGTACTTACATGACTTAAAGTAAGGTTTTGTTCATAGCTAAGTTCATTTTCTTCGGCAAATTCTTCAAGAATATTTTTAACTTTAGATGCAGGGATTGGTTCCTTGCTAACTGTTTTTTTACTTATCATTCTAATCTACTCTTGTAATTTTAAGTGATCTGGCCTTACAATTAATTCTTTGAATTTGTTACCATCTTTCAATCCAAGTAAATATGCTTGACCTCTTTTACCAATAATCTCTGCAGTTTTTCCATGGAATCTGGAATGAGGTTGGCCTCTGTGAACACTTGGGTCGATGATAATATGTACTAAATCTCCTTCTTCAAACGTTTGGAGTTTGTTAGTAATAGGATTAGAACGACCAGTACGTGGTTTTTTGGTTAATTTTTTCCTTGATCTACTTTTAAATCCTCTTGATCTTTGCATTTTCATAACCTCTAATAATTATTTTTATAATAATTAAATGATTTTAGTTTATTTTAATTATATATCTTTATTTTAATATAAATTAAAAGTTTTAACCTGTAAAATCAATTTCAATAATAAAAACATAGTTTTTTTATAAATTATATTAAATGGATAAAAATTCTAAAAATTCAATTGTGAAAAATAATTTATAATTTGAAACTTTTCTCCATTCATTAATAATAATTAATTATTTTTAAAAAGTTATTAATATACTTTTAGTTTTTTTATAGTTGAATTTTAAAAAATTAATATTTTCAATAAAATTCCTTTTCTTTTTTTATTTTACTATTAAATAGGGTCCTAGATTTTTACTTATTTTTTAACAACGTATATTATGTATTATTGTATTTTACAATAGTTACATAGTCGAATTTTTGTAGTGTTATAAAAATTTTGTTTAATATAAAAAAAGGGTCAATTAAATCAATAAATTTAAATACTATGAGTAACAAATACTTATTTAGTGAAAAAATGTTACCAAGTTTAAATTATGATTCAAAAGACCCAAAATTTATTTAGTTAGGCAAAATATTTAAAATTATCGATTCTAAAAAATTTAGAAATAATTGTAGTCGAAATGGTATAAAAAACCGTCAAATGATAATAAATTCAATTAAAATTCTTTTTATAAGCATGTATTTTAATTATACAGTTTCTCAGGTCATTAACGAGTTAAATCATAGCAGAAAATTAAGAAAATTCGCTGGGTTTTCTAATGAAATATCAAGCTCTGAACAAATTTATGAATATTTGAGTAGATATTCAGCAGATCAATACTGTAAAATAGTAAATACAACATTTTTAAGTTTTAATAAAGAAAGTATGGAAAATATAATCGTTTTATTGCTGATGCTACACCCTCTGCTTGTGATTTCAATAATGATAAGCATTTCATACCAAAAGAACATCTGGAAAAATTAAATTTAAAATGGTCATTTTCCACCACTAAGGGCCATTTTGTAGGATTTAAAGTAACAGTTGTTTTAAATGAGAAAAATATGACTCCTGTTTCTATTTTAATACATTCTGGTGCACCTAACGATTCCAAAATTTTTGATGAAGTTTTACAAAACCTAAAGAAAAGACGAATCATAAAAAGAAAAGACATAATTTTATTTTATAGAGGATATTACAGCTATAAAAACTATCAAATTGGAATCAACAAGTATAAAATTGTCCATGTCATATTTTCAAGAAATTCATTTAAAGCAGAAAAATTACAAGGAAAAATATCCTACCCATTGGAAGTATTTTCAAAAAATAAAAAATCAAACAATTAAAAAAAGATATAAATAATATAACATCAATATTATTCAATAAATTAAAAAACTGGAAAGAATTAAAACCTATACGTGGAATAATAGAAGATTTCTTCAAAGTAGCAAAAGACGCTTTTGGATTAGGAGAATTCCACAGTTATACAATAGAATCCATGAGCAAAAAAAATATATTTATGCCTATTATTAACAACACTCATCATACAACAAGGATATAAAATAAAAACACAATTACAAAGACTAGCAGAAGGCAATATCAGCCAAAAAACACCAGTCAACAAAAAAAAATAAAAAGAACAAAAATAAAAAAGAAATAAAAAGAACAAAAACATTATTAAAAACAGGACAACAAAAACTAACAAACAAACAAAAAGAAGAACAAACAACACTCCAAAAATATAGCCAAATCTAGCACCCTATTTAGAAATAGGATTGTGAAATTTTTAGATGTTGACGAAACACTCTAACTATTCACATTTTTTTTTAGTTGTGTTGATAATTTAAATTTTAAATTTTATTATTAACTTATTTTTTACTTACTTCAAGAACATCAAGTTTTTCACAAATACATTCAGTATTTAAAAGACCGCTTACACTAGGATTACTTCTACCTTCATCTGAGGATATAAGTTCTTTAATATATAATCCACCTTCAGTTTTAATTTTCATTTTAAATGTGTTTGAATCAATAATTTCTGTTTCTAAATCAATGACTCTTTTTTTTCTAATCATATCAGCACGTCTACGTTTAACTCTAAGGGGAGTTTGCTGTTCAATTAAATTTAATGTTTTTAAAATCTCAAGGTCTTCTTTTTTAATATTACCTTTAGATTTTACAAGTGCTTCATATACTTTATATGTATCAGGTGATGAAACTTTAATTTCTACTTTTCTATTACGTTTACAGTATTTTAGATTATTGTATTTAGTTTTACCATTTGCATATTCATTTGCTTCTTTTTCTATATCTTTTAAATCTAAATTTCTAATTTTTGGTTCTACAACCTCAAGTACAAATGGTCTACCGTCTCCGAGCATTAATACATCTATGTCTTCTCTGCCAGCTCCATGGAATTTACAGGAACGACCTTTACTATATTTTAAAACAATATCGGATAATATTTCCTCAACAGATTCTGGATATAATTTTCCTGTATAATTACAGTATTCACATCCTTTTCCATGACATTCTCTACATGGCCATTTAGTTTGAGGAATTCCACGTATGAATTTATTATATTTTCCTTCAATAAAAATAGGATTAATCTTAATATAGACTGTGGGCTCTTCTTTTTTAAAGTTTATTTCTATTAAAATATTGTTATTATCAAATTCAACTTCTTTTTTGTATCTTTTCTCAAGTGTTAAACCAACGATTCTATTAATTTCTTTTTTAATATTTTCACAGTCAACATTAATACATTCACTTATTTTTTCATCAATTTTTAGAAGATCTTTTTCAAGTCGACTTCCTACTAAAAAATTATCAAATTCCAGACTTATATAGTTAATTTTTTGGTCTATACGTTCATATAATGATTCATTGATTTTTTCAAATAAATTTCCACATATTGGACATATATCTTCACTTCTTGGTTGGTCTAGTTCTAAATTTTCTCTTATAATTATTCCTCTATCTTCATTGTCATTACCATCAATAAGTTTAGAGAATTTACGTCCTAGGCAATGGTTACATATTTTATTTTCACTTAAATCAATTAATTTCATTACTTTTTTTACTGTTTCATCTTCCATAGTATCTACTTAAAATAAATATTAATTATAATTAACATAAAAAAATTATTAAAAATTCTTTTTATAAAAAATTCTTAAAACATTCTTTTAAAATTTAAATAAGAAAACTAATAAATAAAATATTAGTTTATCTCATGAATTGACCCATTAGACGATTAACATTTCTTCCACCCATTCCACCACGTTTACCAATACCTTTCATAGCTTTTTTAGTGTTGTTGTAATATTTTAAAAGTTCCTTTATTTCTTTTTCATCTACTCCAGCACCTCTTGCTATTCTTTGAGCCCTAGATTTTTTAATAATTTTAGGATTTTCCATTTCTTCCTGTGTCATAGATGACATCATAATTTTAAAGCTCTCAATCTTATTTTCGGTCATTTGGGTAAATTCTTTTGGAACTTTATTACCTAAACCCGGTATCATATTCATTACCTGTTGCATAGGACCCATATTATTCATCATTTCAAACTGATTTTGCATATCTATTAAGGTAAATTTACCACTCATTAAATTATTCATTGTATTTTTTGCAATATCTTCATCAATATTTTCTTCAGCTTTTTCAATAAGTGATTGAATATCTCCCATTCCAAGTAATCTTGATATGAATCTTTCTGGATCAAAAACTTCAAAGTCATCAATTTTTTCACCAGTTCCAATAAATTTAATTGGAGCACCAGTTTCTGCTACAGCAGATAATGCTCCTCCACCTTTACCTGATCCATCAAGTTTTGAAATAATAATAGAACCAATATCAGTTGCTTGTGAGAAGGCTTTTGCCTGTTCTCCTGCGATTTGACCAATAGTACCATCTACAACAAGTATGGATTCTGAAGGATTAATAACTTTATCCAACTGATGCATCTCTTCAATTAAATCAGATTCCTGTTTATGACGACCAGCTGTATCAAAAATAATAATTCTCTGATTTTTGAATTTTTCAAGACCTTTTTTAGCTAAATCAAGAGCATCTTTATTTTCCGGATTTCCATATAAAGAAATATCTAATTCATCAGTTAATTGTTTTAATTGCTCATATGCTGCAGGTCTCCATGTGTCTGTACATACGATTGCAGGATTATATCCTTTTTTAATTAAATATTTAGATAATTTTCCAATTGTAGTAGTTTTACCACTACCTTGAAGACCTAAGAATAATATTTTAAATGGTTTTTCATTAATTTCTAGTTTTGATGCTTCTTTTCCTAGAAGGTTTACCATTTCTTCATAAATAATTGTAATAACATGTTCTCTAGCAGTGATTCCTTTTGGAGGTTTTTCATTAAGAGCTCTATCTTCTATTCTTTTAGATAATTTAAATACTAATTGAACATTTACATCTGATTGGATTAATGCCCTTTGAATATCTTTAACAACTTCCTTAACAGTTTTCTTATCTACAACTGTCATACCTGCTAATTTTTTAACACTATTGCTTAGGCTTTCTCCTAAATTTCCTAACATATTATCAGCCAGTTTATCAAGTTTTATATAAGAAATAATTTTAATATAAGTTTTTTTATGAAATAAATCTATTAAATAAACAATTTTAGAATTATTATATTTTTTTATTATTAATTTTGTTTATCAAATAGTTTATCAATTATTATTTTTAACTAATTAATAATAATTTTATATTTTCAAATTTCTAAATTAAAGTAAAATATAATAATTATAATATAGTCAATATTTATATTTGATAATCATTATTATATTAATTAAATACAATATTAATAATATGTTATAAATTAATTTTTTATTTTTTTTAAATTAATATAAAATATTATATTTTTTGAATTTTAAATTATGTTGTGATATTATGCTTGAACATTTGAAAAAATCATTGCTTGATTCTGTAATTGTTAAAATAGGGGATTATGATTATTTTATCACTCCTATAACTGATGGAATTCCTGTGATGGAACCTGATATTTTAGTGGAAATTTCTAAAATAATTAAAGAAAACTTTAATTTAGATGTTGATAAAATTGTGGCTGTTGAAGCTATGGGTATACCATTAGCTACTGCACTTTCTATTGAAACAGGTATTCCTTCTCTAATTATTAGAAAAAGACAATATAATCTTCCAGATGAAGTTTCAGTGGATAAAAAAACTGGTTATGGTAATTCTACTTTATATATCAATGGGTTAAATGAGGGAGATAGGATTTTATTAATTGATGATGTAGTAAGTACTGGAGGAACATTAATTAGTTTAATCAATGCTTTAAAAGAAATTGGTGTAAATATTATCACTTGTGTTGCAGTTTTAGAAAAAGGTGAAGGTAAAACTATTGTAGAAAATGAAACAGGTTGTAAAATAGATTCAATTATTAAACTACATGTAGATGGGGGTAAGGTAGTAATTGATTCTGTTATTGGTGAGTAGATTATCAAATTATTTTATTTTTTCTAGAAAAATTTTAAAATACTAAGATATTATGTCAATATATAATATGGATACAGAGAAGGTAATAAACCATATAAAGAATAAAAACTATAAAACTATAGGTTTACAGTTTCCTGAAGGTTTAAAAGTCCAAGCAACATCTATTGCAAAAATAATAGAAGAAGAAACCGAGGCCAATGTAATCATTTCTGGAGATCCATGTTTCGGGGCTTGTGATGTATGTGATGATAAGATGTATGGTTTAGTTGATATGATAGTTCATTATGCTCATACTCCCCTACCATTAAACTATAAAGTTCCTGTAATGTTTATTGAAAGCTATTCAAATATTGATATAAAAAAATCATTAAAAAAAACTTTAGAACTCTTAACTGACTATAATAAAATTGCTATTGCAACTACAACTCAACATTTACATTTATTAAATGAGATTAGTGATTTTTTAGAAGATAATGGAAAAGAAGTTGTAATTTCATCTTCCTCTAAAGGTACTAAAAAAGGGCAAGTACTAGGATGTAATTTCTCATCTATTAAAAATCTTGATAGTGATGTCTATTTGTTTATAGGTAATGGAAATTTTCATCCTGTAGGTATACATTTATTTACTAAAGCACCAGTTATAGCAGTAGATCCATATAATGGTGAAGTCCGTGATGTATCCGATTATGCTGAGAGAATACTTAGAATTAGATTTGCAAGGATTGTTAAATCACAGTCCGTTAGACGATGGGGAATTTTAGTCTCTAGTAAAGAAGGTCAATTTAGATTGGCTCATGCAAGAAAAATTAAAAAGACTTTAGAAAAAGAAAATATGGAAGCATATATTATTTTAGTCGACTTGGTAAATCCAGATATTCTTCTTCCATATGGTGATTTGGAAGGTTTTATTGTAACCGCATGTCCAAGAATTGCAATTGATGATTCACAAATGTATAAAAAACCACTTATTACTCCTAAAGAACTTGAAATTGTTTTAGGTAAACGTCAATGGGAAAATTATGAACTTGATGAAATATTATTCCATGAAAGGTATAAATATTCTCTATAATTTTTATAAGTTCTGATTATAACCATTTATTTTTAGATTTTTAATTATTAATTTTATTTAAAATTTTACTGCTTTCATTTTATTTTTTAAATTTATAAAAAATATTATAATACTTTATAAAAATTAAATATATTTATATTATAAAAAATCTATAAATAAATATCTAATATATAATATTAATTATTGAATTAATTATATTTTCTTTAAAATATTTTTCATAAATTTTTTCTTATTTTTATGAGGTGTATAAATGAAATTAGAATCAGGAGATTTAGTAATGCCTGGTGATTTATTAGGAATTATTGAACAATATGAACCGGGAGAAGGTACTTTTGATGATAATGGCCAAATTAAATCTTCTATTTTAGGAAATGTAACTTTAGATTCAAAAACTAGAAAGGTTTCTGTTGCACCACTTACAGGAACACCAGTTTTACTTGAACGTGGTGATGTGGTTTATGGTCAAATTACAGATGTCCGTAGTCAACGTGCTTTAATAGATGTTCAAATTAAAAAAGATGAAGATAGACAATTAGCTTTACCTTATTTGGGTGCAATTCATGTATCTCAAGTTAAAAATGATTATCTTGACCGTTTAACTGATGCTTTTAGAATTGGAGATATAGTTGGAGGTAAAGTTTCTAGAATTGCCGGTGAAAATATTGATTTAAACACTGAAGATGATGAGTGTGGTGTAGTTAAAGCAATGTGTACTAGATGTAGAGATTATCTTGAACCTACTGGCAGGAAAGATGAATTAATTTGCCCTACTTGTGGTAAAAAAGAAAAACGTAAAATATCTACAAATTATCTTTACTAATTATTTATTTAAATTATTTTCAAAATTAAAGATATAATTAATTCGTTAATTAGTTATTTAAGATATTTGATTATATATTTTATTTTAAAATTTCTTTATTTATTTAAATTAGATTAATTAATTTTCATTGATTTATTAAAAAAAAAATTATTTTTGGATTGATAATATGGATATAGAAGTATTAACTGATAAAAAATTAGAATTGGAAATTGTTCTTCATGGAGAAAAACATGGTCTTTGTAATGCTTTAAGAAAAATTCTCATGGAAGATGATGATGTTCAATATGCTGTTTATGGAATAGATCATCCTTTAATTGGGGAGCCAACTATGACTATCAAAACTAAACAGAAAAAAAATGCAAAAAATTCACTTCATAAAGCTGCTAAAACTCTTAAAGAAGAAACTGAAGAATTTAAATCATTAATTGAAGAAATTTGATTTTTTTGTTTATTAAAATTATTTCATTGTTTCTTATAAATATAAGAATTCTACTATTTTTATTTTAATTTTATTTTATTTTTTCATTGACTTTTTAATTATATATGCCTTAATGGGTAGTGAGTATATGGAAGAATATAAAAAACCTTCTCTAACAGTAGATATTTTTATTTGCAATGATAAAAAAGAATTTTTGCTTATTAAACGTAAAAACGATCCTTTTAAAGATTATTGGGCTTTTCCAGGAGGATTTGTTGATTATGGTGAATGTGTTGAAGATGCAGCCCTTAGGGAAGCAAAAGAAGAAACAAGTATAGATGTTGAATTATCTAAATTATTTGGTGTATATTCAAAAGCTAACCGTGATCCTCGAGGACATACAGTTTCAATTGTATTTTTAGCAAAAGGTAATTTTGCAGATAGAAAAGCAGATGATGATGCAAAGGAAATAAAAATATTTACATTTGATGAAGCATTTAATACAGATTTAGCTTTTGACCATAATGATATTTTAAAAGATATTTATATGAGTTTATAATGTTTTTTATAAGATTTCTATGGTTTTATTAATTTTATTTTTACGATATTTATAAAATTTTATATTTGAATTATTACTAAAAGCTATATTTTTAAATAATTTTATTATTTTTATAATAAATTTTCTTAAAAGTTTTTATACTATATTATGTATAAATTAAATATAAACTTATAATTCAATTAAATTTTTACTGTAATTTTAAACTTATATATCTTTAATTAGTAAATTTTAATATTATATTTTTCAATAAAAATATATTCATTAGTTTAATGTTAAAATTTCAATTATCTTTTATGATAATTATTTTAATAATTTAATTTGAAAATTTTTTTTTAAATTTTTAAATTTATACACTTATCTAAATTATTAATTATTGTATTGATGGAGGTTAAAAATGGAATTTTGTCCTAAATGTGGAGGTATGTTACTTCCTAATGGTGATAAAATTAAATGTGGTTCATGTGGGTTTGAAAAAGATTTATCTGCTGAACAATCAAGTGAATATGCCGTTTCTGAAAAAATACAAGCTAAAGATAATATTATTATGAAAGGGGAGGATGTTGAAACTCTTCCTACTACTAAAGCAGTTTGTCCTGAATGTGGCAATACAAAAGCATTTTGGTGGCTTTTACAAACTCGTAGTGCTGATGAAGCTCCAACTAGATTTTTTAAATGTACTGAATGTAAATATACTTGGAGAGAATATGATTAATTACATAATGTGAGGATTTTTATATGCCAAATCAAGACAATGAATCAAAATATGATGAATCTATTAAAAACCTTAAAAGTATTATGAAAACTGTGAAGGATTCTAATTTAGATGAGGATTCTTCTGTTTATGAAGTTGATGAGGTTTCTAATTTGGATGAAGATTCTTCAACTTATGAAATTGTTGAGGATTCTAGTTCAATTGATAAGGGGGAAGTGGAAACTCCTGAAAATATTAGTTCGAAACTAGATGATTTTGAACCAAGTGCAAAAAATATTGAAAGTGATGATATTATTAATTCAACCTCTGTTATTGATGATGAAGATGCAGAAAAACTTAGTTTTGATAAGTTAGAAATTAAAGAAGAAGAGATGTCTTTTACTGTCAATGAATATTCTTCACAATCATTTGAAGATAATATTTTAAATAATGTTGATGATGTTTTTGATCAAAAAACTTCAGATTCAAATAATGATAAAGATGATGATATGGACAAAATAGATGAAGAAGATTTAAATGAAGATTTAGATGTTTTTAAATCTAAATCTATATTTAAATCAGCTTTAAATATAAGTAAAAATGATGATGAATTGTTAGAGGATGATGAAGAGGATATTTCAATAAATAAAAAATCAAAGTCACGTGTAATTCCTATTATTGGAGTAATTGTAGGTATTGTTACAATTTCCATAGGGATTAATCATATTTTTGGAAGGTCTGCTAGGGTAATTGATAGTGTGGCTTCAGGCGAATATATGGGTGTTGCAATTCTATTAATATTTATTGGATTAATATGTTTATTATTCTCCTTAAGAAAACTTGTTTCATTTAAAACTCCATTTGATAATTTAGCTCAATCAATTAATAATATTGATGCTCAAGATGAAGAAATTGATGAAGATGAATCATTCTCCCAATTAGATGATGAATTAAATGATAATATTGATTCTATAAAATCTGATTTTGATGATGGAGATTTTAAAGGTGCCTTTGATTCTAAATTAGTTGCTGATTATTCAGATAATGATTATAAAATCACTATTAAAGCTCCTAGAGAAAAAGATGATGATTTAAAATAATATTATTTATTTTTCATATTTCATTTTTCTATTTTTTAAATTAACTGTGATTTTTATAAATTTATTTTCATCAACTTTAATAGTTTTAGGAAATTTTATAATTTTTTATAATTTCTAATTTTTAATATAATTCATAAGAAATTATTTTTTTTTAAACTCATTTTTAAAATAAGTTTTTATATTTAATAATATTAATTAGTAGTAGAGGATAATAGATGCCGATTAATAAATTAAAAAAAGTTTGGAAGTATTGTACTTATAGCCCACCATTTTTTTATTAGTACTTATATTAATATTTTTACTAAATTATTTTTCAGATTTTTCTTCAAATCTTAAAGGCAGCGGGTTTGAATTTATTGAATCATGGATGATACAGATAATTGTAGCAATTTTTATAACTGGTTATGGATTGTCAATTACTTGTGATAGGATAAATCATGGCTATAGATTACCAAAGTTAATACCTAAAGAAATTATAATTTTAGGAATTAAAGGTACTATTGTTTATATGGTCTACTTTACCATTCAATTTTATGTTTTAAATTATATTGCTTACATGTATGATTTTCTTTATTTGACTTAAAGGATTTTTTGCTGGATTTTCCTGATAATTTCCATATTTTAGTTCATACTAATCATGAAAATGCTTTATCATTTTTTTCTTTAAGTGCTATTATATTTTATATTACTACATTTTTCGGAGAAACAGCTCTGCTAAACTAGCAGACACAAAAAGTTTATTTACATCCTTTAATCTAGCTTCGGTTTATAACAGTATATCTCTTTTATGATGGAAAAATTATACTATAGATATTACATCTATTACTATTGCAATTGTAATTTGGGGATATTTAGGTTCAATAGAATTATTTAATCTATGGATTAATACTATTGGTGAACTCTTTTTAGTTGTTTAATGTTTGTAACTCAATATTTAGGTATTGGTGCAATATATTCTAAAATAAAAGATAAATCCCTTCCTGAACAAAAGGATTAATATTCTTTAAAAATATATTTTTATTTTTATCTAATTTAATAATTAAATTACTACAATTTTTTCATTGTTTAGATGTTTATAAGGTTTAAAATTTTTTTTTAAAATCTCTCTAATTCATTATTTTAAAATAAAGAAATAATTTATTTAAAAAATATAATTGGTAAAGACCCTTTTTAATTTTTATTTGAAAATCTTTTTTTTGTGAAATCTTAAGACTTTGTGAAATCTTAAAATTTTTTCGAAATCTTATAAATTATATAAAATTTATAAATGATAAAATTATAAATTATATATAATATTTAATTTTTTATAAATTACTATAAAGTTTAATTAATATTATTAAAATTAATTTAAATACTTTATAGGGGTAGATTGAATGTTTAAAGCAGAATTAAGTGACCCTGGAATTTTAAAAACAAGTTTTGATGCAATTTCATCCATTGTCGATGAAGTACAATTACAAACTGATAGTGAAGGTGTCAGGTTAAATGCTCTTGATAGAAGTCATATAACTTTTGTACATTTAGAACTTAAAGCAAGTTTATTTGATGAATTTGTTTGTGATGAACCTCATCAAATTAACATTGATACTGATGAATTAATGAAAGTTTTAAAACGATCCAAATCTAACGATAGGGTAATTTTATCTTTAGATGAAGGTAATCTTATTATTATCTTTGAAGGTGAAGCTAAAAGGAAATTTAAAATACGTCTTATTGATATTGAATATGATTCTCCTTCTCCACCTCCATTAACTTATCCTACTCAATTTGATATTCCATTTGCACTTTTAAAAGATTCTATTAATGATATTGATATTTTCTCAGATAAAATAACATTAATGGTTAATGGAGATGTCTTTAAAGCAGCTGCTGAAGGTGAATTTGGAGATGCAAATATTGAATATATACATGGAGAAAAAATAGAAACTGAGGCATCATCTGTTTTCTCATTAGAAAAAATTAGAGAAATGCTTAAAGCTGATAAATTTTCAGATATTGCAACTATTAGTTTAGGAGATGACATGCCTTTAGGTTTATCTCTTAAAATGGTTTCTGAAGATGGGGAACTTAGGTTTATGCTTGCTCCACGTATTGAATCTGATGAATAATCAGATTCTTTTTATTTTAATTTTTATTTTTTAATAAATTATTTTTATTCATTCATTTTAATTAATTTTTATCTGGTTTAATAAATATCTAGTTTTTAGATTTGTGAGTTGTTAATTGTGGTTGAATTTTTTCAAGAATTACGTAAGATTCAAAAAAAGGAAAGGGGTAATCCTAGTTCACTTGCTAAGGTAGACAATAATTTCTATCATCAAGTTTATTCTTATCTTCATGATTTAAGAGAAAATGCAGGTAGGGATCCATTTTCAAAAGAGAATTATCTTTTAAAAGATACTCAAAGAATTGCAACTGAAATATGTGAAAGACGTGAACACAAAATTGCTGATGCGGCAATTAGAAATATCCACAAATCTTATCATTTATTTAAAGGTAAAGCAGAATTTGATTTAGTTGACACTACTCCTTTAAATTTAACACCTGAGGAGGAAAAATTATACTATATATTAATAGATAATTTTAAAAATTATCGGCATAATATTTCTCATGATATTAGAGACGATGAAGATTTGCAGTCTGCTAAAAGAGATGAAATAACTGAGGATAAAATAGCAGATGATTATGAAGATCAGGTAATTAATAGACTTAATAAAATCTCTAATGCTCAAATTTTAGATGATGAGAAAAGAGAATCTATTGAAAGGCAAGTGTCAAAATCTAATATTAAAAATATGGAAAATTCCCATAATCAAAATGAAATTTTTAAAAAAAATCAAATTGATAATAAAGAATCTAAAACTCAAAGTCAGAGTCAAAATCAGGATTCTAAAGTTAAATCTAATCAAAGTTCTAAAAATGAATCTATCAATTCAAGAAATATTGTTTCATCACAATCTAATAAAAATGATCAATTGAATAATATTCTTCAGTCTGTTGATGAGCAATTTGTTGATTTAAAAGAAGAAGACTTTCTAGATACAAAGGCAAATAATAAAAATCTTGAAGAGAATACATTAGTGATAGTTTTTAAAGATTTTAATCAAATCATTGGTGTTGATGAAAAAGTTTATGGTCCATTTAAAGCTCAGGATTTAGTTGTTTTACCTAAAGCAAATGCTAATGTTATTGTTAAATCTAGAAAAGGCCGTATTGTAGATAATCTTATTTAATATTTTAATTTTGGTTTTATTAGCTATTTTTATTATTAATTTAGTATTATTACTTATTTATTTTAAAGTTTAGTCTAGCTATTTTTATTATTAATTTAGTATTATTACTTATTTCTTATTAATTTTAGGTAGTTAAATTATATTTACTCTATGTAACTTTTTTTTTAATTTTACCTATACTTTTAATGTTTTTTATTTTTTATCTAAAACTATCTAATGTCATAAGTTTTTTATCATTTTTATTATTTTTATTTTCAATTAACTCATCAAAGCTTATTTCTCCGTATTTTCCTCCTCCTCCTGAGGTAATTTTAACTTCGCCCATTCTAAATGCTTTTATTCCCCTACTAATTTCATTGTCTATTTTTTCTATTTTCTCTAGAGGGCTATTTATTAAAACATCTATTTCACTTTCAAAATTACTTATTAGGTTTTTCCATTTATTTTGAACAGTTTTAGTTGTAATTCCTTTAGAATAGATTTTTGAAATTATCTCAGCAAGTGGCATTAAATGAGTATAGGGTGGTCTAAAGTTTGGATGTTTAGGACTTTTAAAATCACTAATTTCATTTATTCTATAATCGACACCTTTTTTAATTTTTCCTCCACAATCTTTACATTTCATGTTATTTTCTTTTGCAGTTTCAGGATCTATTATTTTGTAACATTTGCTACATCCGGTCATATGATATTTGCCGAGATTAGGATATAGGCCATAATTTCCTTTAATTTTCTTATGTTTTATTGAATTTTTAAGACTTGTATATGAAATATCTTCAAGCTCTATTTGATTAAATTCTCTACCTAATCTATGTGGCCATGGGGAATGTGCATCTGAATTTGATAAAAATGGAAAATCTTTCAGTTCTTTAATTCTATCTGCCATAAATGTATCTGCAGATAGACCTAATTCAACAAAGTCTACTTTACCTTCATAACAGTCATAAATACTAGCATATGATTTATACATTCCAGTCCATGGAGTAAATACATGGGCAGGACCAATTAAACAATCATATTCATGAGCAATATCCAATATTTCGGAGGATTCTAATTTGGTTTTTGGCCTTCCATTTCCATTTTTATTTCCATATACAATTTTATCTCCAATTTCACGTGCTACATCAATATTTGGAAGTATTAATAAATGATGTATTTTTTTATATCCTTCAACTTCTACTGTCAGAATAAAATCACAGTTATCTGTAGAATATATTCCATCTCCAACATATTCTGTTGATTTTTCAATTATATCTAACCATTTTGTATGAAAGCCATCACCGCTTCCAACTAAACTCAAACCTTTTTCTCTAGCTTTAGGTGCAATATTTTTTATTAGCATATCTTTTGATGTAGCCATTGAAAAGCAACTGTGAATATGTAAATCAGTATTTACTAACATATTTATTTCTTGGATAATTTTAATATATTAAATTTTTTATAAAAATCAGATATAATTTGTTTTATTATAAAATTATAATATGCTTATTATCTATAAATTAGATTAAAATAAGTTGATTGATTATAGTTTTTTACCAAATTTTTATTAAAAATCTTATAACAAGTATTATAGTTAAGTAAAATTTACTATAATTAATAATAAGTTTTAAAATATATATTATGAGTTGAAAATTCTAGGTATTTATTAATATAGGGAGTATTATTTGTAAATTCAATTTATTATATGAGTAAAAAAAGTATATATTGGATATTATCCAATATATCGTAAGTCATCACCATCTTGCGGGGTCATTTGGTGAGATATCATCTCTTGTTCCATTTGTTGAGCTTTTGAAATCATAGATTTTGTCTCTTCTGCCCTTTTTTCAAGTTCGTCAGTACTTACTTCTATTTTTAGTAATTTTGATAATTTAATGAGTATTGCTTCTGCTGCTTGGGCATCAATAAAGTAACCTGGAGTTTGACCCATTAAGCATATACCAGACATTCCTCTAAGTTGACCTAATCCTAAAAATAATCCACTTGCACCAACAATACCTCCATCAGAAGATCTTATCTCAACACCAATTTCTTCTAATATTTTAATTTTCTCAGTATCTGTAGCAGCACCAAAAACTTTAGTATCTTCTACTGGTTGGCCAGTTGCAAGTCCTCCTAGGGTAAATAATTCTTTAACTCCAAATGATTCTATAAAGTCAAGTATATCTCCACATAAAGAATATTGTCCTTCAGGTGATAGACTTTGTGTATTACCTACAAGAATAATAAAATCTCTTTCATCTTCTCCTTGAGATTTTAAATAGTATAATTCATTATACATATTTTCAATAATTCCTCCTTCTCCTATAAATACTTGGGGAGGAAAACTTGGAGAATAAATTTCAGCAAATTTAACAGCTTTTAGCTCATCGATTAAATGGTCAGCAGCTAGTTTACCTACATGGCCAATACCGGGAAGTGCTTCTATAAAAATAGGGTTATCTAATGATATTTCTTCTATAATTTTAATTTCATTTTTTTGCATGTTTAACCTCCATTTTGGATTCTTCTTTCAATTTTCTACGATATTTGCCATACTTATCTTCAATAGAATATTTAGGCGGATAGATTACATTTAAGTTTCCACCACATTTAGGGCATTTATCTTGAATAGTATAAATATTGCATTTTTTACATTTATGCATTTTCATTTTCATATTTATCACTAAGATTATTGAAATATTCAAAGAAATTTCAAATTTAAATTTTAGTTTATATTACAAATTTAACTTATAAATATATAATTTTTAGTTTTTTAATTTTTTATTTTCACTGTTTATTTTTAAAATTAAAATTTATTTATTCTTTAAAGTTTATTTTATATTTTATTTTTTATTTAATCTTTAATCTTCTTTTTTTAATCATTTGACAATATTTTAGTTTAATATTTATTTAAAATTAGATATATAAAAATATTTTAGTTTTTAAAAAACAAATACTAGTTAAAATAAGTATTTTAAATATTTATTTAATAAAAAATTAAAAAAAAGTATTAGATTAGTTTAAAGTTAAACTATTCTAATTCACGTAAAAATTCACCATTTCCATTAGATTCTTCAATTATTTTTATAGCTCTTTTTGCTGCTTTTTGAAGTTCTTTTTCAGCTAAAATATAATCATGGGAAGTAACAGTTATACGATATCTAGGAGCACCTACACATTGTACCTTTACACTATGATCTTTACTGTTACCATTATCTTCAGCAGCTATTAAAGCTTCTTTAATAATATCTACACCATTAGTATCATAAGTTTGGATATCAACATATCCACTAATATGGACTTCTGGAGGGGTGATGTTTTTCTCAGCAACTTCGGTTATAGCTTCTGCCCATTGTTTATCAATACCTTCATCAGTTAAAGATTTAATTCCTTCATCTGCAGCAGTTTCATATGCACCATAAATATCTCCAAATATATCCATTAATTCATATCCTACTTCGTCATAAGCAGCATCTAAATCTTTGTCTAATGTTTTAGCAGATAATTCTAAAAATTTTTCAGCTTTTTGTTCAATTTTCCATTGTTGAATCTTTTTAGTTCTTTGATCTTCCCTAATTCTTTTTAAGGATCCGTCAACATGACCTTTTTTAGGATTAACTCTAATACAGCGAGCAACAATTTTTTGGTTTTCTCTTACATGATCACGGATATTTTTAACCCAACCAGAGGATACTTCACTAATGTGGATAAAAGCTTCTTTTCCATAATATTCTTCTAGTTTAGCAAAACAACCATAAGGGAGAACTTTATAAACGGTTGCAACAATGAGTTCACCTTCATCAGGCCAATTATTTTGTTTTCTTACCATTAAAACACCTTCATATATAAATATAATATTTAGGTTTTTAATTTTTATTAGAAATTAAAAATAAAAAAAATTAGAGTAATAAAAATTAAAAAAATTAATTTATTTAGTTTAAAACTTCATCAATATGAGCCATGATTTTAGCTTTAGATCCACGAGATTTTACAATAGTTTTACCACAGATGATACATTTTACATCAGAAGCTGCACGATCAAAAACTATTTGCTCATTACCACAGTCTAAACATTTTACTTTTAAAAAATTTCCTCTACCTTTGCTAGACATAATTAACACCTATTGACTTACAAATTCAGGTTTACCAGTTCTGAAAGCTTTTCTAATATGTGATTTTCCACATTCTTTACATTTGTATCTTAAATCTAATTTTTTAACTGGTTTACTACCACTTGGTAATGGTCTTGGGTAACCTCTGTACCCTGCAGTTACACGTCTGAACTGTCTTTGACCCCATTTTAATTCACTAGCTTTTCTTTTTTTAGCAGTACGGACTTCATGTATAGTATGAGTTTTACAAAATGGACAGTAAGTCCTTTTTTCTTTTGGTATTTTCATTTAATCACCTTTAATATAGTATTAGCTAAGATTAGTTTCTTTAGCTAATAGTATCTATTATATAATAATCAAACTTGACAAGAACTGTTTAGGTATCCCTCGAGCATGATAATTATAAAAATATTGTTAAATTAAATAAATTAAAATTAATTTTTTAAAAAATAGTTAAATTAAGAATTTTAATATAACATAGATACATTAATATATATTAAAATAAGAAAGTATTTAAACTTATCTAAAAATTTCATATTTATTAATCTTTTATTTTTTTTAAAATTTTATTTAAAAAATTTCAATATATTTTATACTAATTCTTCACATTCTTCAATTAAATTTAAAATTTTTCTATTATTTAAAGAATAAAAGACTTTTTTATTTTCTTTTCTATTTATAACAATATTATGATCTCTTAATATTCTAAGTTGATGTGAAATATTAGATTGACTCATATCTAAAAGTATTGATAATTCACAGACACACATTTCACTAATTTTTAGAGCATTGATTATTCTAATTCTATTATAATCTCCAAGTAACTTAAATAGATTAGCAGTATTTTCATAACTTTCTTTATCTTTCATATTTTTAGAGACCTTATTTATAAGATCTTCTCTTAAACTTTTAATTTCACATATATCATATACCATAATGTGTTTATTTATTTTGAAATTAATTATATTTTTCTAATTTTTAATTAGTTTATTTTATCTTATTTTTTGAATATAGTTTTAAATTTAATTTAATCAAATCATTGAGATTTTTATTATATTTCTATGAAATATTAATATTCTAATTAATTATCTGTTAATATTTTAGTTTAACAGATTTCTTTAAAAAAAGAAGGTTTATATAAGCGGGCTTGGTGGGATTTGAACCCACGGTCTTTAGATTAGGAGTCTAACGCCCTATCCAGCTAGGCTACAAGCCCAATATTTAAATATTTTATCATATGTCAAAACAATATTGTAAAATAAATCATATTTAAAAAATAAGTATTTTAACGGACCAGCCGGGATTTGAACCCGGGATCTTCGGATTAGAAGTCCGACGCCCTATCCTACTAGGCTACTGGCCCATTATCATAATAAGGTATAAGTTTATTTTACTATATAAACATATCTATTATTTCAATTCTTTAATAAAATTAGTAGATTTTAGAGATAATTTTATTTAATAATAAAAAAGTTATCTTTTTAAATATAAATTAAAAATAGTTAAAGTTAATTTAATTAAATCAGAATAACTGATTTAATTAAATTTTTTATTTTTAACCACCTGGAGCTCCTCCACCGCCTTCAATCTGATTTCCATCAGCATCATATCTGATGAAACCAATGCTTTGATCATATGCATTATAATAGGTTATGGTGTATCCTCCATCAGCGTTTTGAGTAGTTACAGTATATGTTGCAACAGTAGGGTCTGCTTCACTGCCACCACCATCACCACCATCACCACCATCACCACTATCACTACTGCCTCCACTATCTGATTCGCCACTTCCAGAATCTTCACTATAGCCTCCATCTGAAGTACCTTCTGTGCCTTCATCACCACTACTACTAGAGTCACTGGTATTTACACTTACATTTCCAGTACCTGAACCATCATTAGAACTATCAGATCCAATTCCTTGGAGTGTTTTAAAAATTCCATTGTTTTCACTAGTTACTCCGTATGCTGTAACACCTGCAGCAATACAAAGAACTATAATTACTGAGATAATAATATTGGATTTTTCCATTTTCTCACCTCGCAATATTTATCAAATTATTTAAAAATGTATTTCTACTTAATTGTTTAAACATTTTTAAATATTATGTTAAATACTATAACATTTTTAAATAATAATTATTATTATGATTTTCTACATTTATAAATATTATGATTATATTTTCCAATTTTTAATATTTTTTTTAAATTTGAATATTTTAACAATCATTTTTTAAAACCCTTTTAATCTTCAATACTAGTTTATCATTTTTATTCAGATGAATTCTAATTATAAATGGAAAATATAAAATAAGTTTCATTATTCTAATTTTTTATTTTTCATTTTATAAAATTTAAATAATTATTTTTTTAACAAGAATAAATTAAATTATTTTTTTAAATAGACAAGTGTTCTTTATCTTAGTTTAATTTTATATACCTTTTTTATTTTTTAAAACTCTTAAAATTTTGAGGGTTTTTTAAGGTTTCAGTATTTGTCTTTTAATTTTTTTTAAAATTTTGATAATGATTTTCTTTTAATATATAAAGTTTTCTTTTTTATTTAAAGATAATCATATATATATTAATTATAATAAAATATAAACCATCGTTAGTTTCTATTTTTTTAATATAAAGAGGTGACACATTTGAGTGATAAAATAGTTATATCCCCTACTACTAGGCAAGAAGGTCATGCAGAACTTGTCATGGAAGTAGATGATGAAGGGATAGTTACAAAAGGTAGATACTTTAGTATTACTCCTGTTAGAGGCTTAGAAAAGATGGTTGTAGGCAAAGCACCGGAAACTCCTCCTGTTTTATGTCAAAGGATTTGTGGTGTATGTCCTATACCTCATACTTTAGCTTCTGTTGAAGCAGTGGATGATTCTTTAGACATCGAAATACCAAAAGCTGCTAAAATTATGAGAGAGATGACTTTAGCTGCACATTGTCTTGACAGTGCTGCAATTCATCACTTTTTAGTTGCACCTGATTTCGTACCAGAAAAGTTATTTGCTACTGCTGTAGATAGTGTATCTAATATCAGGAAAAAAGTCCAATTCATTGTAGACACTCTTGCTGGTGAAGGTATTCACCCTTCAGATATAAGAGTGGGAGGAATGGCAAAAAATATTTCTCCAATCGCTAAAGATAAAATAACTAATATCGTTAAGGAATTAGGGCCTATTATTGATGAACACACTGAATTGATCACTGGTTTAGTTGCTGAAAAAGGATTACCTGAAGATTTAGGTGTCGTCGATGCAAAACCATTCTCATCTGGTGCATTCTATGGTAATAGGGATTACTTTGATTTCGATAAATTCTCTGAAATCATGCCTGAACAATGGTATGATGATCCTGAAATTGGTAAAAGAGCTTGTTCTACTATTCCTTTATGGGAAGGTAAACCTATCGAAACAGGACCTAGAGCTAGATTAGAAATGTACCACGGATTTAAAGGTAAAGGTGTAGTTCAACAACATGTTGCTAGAGCTGAAGCAATGAAATTAGATGTTGCTAAATTGGTAGAATTAATAGATCAATTAGATACATCAGCTCCAGTAATGGCTGACTATGATCCTAGAGGTACTAATAAATTAGGTTTAGGTGTTATTGAAGCACCTAGAGGAACTGATGTCCATATGGCTCAAATTAAAGATGGTAGAGTACAATACTACAGTTGTTTAGTACCAACTACTTGGAACATCCCAACTATGGGACCTGCAACTGAAGGATTCCATCATGAATATGGTCCTCACGTTATCAGAGCTTATGACCCTTGTTTATCATGTGCTACCCACGTAATGGTAGTTGACGATGAAGACAGGAGCGTCCTTAAAGATGAAATGGTGAACTTATAGAGGAATAAATATGGCATATGATGTAGAAACTTTAGTTGTTGGCTGTGGAAATCTACTATTTAAAGACGATGGATTTGGTCCTTTAGTCATTAAAGAACTTAAAGAAGGATATTTTAACGATAAAGAACTTCCAGAAGAATTGGATATTATTGATGCTGGTACTAGTGCAACATATTATATCTTTTCATTACCTAGTGATAAATGGAAAAAATTAGTAATTGTTGATGTTGTAGAGTTTGGTGCCGAGCCAGGTACTTTAAGATATTTTTCACCATTTGAAATGCCTAAAGGTAAGTATGAAAATGCTCACAATTGGGCTGTAGAAGAACCTTTACAGGATTTAGCAAATGAAGGTATTGAAGTTGTTATTGTAGGTTGCCAACCAAAAGAAATTTCTGCACCAGATATTGAAATGGGTTTAACTGAACCTGTTGAAAATGCTATTCCTAAAGCCATTGATATGATTTTAAAAGAAATTGGGGTTATTTAAATGTCATTTTTAGATAAATTGATGGGAAAAGAAAAAACTAAACCAATTAAAGCTGAAGTAAAATATGAAGAGGGTGAAGTTTCTTTAAAACCTACTGATAAACCTAAAATCGGATACATACACTTAAGTGGATGTACTGGTGATGCTATGTCCTTAACTGAAAACTATGATATTTTATCAACTTTACTTACTGACATGGTAGATATTGTTTATGGTCAAACATTAGTAGATAAATGGATTCACGGTACTTATGCTGAAGAAATGCCTGATATGGACTTATGTCTTATTGAAGGTTCAGTATGTTTACAAGATGAACACAGTTTACATGAAGTTCAAGAAGCTAGAAAACACTCTACTTTAATTGCTGCTTTCGGTTCTTGTGCTATGACTGGTTGTTTCACCAGATATGCTCATGGTGGTCAACAAGCACAACCTAAACACGAATCTTTCGTACCTGTAAGCGATTTAGTTAAAGTAGAGCAATTCCTGGTTGTCCTGCTTCTCCTGAAATTATTGCTAAAGCTGTAGTAGCTTTAATAAATAACGATATGGAATATTTACAACCTGCTATAGACATTGCATCTTGTAATTTAGCTTGTGGTTGTGATATTAAAACTAACATAGCTAACAAATCATTATGTACTGGTTGTGGAACTTGTGCTTTAGCATGTCCTACTAGAGCAATGACTATGATACAAGGTAGACCAGAATGTAATAAAGACAGATGTATTAAATGTGGTTCCTGTTACCAACATTGTCCTAGAGCTTGGTTCCCATATGAAAGGATTAAAAAAGAGTTTAATTTATAGGAGGATTTAAAATGGAATTTGGTCAAGAATTCGGTAATTATAAAAATGTAGTTTGTGCTAGAGCTACTGATAGTAAAATTCAAGAAGTAGCACAAGATGGTGGAATTGTAACTGCATTATTTTCCTATGCATTAGATGAAGGTATTATTGAAGGAGCTGTTGTTGCAGGACCTTCAGATAAACCTTGGACTCCTAAACCTGTTGTTGCTACATCTACTGATGAACTTATTGCTGCAGCTGGAACTAAATATACTCATTCTCCTAACGTTTGGGCTTTAAAAGAAGCTGTAAGACAATATGGTCTTGAAAAAGTAGGTACTGTCGGTACTCCTTGTCAAATGATGGGTATTAGAAAAATGCAAACATATCCATTTTCAACCAGATTTGTTGCAGACAAACTCAAATTATTAATTGGTATTTTCTGTATGGAAAACTTCCCATTTGCTTCCCTTGAAACTTTCACTCAAGAAAAAATGGGAATAAGTATTGAAAATGTAACTAAAATGGATATTGGTAAAGGTAAATTCTTTGCTTACACTGGTGATAAGGAAAACACCATTGGTTTAAAAGAAACACATGGATATGAACAAGCTGGATGTAACATTTGTCCTGATTATGTTGCAGAATTAGCAGATGTATCCACTGGATCTGTAGGTGCTCCTGACGGATGGTCTACAGTCTTTAACAGAACTGATGATGGGGCAGATATCTTTAAAGCAGCAGTTGATGCTGGCGTTATTGAAACTAAAGAATTTGACGACTCCGTCAAACCTGGTTTAGGTTTACTTAGTAAATTAGCTAAAGGTAAAAAAGATAAAAGTAAAAAAGAAGCTCAAAGTAGAATGAAAATGGGACTTCCTGTACCATTTGATAAATACTACGAATACTAATCTTCTTTTTTTATTTTTTTCTTTATTTTTCTTATTTTTTATACTTATTTTTATTTTGTTTATTCCTGTTCGTATAAATAAAAACAATTCGTTTTTATCCGAAATAAGATGATTTTAAGCTTTTTTTATTAAAACTTTATATGTGATGTTGATTAAATTCAATATTGTAAGAATAAAACATTCTTATTTTAAATAATTATGTTTTCAATAAATATTTGTTTAATATTTATAATTTATTTTATTTGTAGAATATATTGATTTTTTTAAACTAATATCTATTATTTTGTTTATATTTTTATTAATCAATTAATTTCTTATAATCACTTTAATATAATTAATGTATATGTCTATAAATATCTTAATACTTCTTTATGTTTTTAATTTTGATTTTAAGATATTTCATGCCTTTAAGTTTATAGATGATTTTTATGAGTAGAGAACAAGAAGATTATATTAATCTTTCCCTTTTACAAGATAAATCAATTAAATATTTAGATTTCACAACTATTATGAATTTTTATAGATCTATTAGATGGGCAGATGGTGTTTATTGTCCTTTCTGTAAATCTTACAAAATATTAAAAAAAGGTAAAGTCACAGAAAAATTTAATGAAAAGGATTTTATAAAAATTCAAAAATATCAGTGTCAAGAGTGTAATAAATATTTCAATGATTTTTCAAGTACACTTTTTCATAATAATAAATTATTTCTCTCTGATATCATTTTCATAATGTTTAATTTTCATAAATTAAATTATAGTGAAATGTCAAACATTAGCGGCCATAATAGAAAAAGTATATCTAATTTGGTTAAAAAAATTAATAGATTCTGTGATAAATATAATGATAATTTAGTAATTTATTGTGATGGTTACTATAATTTTGATGAAGTTGATGAAAAACATAAATAAAGTATAGAATTCACATAATGAGTTTATATAACTTTATTAAATAGATTATTTATAATCTAAACTTATTATTTTGTGTTATCTAAAATTATTAAAATATAAGCTTATTATTTATTATAATCTAAAATTATAAAAATTCAAAATTTTGTTTATAGTGTTGTAACAGTACAACCATCCTCTTCTACAATAATTGTATGCTCTTTTTGTGAAACCCATGAATTAGTTTTTTCTTTTAATGGATGGTAGGGGTATATTGCCATTGCTCTTGAAAGGTTTCTAATAGATGCATTTAACCTATTTTCATTAAAGTTTTTTGTTAACCATCTTGATGAAAATGGAAGGTATTGGTGATTTTCCTTAATATACTTTAATACCTTCTCGTCATGTTTCATTCTAAATGGTTTATTTTTCATAAATGAAAATATATATGATCCTGGAATATCCTCTACAATTCCAATACCTTTAGTTGCAAATGGTTCTATAGCAACTACTTGACCTTCTTCTAATTTTACATTACTTCCATTATCATAATTAGGTATGGAAATTCCTGCATGTAGATTCCAATGTTGTAAGCTATGGCCTGTAAGGTTAGTTATAGGATTAAGTTTGTGAGCATGAATAGCATCTTCAACTGCTTTACCGATTTGACCAATTTCAACTCCTGCTCTAACAGTACTAATTGCAGCTTCAAGTGCATCTGCTGATGCATCAATAATATTTTGATTTAGTTCTAATGTTTCTTCATCATATAATTCCTCTAAATTATCACCTGGTGCCATTACAGTAATTGCTGTATCTGAAATATATCCGTTTACCTCTGCACCTAAATCTAGTTTTACTAAATCTCCAGTTACTATTTTATTTTCATCACCTAGTGGGGAAGTATAATGTGCAGTTATTTCATTAATACTTACATTACATGGAAATGAAATTCCTGCACCACTTTTAAGAATTTCTCCTTCAACAAATTCAACTAAATCAATTATTGCAGTTCCATTTTTAATAAGTTTCACAGCTCTATTTCTTACATCGGAAGCTATTTTCCCTGCTTTAATATATGAATCTAATTCATCTACTTCTAACATTTTACCTTAACCTTAATTTTTTAAAGTTTTTTTTAATTATATTTTAAAAAATCTTTGAAATTTTAATTTATGAATTTTATTAAATTATAGTTATATTAATATATAATTTAGATAATATATTATAATAATTATTTATAATTATACTTTATAAAGTTGAAAATTTTTTAAAATTTAATTTTGTTTTTAAGAGTTTATCTTAAAATATTTTTACTTAAGTAATATTATTTTTATTATATATTTTTCAAAATTTTTATATACTTTTAAATAGATAATATATTTATATCTACAATATCGTGGAGGAATATTATGGAAAGTTTGATGATACCAAATCAGTTGTTTATTCTGATTTTAGTTTTAATCTTTGCGATTTTAATTATTGTTGTTATGACTCAATGGAGAAAATCTTCACAATCTAAAAACGAAATAACATTAATTGAAAAAGAGATTGAACTTAAAAAAATGGCTATGGTTGAAAAGGATTTGGAATCTAAAAGATTAATGGAAAATCCTATACCGCTTCCCCAAGAACAACAAGAGAATCTTTCACAAATTAGACAATCTACATCAGATTTAATGAATGATATAGGTTATAAACATACTGAAATTAATGAAAGATTAGCTCGTCTCGAAGCTCAAACTGAACAGAAAAAATTAGAAAAAATGCTTAAAGAAATTGAAGAAAAAGAGAAAAAAATTTCTAAAAAATAAAGGAGGTAATTTAGATGGATTTTTTAGGAGTAATCGCGATTTTTATTTTAATCGTCGCTATATTATGTTTAGTTTATTACTTCATTTTATCTAATTCAGGAGATTTCAAGGGATTCAATTTAAATGTCCCTAATACTTTACCAAAATCTGTTAATTTTGGTTTTGATGGGGGATCTGGCGAAAATTTCGCATCAAAAGTTAAAGGCAAAATCAATGAATATGATGTGTCTTCATTTAGTACAGATGCCTTTTCTAAAAAAATAGATGCATTTTTAGATGAAAAAAGTGATCAACTTATTGAAGAGTGGTCTCTTGCAACTAAAAATGATTTAAGTGCTTTAGAAAAAAAATGGGTTTCTACTAATCGATCTATTGAAGATCTTGAAAAAAGAGTTGATGAATTTTCAGATTATACTAATGAAAGATTAGATTCATTAGATGAAAGGATTCAAGCTATTGAAGATGATAAAAAAAACTAATTAGCTTTAATAAATAATTTATTTTTTAAATTTTTTATTAAAATTTATTTAAATTATTTATTTTTAATTTTTCTTATTTTAATTTTTATTTACTTTTTTTAATTAATTATTGTATTGTTTTTTAATTCATTAATTTTTTATAGATTAAATTTTTATTATTACTTTTTAAGAATTATTTTTTTTAGATTAAATCATTATAATTACTTTTTACTAAATTCATTTTAGATTAACTCTTTTTTTTATAAAAATGGTTTTTACAAAACCTTTATATACTATCAAAATTAAAATTATATTGTATCATTTTAGATATTATACTTATTTTATCTTATAGCAGGGTGGGGTAGTCTGGTGATCCCGCGGGGCTCATAACCCCGAGAGCCCTAGTTCAAATCTAGGCCCTGCTACTATTATTTTTATCTTATTTCATCTGTTTTTATCTATATTAAGAAATCTTAAATATATTTTAAAAATATATTATTTCTTATTTTACAATCAATCAATTTTATTACATAGTAATAATATAATACTATTAGTTATAGCAAGCTAAAGACAGTTGCTGGTTACAGACTAAGGAAACTCCATCCATCATTACAGAACTATAATGTTTTAAAAGCATATGCTGAGAAGTATGACTCTGGAGCAGAAACGACACGTCTTTTAATGGATGACTATGATGTTTAACTGAGTGACATTATAAGGATCGGTGAAACGGCCATTCTATAGGATGCAAGAATAAACATGCTGATGAAATACTGTATGAGGCAGGGTAATTTGCGTAGACGAATACTGTTAAACAGAAGGTGGGTTACTCTTAGCAGGCTATAACTATATTATTTTTTAATAGTCATTTTTTTATATTCCAATTATTTTTTCCATGTTTTTCAATTAATTTTTGAATAATACTAAAAAATTTTATTTACTACATTTTTCCAAATCAAAAAACTATATTTTACTTAAAAAAATGATTCATTTAATATAAGTTTTCTATAAAAAAATAGATTAAAATGAGTATATATTAAATTTAATTAATATCTTCATAATTATGTTGATTATTAGTTATTCGTAGATATTTTAATAATAATCAAAATATATTTTTTAAAATTTTTGACTATTTCATAAGAGGATTTTATAAAAATAAATTAAAAAAAATAATGATTTTAATTAAAAAGACTGAGTTATACAAAAATAAACTTTAACTTAAATTAAATTTTGGATTAATTTAAGAATAATATAAATGATAACAAAATAATAAACTAAATTAAAAAAATAATGGCTTAATTAAAAGAATAATATAAATAATAAGGAAATATTAAACTCAAATTTAATAATAATGCTTCTAATTAAAAGAATCTAATTAATAAAAAAATAAAATAAAAAAAATAAAAATAAAGATAAAATAAACTAAAAATTTAAAAATTAAAATAAATACTCTTGTCTTTAAATTAAAATTCACATAATATTATATTCTTTACCAGATAAGAAAACATTAATGGTAATGTTAAATTCTTGATTAACATTTTCAAAATTCTTTCTATTAATTATAACATTATCCATAACCGAAATATACATCTCTTTTAACCTATCGGGTTTAGTCTTAATATAGGTATCATGAATACTATTTTTACTACGCCCCTGAAGAGCATCAACATACTCAGCAAATAAACCGATATTAGAAGCATGAAACTTACGGAGAGTATGGGTTCTAAAAAACCTATATTTGCACTTAAAACCCCAACCTAAACTATCATTAATATTCTGAAAGGAACTTAACAACCTTGAATGAGTAAAATCAAAAAGTTTATCTTCCAAACTTAGATTAGGTCTAAGACTTAGATAATTAACAATAACACTATAGGCCTCGGGAGTACAAAAAGTATAATAAAACTTATCAGTTTTAATACATTTAATATAAAAAGTAGGAACTACATCATCACGCTTGGATAAGGAATCTAAAATAAAGGACAAGTCCTCACTATCATAACTGTAATAATCCCTACAAGCATTAATAAAATCTTTAACAGTTAAACTCAAAGCTTCTGCCTTTGCAGTACCACTACTTGCCATAAATAATATGATGGCTTGCAAATCTAAATCAGATATGGAAATTGCCTTGCGAATATCTTCACGATTAGGTAAATCAAAATAACTAACTTCGTACTTATCCTTATTTCGAATTTCTGGTAAAACCGGCAATTCAACACCAAAATGTACATAAAAAGTTCTTACCTTCACATAGTAAGTCCTAATAATACTCTGGACTTACCACTTTCAAAGAGAAAACGACGAAATGATATTAATCTTTCTTTAACTCGACGATTATTAAAATTAATCTTATTCAATTCATCATCTTTGGCCTCCGACAAGAGACTAACTAAATCATTACCACAAAAATTACAATAACATTTAAGAGCAGACACATATCCCTCACGAGTACTTGGACGGATATGTCTCTCATTACAAAATCGGATAAATAATTCATCATTCATCATAATTATAATATTATTTTATAACAAATAATGATATTTAAAAAAGTACATATATAATAGAAAATATTTTAAAAACAGAAGATAGTTTTAAAAAAAAATTTAAGGGTCCCTTTAATGTCTAAAACTTCTTTCTAAAATCTCAATAAATCCTTTATTTTAAAATATAAAAGGTATTATTAAAAAATATATTTTGACGAACACCCTTTTTTCAATAATTTTAAACATTTTTTTATTCTTATTTAAGCTATAAAAAAATAGGATGGAATAAAAGTAGAAGAAAATAAATTAATTATTGATATATTTTCAACTTTCTTTTATTCTAAAGTTTTAAATATTTTTTTTGT
>NZ_CAJOKH010000016.1 GCF_905235195.1 uncultured Methanobrevibacter sp. | reverse complement strand
TAAATAGAAAAAATACTTAAAATAAGAAAAATATATAAAAAATTAAAAATTTTAATTATTTTTTTTTTTAATGTTGAGAAAAATTTATAAAAAATTTTGTGTCCCACTCTCAAAATTTTTTAAAAATTATTCTATTTTTTTTGCATTGTAAAACTAAAATTTAATAAATATTAAAATATAAAATAAGTTATATGCTTGGAAATTTAAGACCTTATTTAACAAAGATTTTGAATCCTATTGCTAAAAGATTAAATGTTAATCCTAATATATTAACACTTATATCTCCGTTATTTGCTATTCTATCAGCAATATTATTTGCGAAACATTATTTATTAGGGGCGGCTATTGTTATACTATTAAATGGTTTATTCGATGTCCTTGATGGTGCAGTTGCTAGGTTTCACAATAGAACATCAGATTTTGGTGCATTTTTAGATTCAACTATGGATAGATTTTCTGATGGGATCATAATAATAGGTATTGTATTTGGTGGATATTGTGATTGGTTAATAGGTGTACTTCTTGTTCATTCTGCATTAACTATAAGTTATGTAAGGGCAAGGGCAGAATCTAAAGGTATTCGGTGTGAAGTAGGTATTGCAGAACGTGCAGTACGATTAATTATTTTAGTGGTCGGTTCTTGTATTGGTTCTTATTATGGTAATAAATATTTCTTATATATATTAATAGCACTTCTTATAGCATCATATATTACAGTCTTTCAGAGAGTATACTACGTATATAAAGTCACTGAAGAAGAAAAATACAGATTTATAAAAAGACCTGTTGCTTTATCTAAAAAGGAAACCAATAAAAAACTTAACTCAACTATTGATTTGGATAGATTAGATGAAATGGATGAAGAAGATAAAAAAAGTAGGGAGGAAGAAAAATCAGAAGGCACTAGATCAAATCTAAGGTCATTTTTATCATCCAAAGTAAATAAATCTAATAAAGATTCTTCTATTGATTATGAAGGAGGATTAAAAGATAAAGATAATACCAAACTTAAAAGGGATAAAAAATCCGAAGGAGAGTTTGAACCATTATTTAATGAGGAAGAACTTAATGGATCATTACTTAATAAAGATTATGATGGTGTTGAGGAAGATCCAATTATCATAGATGAAAAAACTTTAAGTGATGAACCATTTGATTTAAGCACTCCTCCAGAGGACCTTCATGATATGGACAATAAGACACAAACTAAAAAAATTATTCGACGTAAAAAACGTATGGATTAAATTGTTAATCTTTTTTTGTGATATTATGAATGAACTAGAAACAAAAGAAAAGATTGAAATAGATATTTCAAAGCTTGAGAGAAATTTAAAAGAAGTTGAAAATATTGATTTTACTCCTTTAGAAAAAGAAGTTTACTCAAGAGCTATTGATTATAAAAATGATTCTAAATATTATCTCGAAAAAGAAGATTTTAGAACAGCTTTTGGATGCATTGAATATTCTCATGGCCTACTTGATGCACTTAGAATGATTTATGAAATTATTTAATTTTCCTTTTAATATTTTTTATTTTTTATTTCATTATTAAGTTCTAATTTTTATTTTATTTTTTTTATTTATTTATTAAGTTCTAATTTTTATTTTTTTATTTATTTACTAAGTTCTAATTTATTTTTCATTTTCATTTTAATTTATTATAAAATTTTTAATTTATACTAATTTTTCAATTTATTAAATATATGAATTATTTTAGTTTTCTAATTTATTTTTAATTAAAGACTATTTTTTTAAAAGGAATAATAAAATATTTTTAAACTTAAATACACTCTTTAATTATGAAATCATTTAAAGATAAAACTCATTTTCCAAAAAATTCCATAAATAATTTAGATTATGAAAACTTTCTTATACCTCATAATCACAATTTAAATGATCATATTAATGAAGATTATAATGATTATAAGGAAGATAACAATTTTAATGATTATATGATAGATGGGGAAGAATTCAATTATTCTAATTTAAATGATGATGATTTTTCAGATTCAGATTTTTCAATAAATTGGATTGATGATTTAAAATTCATAGAGGAAGATGAAGGGTATTTGAATAAGGATAATATTTTTAGAGAAAACAATCTGCTTCCATTTTATATGGTTAATCATAAGAGTTTTTCTCCTGATGAGGAGATTTTACTAGAAAATATCAGAAGTCAGCTTGTGGATTTGGCTATATCATCTAAACAAACAAAAGAAATTGCAAAAGTTCAAGATATAAAAAATATACTTAAAGAAAAATTTAATGAAAATATGGATATTAATTATCTAGAAGATTTGTCTTTAAGAATATATGAAAATATTAATGGTTATGGCTTAATTAATCCTTTAATTTTAGATGATGATCTTGAAGAGATAATGGTAATAGGGTCTAATAAGCCCGTCTATGTATATCATAGAAATCATGGAATGATGGAGACAAATCTTATATTTGATAGGGATGTTGATATTATTCGCATAATTGACTCTATTGCAAGGTCTAACAATCGTAGATTTGACAGTGAATCTCCAATATTTGATGGTCGACTTAAAGATGGTTCCAGAGTAAATGGTACTCTTCCTCCTATATCTGCTGATGGACCTACTTTAACTATACGTAAATTTAAACAGGATTCTTATACTATTATTGATTTGATAAATTCTAATACATTAGATTCTACGCTTGCTAGTTTTTTGTGGTTGGCTATTGATGGTTTGGGGGTAAAATCTTCCAATATTCTTATTTCTGGAGGTACGAGTTCAGGTAAAACTACGACTTTAAATGCTCTTGCAGGATTAATTAATCCTAAAGAGAGAATTATTAGTATTGAAGATACTCTTGAGCTTCAAATTCCACATAAACACACTATAAGAATGGAAACACGCCTTGCTAATATTGAAGGTAAGGGAGAATTGAATATGGATGATTTGTTAAAAAATGCCTTAAGACAAAGGCCAGATAGAATAATTGTTGGGGAGGTTCGTGGAAGTGAAGCTATAACTCTTTTTACAGCACTTAATACTGGACACTCTGGTTTTGGTACATTACACGCAAACAATGGAAGAGAAACTATTAGTCGTTTAGTTAATCCTCCTATGAATGTTCCTAAAATCATGATAACTTCCCTTGATTTTATTTTAATGCAAAAAAGAATTTATCTTCCTAATGGTATGGTTTATAGAAGGGTTACAGAATTGTCTGAAGTGGTGGGCTTAGGTGAAGGTAATATTCAATTAAATGAATTGTTTAGGTGGAATCCTTCTTATGATAAATTTGAGAAGGTTGGTATATCATCAAAAAGTCTTGAGATTTTAGCGAGTATGAAAGGTCTTACAAAAGCTGAAATAGATTTTGAAATTAATAAAAGAAAATCTGTTTTTGATTTAATGGCTAAAAATAATTATAGATCAAATAAATTGGTTAGTAAAATCTTGGAATCTTATTACATTAATTCTGATAAGGTTTTAGATGATTTAATACAAAGACCTAATTGTTTTATTTAATGTTTTATGTTGGTTTAAATGATAGATGATTTTTTTATAAAAATTACGGAGACCTTTTTAATTATAATTAACTTTGGTATTGATTTATTTTATAGTTTATATAAGTTAGCTAATAATTTGTTTATAAATTATAATAAATCTAATCTTTCAAATAAAAAAACAATTTCTAAGACTTATGATAAAAATGCAGAATATACGTCTTTAGAAGAATTTAACCATTCTAATTATTTTAAGGATAATTTTCATCATGAAAATATCGGGGAAAATAAGGATATCATTAAAGAAAATCCGTTATTCGCTGATTTTAGAACTTATTTAAATAAAAATTTTAAAAATAATTCATATGATTCTTATAAAAGAAGTAATTTATATGGTGAGGATTTAAACAATGATTATTTATTTGAAAATTTAACATATAGACTTTCTAAAAGTCAAATAATATTTAAAGATAAAATCAATTTCAATCCTAAAAAACTAGGATTTATACTAATTTTACTTTTTATTACACTTTCTATTTTCTTATCAATGGATTTTGCTTTTATAATAGTATTGTTTATTATAATGATAATATATTTTATTATTAAATTACCTATTATTCGAAAGAAAAATTTATATTCTTCCATTTCAAGTGAACTACCTTTTGCTCTTAGACATATGGCTTGTGAGTTAAAAGCAGGTAAAGGTTTAAATGATACTTTACTTTCTATTGTAAAGTCGGATTATGGTATATTGTCCTATGAGTATAATAGGGTAATTAATGAAGTTCAATATGGCAGGTCTCTTGATGAGGCTTTAAAGAATATGTCAATTCGTGTTGATTCTAATGGTTTAAGACGTGTAAATCAACAGATTATTTCGACTAAAAATTTAGGGTCTAATCTTTCAGAGAGTTTATTTATTATAGCAGAGGATATTTCACTTGACATGAGAATTAAATTAAAAAATTATGCTCAAAAATTAAATGGATTTATTATGATTTATACTTTTTTGGTTGTTTTAGCGCCAGTTGTATTTCTTATAATGCTTATAGCTGCATCAACAGTTGTAGGTGCACTTATGCCTCCTATTGCATTGTATATTATTTATGGATTGTTTTTTCCTATGATTATTATTTTTATGGCATTATTTATTAAAAAATTAGAGCCTAAAATTTAATTTTTTTATCTATTTGCATTGTATTTTTAATTTTAATATTGTTTTAATCGATTTTTTGTTATTTAAAATATTATTTGATTATTTTATCTTTAAAAAATAGTTTATTATTTTTTTAAACAATTCCATCTTCTGTAATTTTAAATTTAACGGTTTTACCTTCGGCAATTGCAGTATGTCTTTTGAGTGTAGCTACTCGTTGGCCAATAATATCTGATTTTTCAAGTTGAATTACTACTTTACTCCAGTATTGAAGTATAGTTCCACCTACTGCTTTTATTTCCCCATTATTATCTTCATCATAAAATGCAGAGTATATCTGATTGGTTAGGAGAACTGCAATGTTATATTTTCGAGCCATTCTTGAAAGTTGTCCCATTTGTTTACCTAACTCTTTATTTAGTTTAGATGAATTCCTATCTTCTATCCTATATAATGCAACGGCAGAATCAATAACAATAAGTTCAACTTCATCTTTATTATCTTTCAACCATGTTTCAGCTATTATTAAATCATCACTTTGTTCTTCAAAGGTAGTAGGTTCTAAAATGATTATATTGTTCGCTACTTCATCGAATGAATCTTTAGCTATTTGTTTGATTCTATCAACTGATATTCCTCCTTCACTGTCAAGAAAAATTACTTTTTTTCCCATTTTTGATACTTCAACTGACAGTTGTAAAGCAATATTTGTTTTTCCAGAACCTGGAGATCCAAATATTTGGGTTATAACTCCTTTTTCAACTCCTCCATTTAAAAGTTCATCAATAGATGAGTTAGTGGAAATTTTATCTACTTCTCCAATCTTGTTTAATGTTCTCATATAATCACTTAATTTTTTTTGTGAACTTCAATTACCTTTCTTTTAAAAGAAATCCATATTTTACTATATGATTATAATATGTAATTAGTTAGTTGACTATAAAACTATATGATTTCTTTAATAAAGTATTATAATAATCTAATATATGTTGTCAAACATAAATATTTTATTCTTTTATAAAACAATTCACAATGTATTCAAACATGAGTTTCGCCTTGGTCTCATCGCTGATCCCATTTAATCCCCAGAATGTTTCATAAGCTTGAACTAGATCCGGTGGGGAGGTTTTTTCTCAAATTGGCCTGTCATGAACACACCCGCGATTACGCCGAATTCGTCGATGTTATTATCAGGAATACCGATCTTATCTCCATAATAATAAGCGAAGCCTCTCCACTCATCAAATAATGTTGTCATTTCTATATGGGTCTCGGTCTCAGCGAGAAAATCTATGATATCATCAATATCTGTTTCTTCAATGATGGTATAATCGAACATATTTAACCATTCCTTAATTCATAACTAATTGCTTCATATACTTGAGGTAGTAATGCTTCTATTTCTTTCCTTTCAAATCCTAAAATTGTTAATAATTTAGTATCTAGTTTAATCCTATTTTTTGTCTGTTCGGTAAATTGATCAACTAATGACCTAAATTCATTATCTTTTAATTCATCATACAGATCAAGAAGGTCTTCTATGGTTTCCTCATCTAATTTGTTTATATCAATAATATCGAAATTCTTTAAATCACCTTGTTGTATATCAGTATAAGATTCAGTTGTTTGTTCTTTTAATAATATTAAATTTAAGATACCTATTGAACTGTTTAAGAATAATGTATTAATCTTCGCTTCCGTTTCTTCCATCCTAATTATTTTAAATAAATTATTTGGAACAAATGGAGTGTCACTATAAAAAGCAAAAAGAAATGTATTTTTAGAATTTGGTCTGAATCTTCGTGATGTAACCATATATGTCCATTTACTATTAATTTCTTTACAATAATTTTTATAACTCCACTCTTCTTTATTTTTTACCTTTGATAAATTTAAAAGCATAGGATAATCGTCTGTAGGTTGTGTAATTATATAATCTAACTTATCTTCTATATTCATTGAATTAACATCTGTACCAGTTCTCATACTTTTAATTAATATATTTTTTGGAAAAATAAATTCTTTATCAGGTAAATCCTTTATAACCGCAGTCACTTCATTTTTAGTTTCCTCTTTTAAGGTTAAAAAAGCTTTTTTGATTCTATTTTCTTTAAAGTTATTAGTTATAAAAAGTAGGTCGTTGCTGCCTGCTGGAACTGGTCTGAATCCTTCAAGTGCTATCTTTTTATCCATCTTTTTAAGAAGATGGCCAATTTTTTGTTGAATTACATTGTTAAATTCTCCAAGTATTTTACTTGATTTTGTATTCATTAATCCAAATATAGGCATTAAATTATCAATATTATCAAACAATACTTGATGTCTAAGCTCTATCATATCTATATTTAAACCAGTGACTAATATCTCTTCTTTAATATATTTAGAGATATTTATCGCATCTAAAAATGTTAAATCATGCAAATCTTCATTGATAATGACAAATTTAAATTTACTAGATGGTTTTGGAGCTTTTCTTTTTGCCACTATTATAATATCACGTAAACTTGCTTTTTCACTAAATGCGGTATTTTTTCCAGTCTTGACTACATATTGTATTGTATAATTGTTTAAGAGATATTCTCTAATTTTTTGAGTTGCAACACCTCTAAAAATATTAATTGGTATAATAAATCCAAAAACTCCATTTTTCTTTAATAATAATTCATTTAATGCTAAAAAATATCCCCATAAATTTATTTGAGAACCACATTTATCAGTAAGTTCAGAATAGCTATTTAGAACTTTTAAATAATCATTAGGCATTTTTTCTCTATCTGAAAAAGGAGGATTTGCAATTACAGTATCAAAACTATTTTTTCTTATTTTAAATCCAGACCCTTTTGAATCTGCGGTAACCGCACCTGAACTTTCTGTACTAGTGTAATTTGATAGGGCAGTTTGAGTTCCTTTACCAAATAAATCAATTGTTGTTTGTAATTCTCTTGAAAACTCTTCCATTTTATAAACATTTTTATTTTTTAATTTATTAGATAAACTTAAAGAATCCATTACTCCAACATTTAAATTATCTGAAGGTGTTTCAATATTCATAGATGATAAGTTAATAGCTGTTAGATGAGCTGCAAAAGGCATTATGTCTATAGCAGTAATTTCTTCTTCAACAAAATAATGATGTAGTTCAGTTTTATTAGTTTTTTCTTCATCTAATCTTAATTTTTCTTTATAAGCAGATACAAGTAGTGTTCCACTTCCACAAGCAGGATCAATAACTTTATCTTTTGATGAATTAATACATAATCCTGCTAATATATCCGCAGCCACAGGATTAGTATAAAACGCAGCTAATATTTTTCTGGTTTCATAAGGTAATAAATCGTGAAATAGTCGTCCAATTAAATCATGTTCAACAAATTCGGGTTTAACAATTTCAAATAAATCAATAATTAAATTTAATGAACTAATTATTTTAGTATTTTCAGGTAATCGTGAGAGGACATCAATTTGATAGATAGATTTGTAATCTATTTTTGTGATATTATTAAATTGTATTTTAAGATCATGTAATGTATGAATTCTAGTTAACTCAGGTATTCGTTGAGATTTTTTACTAAAGATGTGATAAAATAACATTTGGTTAACAAGAAGATAACTTATTAAATTTAATGTCATATTTTGTATTTCTTCTTCTTTTTTTAGTTCAGATAATGCCAAAAATAAATCTAATTTACCTGTAATTAATTTAATAAGATTGTCGATATCTTTTTTGTTTAAATTTCTTAGTGTGTTATTAATTTGATTAATTGCCTCAGATATTGCACGAATAACGAGATTTACATCTACATCATTTATTTTTCTTTTTGTTAAAATTAGGTCATTTAATTCATCAAATAATAATTTTGGACAAACATCCTTTGATTCAATTAAAAATTCATGAGCAGAGAAAGTATTAGTGACTGTTGTTAGTGTTTTCGCATCTAATGTTGAGATATCTACGGTTCTTATAGAATCAGGAAAGTTAATAACAATTACATTATTAGTATTATTATCTTTTGCATATTTTAATGCTTGTTCTAATCCTTTAATAATTTTTTCTTGAGGGTCTCCAATTTTTACTTCAATAACAAATTTCTTTTCTTCTTTAATAGCTAATATATCTAATTGGCCACTATTATCTTTAATTTCTGAAACACTATTGAATCCTAATTCTTTTAGATAACCACTTAATGGAGGATACAAGCTTCTTTCGGTAACTCGTATAGACATAATTTTCCCTTACTATTATTTTAATTTAATAGTAAGTTTATTGTATATACTATAAATAATTATTTAAAATAAAAAAAGAGAAAAATGAATAAATTTTATTGGCAGTAACCGTTTTCAAAAACAGCGTCTTTATCATGGATGTTGGTTTCTGCCCGGTAGGTATTTATTCTGACCTGTAGTTTGATTACTCTGTCTGTCGCGCCTTCACGTTCATATGCAATGTTTAATAATTTTTGCGCGATGTTTAGGAGTTCGGCTTCGATTTTCATTATCATGTTTATTCCACCTTTGTGATTATCATTACAGCAGGCTGTCCGCCCGGTGTCTGGGCACAGTAATGAGCCTGCAAATCAAATGACCTCCATTGCAGGTGTCTCTGGTAGGCATTCATTCAATTTGTACCCTAATGAATTTAAGGCTCTGATTTTCCTGTTTTTCACATCAATTATGTCGATGACTTCATAGTGACCGAAGATTTCACCGGATGCTTTCGCACCTGATCCCTGATAACCTATGTGAAATCCAATGGCAACATTGGATTTTTCCAAGAGCTTTCCTATGTTTTTAAAACGCTCGTCAATGGTTTTTCCCGTATCAGAGAAGTTCTTGAATTCTACTTTGAACTTGGCTCCGTATTTCTTGCCGACTGCGGCGACTCCAGTCTTCAACTGATTATGTCCAGTTCCCTTGGTGGTAGTACCGCAAACCGTGATGAGATAATCCTCGGGTATGGTTTTATTCAATAATTTTTTGAATAACTGCTGAAGCATATTGGCGCCGCAGCTCCATAAATAATTCTGTCCTAACCCTGTTGCTGTGGTGTACAAGTGTGGCTGGCTCTTGTATAAAGTGGTCAACTTTGGTGTTTTTTTAGCAGTTGATGTAGGGTGGTGTTTTATCGGTTTTTGAAGCAGTTTTTTTCGCGGATTTCAACTCATTCGTGTTAAAAATGCAATAATCCGGTAGATATTTTTCCTTATAAAGGAAAGAACAAATCTTAGCTAGGTAATAAACGAATAATGTGAAATCCGTTTTCTTTTTTGATTGATTCGTCATCACATATGATGGAACTTTCTTGTATTTAGTACAAAAATTGTTGAAGCGATAGCACATATCCAGATAGTCTATCTTTATGACTTTTTCATTAATGTTGAATGAATAATTATAATATATATTCTTATTTATAATAAATATATTATTTTATGTTTTTAAATAAATTTTTAGATTTATATTAGCTTTAATTTTATAATATTTAGATTTTATTTTAATTTTTTTATAATAATCATTTAAGATAATGGACTAGTACTATCTTTAAAGTAAAATCCAAGTTTTGCCATAAATTGACTATATCCCTTATCAATAAGGCTTGTTAGCTCACTTACACTATACATTCCAATTCTTCTATTGTTAATAAGCTCTCTAAAGTTTGAAAAGTTTCCTTCAATGAGGACTAGATCTAAGTCATAGGGGTCTATTTCAAAAATTATGTCCATTTCATTAATATTAATATGATGATTAGCATTATTTTCCTTAATTTCTACTTCAATATTTTTTTTACCTATTGTAAGTAATATTCCATATTCCGGATAACTGGATATAGCAATACCTATTTTACTATTTTTTTTTATTCCGTTAAAGTTTTCACTAACAGAATTAACCCATCTTTCCCATTTTTCTTTGTTAAAATAATCTTCAACTTTCATTTTATCCATATTTTTCCATAGTATATTTCACACTAATTTTTTATTTATTTATTTATTTTATACAAGTTTTGTTAATTTTTTTATTCACTTATTCTTACTTACTTATTTGATTATTATTAATTATTTATTCAAGTATTCTTAAATTATTATATTATATTATATTATTTATCTTAATTTAGATTTTATTTGTATGTTTTTTTTAAAATTTTTAAGCTTTTATTAATTTTTTTTCAGTTTTTTTATTTAATCTCAATTTCTTATTTTCTTTATTTTTATTTTTTAGGTTATCTATTTTTTCAATAAACATATTTTTGTTTAGTTTTTATTAAAATATATAAAAATATTACTTTTCTTATTTTTTCTCTTTGTTTTAATACTTTTTTTAATTTTTTTTATTAATTAATTCTTTTTAATTCATATAATATTTTATTTTTTAATATAATTAATAAATCTATTTTTATTTATATTTTATTATTCTATATATGATTACTAGAATTATTTATACTATTTATTGAATATTTTTTAATTTATAAGCATATAATCTCTTTTTAGATAAAATTTTTAGTAATACTTTTTTTATTTATTCTAATTATAGGGTAATACTTTAATAAGATTTATATAGTTTTTTTTTTAATATATTTAATTATGGAGGTAATATTTTTAAAAAATATGGATATTTATTTTTTTAATTTCAAAATTAAGAAATTTAAGTAATAATTAAGTATTACTTTTTTAGTTAAATTTTTTAAAAAAGTATTACTATTTATATGTTATTGTAATCTTTTTATTAAAAAGTATTACTTTTAAGTATTATTTTCATATGTGGAAATTTTTTTTAAAAAATTTTTATATTTTTAATTAAGGAGGAAATAAATAATGCATGTACCTGATGGTTTTGTACCATTGTGGCAATGTGCTATATATTATGTAATTTTAATAATAGCATTATACTTTGCACAAAAATGGGCGAGAAATAATTTGGATGAAAAAAAAGTGCCTTTAATGGCAGTTTTAGCAGCAGGTATTTTCGCTATTATGTCTATGAATATGCCTATTCCTTTCGGTACTAGTGGACATATGGTTGGAGGTACTTTAATTGCTATTGTATTTTTAGCTCCAGAAGCAGCGATAATTGTATTTTTCGTTGTACTTCTTCTTCAAGCATTACTCTTTGGGGATGGTGGAGTTACAACTTTAGGTTTAAATGTTTTAAATATGGGTATTATAGGAGGATGTGTAGGTTTATACACATTTAAAGGATTAAAAAATCTTATTGGCCAATACCCTTCTATTGCACTTGGAGCATGGCTTGCAACACTTGTATCTTCTCTTGCATGTGCTGTTGAGATGACTTTAGCAGGAACTTTCCCACTTGTTCCAGGACTTGTAGCAATGGGAACTTATCATGCTTTCATTGGTGTGATTGAGGCTGTACTTACTGTTATTGTAATATATGCTCTTGAAAAATTCAGACCTGACCTTTTATTATGGAATAAAGCTACTGGGGTGTAAATATGGATATTAAAACTAGAAATTTAATAATTGTAGGTATTGTAATTTGTGTTGTAATAGCATGTTTATCACCATTTTTAGCATCAAGCGATCCTGATGGGCTTGAAAAATCAGCAGAAGATTCAAAAGTACCTGAAAGTTTAGAAGGTTCAACTTTCAGCTTCCAATCTCCTATGCCTGATTACACTCTTGGAGATACTTCAATTGGTGAAATTGCAGCACTTATTATTGGGGTTATAGTTACACTCTTGTTAGCATATGGTGTAGCTTTTGTATTGAGAAAAAATTAGTTTAATATATAATATACCTTTTAAATATTTTTTAAATTAGTTAGTAGTAATCAATGTATTTAATAACCAATAAACTAATGCTATATTAATTATCTGTTTTATTATTAACTAATTTTATAAGATATTTTTTTATTTTATTTTTTTAGACATTTAAATTTAGCACTTTAAAAACTTAAGTTATTTTAATTTTTAAAAAATATTCAAATACAAACTTATTATTCTTATGATTTTATTAAGTATTAAAAACATATTATGTAATTACCTGCCTTAAATTAGTTTAGTATTACTTTTTTTCATAAATTAGCTTATTAGTAATACTTTTTTGATATAAAATTTACTTTTATCAAATTCATAAATTTATATATAATTTTTTTTATAGGGATTATATGGATATTTCACAAAGTTTAGATTTAGATGCATTAAGTGGGATGGATTCTCCGATTCATAATTTGGAAGGCCGTATTAAGCTTATATCTGTTTTAATGATAATTGTCTATTGTGTATGTTCTACTCAATTATTGATCCCGCTTGTTTTAGAAATATTTTTACTTGTTATAATTTATATTGCAGGATTGTCTTATAAAGATTCTTTTAAAAGAATTGCTATGTTACTTCCATTTGCAGGTTTTATTATTATTTTTCAACCATTTGTTCATACAGGTAATGTAATATGGCAAGGACCTTTCTCTTGGCTTCATATAACTGACACTGGTCTTAATTGGGCGATTATTTTAACTGCAAGATTAATAGTCTCATTAACTGCAATTGTCGTCTTATCCTCTACAAGTCCTATGAATGAGATTGTACAGTCATTGAGAAAATTAGGTATGCCTAGGGATTTTGCAATGATTTTATCTATTATGGTTAGGTTTTTATTTATTTTCGTAGATGAACTTGAATCTATTAGAGTTAGTCAAAGATCCCGTAATTTTGATATTTTCAGTAAAATCACTCCTTATAAATGGAGAGTTAAACAAGTTGGTTATACAATTGCTATGATGTTTTTAAAAGCTTATGAGAAAGGTGAAAGAACTTATTATACAATGTTGGCTCGTGGATTATCTGATAATTCTGATATGTTATATGTTAGAAGTGTTGTAGCTAAACCTGAAATGATTTATATGGGAACATTAATTGTTATTATCATTACTCTTCAGTTAATTTTAATATTTGCTCCAGATCATTTTGGATTTTTAACTATGGTATTGTATAAATAAACTGTTTCAGTTTTTTTTTAAAATTTCAGATTATTTTTAAAAATTTTTAATTTAAGTCTCTTATTTTTCCACTCAAATTTCATTTAACTATTTTAAATATAGCATTAATTATTTTTATAGTTTTGAATGTAAATATGAAATTTTGAATTAATATTCCTATTTAATCAATACTATTTATTTTATAATTTAATTATGTGATATGTAGGAAATATTTGTAAATACAAATTTATTTTCCAATTATTTTTTAAATTCTTATATTTTTTCTTTTTCAATTTTTTTTTAAATTCATACATTTTCTATATATTAGCCATAATCAAATTTATTTTAATTAAATGTGGAATTTATATTCAATATTAATCAATAATTTTAAAAATGTAGATTAAGGGATTAATAAGTAAAAATAGATATAGGGGATTTAAAAAAATCTTATCCTTTTTAATTTAAAAAAATATTTAGTTATTTAAGTTTTAATACTTTTAGCTAATTGTTTTCTTTTGAAAGCTGCTAAATTTAAAACATTTAACTTTTTTTCCATATGGATAGTATCATTGTCTTCAATTGTTTTGATATAGTTAAGTGAACTCCAAAAATGATATCCTTCAATTAGATCTTTTTGTGTATGTAGGTATATTTCCTTATACTGATGATCTTTTGCAAATTCTTCAGCAATATTTACAAGTTTTGATCCAATTTTATGTCTTTTATATTCTTTATCAATATAGGTTCTCCATAAACTTGCAGTCTTATCTTGACTATATTTACCTTTGAAAAATTCAAAGTTTTTATCATACCCTCTAATACCTAAAGTGCCGATGATTTTATTATCTGAATTTAATGCAATATAAAAAGAGTTTCTTTTGGGAATCATATAGGTTTTTTCTAAATTAACAATATCATAATGATATTCTGGTATATAAGATAATCCAAATTCTTCTTTAATTTTTTCAAATAAGTATTTTTTAGTATTGTTTATTAAATGAGAATGTTCTTCTAAGTTTACTATAGAATAATACATTTTATCAACTCAACTAATAATTTAATATAATAATTACCTTTACCATATATGTTGAATAAAAGAATAATTGTTATTTTAAGTTTTATAGGAGAGAAAAATATGATTTAATGGACTTCAATGTTTATTCTTTTATTCAATATGGATTAACATTTTATATGCTTTGTTTCTATTTATTTTCAAAGATTTTTTTAAATAATTTAAGATTTTAGAGGCGACATATCTTGAATTATTTTTATAGGTGAAGTTAACAGTTTTTTAAAACTAACTATGGTATTAAATATATTGAGTATTGAGAAATTTAGTAATACTTTTTTCTATTAACTTCATACTCTTATTTGTATTAAGGAGTATAAATACTTTTTCTTAAAAAAGTATTACTTTTTTTTGACTTTGTTGAAGATAGTATTATTTTAAACATTTAAATAATATCAAAGGTTTAATATCAATAAATCAAATTAAAACTAATTATTTTTATTCATTACAAATTAATATCAAATAATATTAGTTTTAAGGAATTTTATTCAATAATATTTTTAGCTATTTTTTTTAAAATTAGAAATTTTTTCAATTATTGCTGTTTATTTCATTATTTAATTTTAATTTTTTTTTTAGTTTTTTTTCTTTAATTCTTATTTAATTAATGATTTTTTTTATAAAAAAAAGATTAATTTAGTGAAACATTCTAAAATAAATTATAATTGCAGGTAGAATTAAAACACCCATAAGATGTGATTTACTTAAACCGAGGTAATGAGGTATAAGTCCAAGAGCTGTTGTTACAATAAGAATAAGTGTTATATACCATAGTGGGCCATGGTAAACAATGGTAAAAATATAAACTAATACTATCATAAGTCCAATTGCAATGATTGACATTCTATTGTAATCCATTTTTTCAATAATCTTTGAAAACTTATCTCCAATAATAAGTGCAAGTGATAATGATAGTGATACTGAAATTAGTGATGTGAAGATAAAAAGTAAAAGGTGAATAATACTAAATTGATTAATTAGATATGAAATAAATACAGCTATTCCACTTCGAGGATTTCCAATCAAATATATTGAAATTAGTGAAAATAAGCAATCTGATGTATTAATCCCGCTAATGGTCATTAAAAAACTACTTGCATTTTCATCACTATCTGTGGTTTTTGTAATATTTTGTGCAATTATTCCTCCCTGCGCAGGACCAAATCCTGGTAGAAATCCAAGTATTCCTCCAGTAGTTCCTCCAAGAAAAATATTTTTTAAACTTTCTTTATTTAATTCTAACTCTACAAAGGGATTTTGATGAGGTATATGTGAATTCTCACCAATACTGAATATGATGGTGCTGATACCAAAAAGTCCTGTAAATGTGGCCATAAGGCTTAAATTTGATGAAAGGGGCGTTTCAAATACTGCCCAACCAACTAAACCACTTAATAAAAAACATATTAGTGACCAAATTCTCTCTTTTATTGTGTGACTTAATTTATAAACTAGAATAAGGGAGACGACTAATAGAAAAATCCATAAATATGGTTTTGTTATATTATGAAAATATGGAAGGGTTAGGGCAAATACTGGTAGTGTTATTATAGTTACAATTATTGCACCATAACCTCCAATAGCAACAATACGTATTGCTTCTTTAGCTCTTCCTTCTAGTACCATTCTATGGCCTGGAAGGATTGTAAGTGCTGTTCCTTCTTCTGGCACTCCAAGAAGTATTGATGGTATAAATTCTAAAAGAGCATGGGAGATTGCAAGGGATGATAGAAAAACACATAATACCTCTGCAGATAAAAAACTCAGTAAATAGGGGGATAATGTAAATATTATTGCACCAGAAGTGTTAACATGTATTCCTGGAAAAATTCCAGTAATCGTACCTAAAAGTATTCCTAAAAAACATGCAATAATTATTTCAATCATATTTTTAAGTGGAATTTGTTTTATATAATTATATTCTTATCTTATTTTAAAAATAGTTTGGAAATCGTATTTATTTTAGTTTTTTAAATTATTTATTATTTAAAATAATTTTTAGTATAATATGTTTTATTTTAAAATATTAGTCTAATTTTATTTTTGTATAGCTCTTTTTTACAAAATACTTGAATCATATTTTATAAATATTAACTTAATTTTAAGAAATTATATATTATATAAAATCTATAAATAGTATATAATTAGAAAATTTTTTTAAAAATTCTTAAGAATTTTACAATCATTTTAATGTGATAATATGGTTAAAGAAAAAGATGAAGAATTTGACTTTGAGGCAGAAGCAGAAAAAATATATAAAAGAGTTTCTAGTAAATATGATGTAGTAGCTCGTAAAAGTCAGATGAAATATGATAGGAATCTTTCAAATTTAGATAAACAATGTGAAGAATTATTTAATAATGAAATGGAAAAAATAGAATATAAGATTTCAAATAGACTTAAAATTTTAAATGATAAATTAAGTAAATTTGATGAGATAGATTAGAGTAGTAATATAAAATTATTATCATTACTACTTATTTCTAGTTTCCTATTACTCTAAGATTTTCTATTATAATTTGTGGAATTATGAAGCTTCCATATTGTTTTATTTCAGATTTTATACCGTTACAATTTTTAAGTCCTTCATATATATTTCCACTAATCATAGCTTTTTTTATTGGGCTTGTTATTTCTCCATTTTCTATTAAAAATCCATTACTTACTTCTACAGAAAAATCTCCGGAGATTGGATTTGCAGTATGAGCTCCAAGCACATTACTTACTATAATACCTTTTTTTATTTCTGATAAATCTTTCATGTTTTTAAAATCAAATATTACATTTGATGTTGAAACTCCAGGGATACCTGCATATGATTCTCTAAAACCATTAGAGGTACTTTCACATTCTGCCTTATTAGCATTATAAATATTATAAATAAATCCTTTTAAAACTCCATCTTCTACTATTTTTGTTTTTTGAGATGGTGTACCTTCACTATCACATGATGCTGAAGCAAGTCCTCCTTCATAACTATTGTCATCATAAATGGAAAGATTTTTGCTAGTGATATCTTCTCCAATTTTATCTTTAAGAATACTTCTGCCACGTAAAACATTATCTCCACTAATTCCATTTAAAAAGTTATTTAAAAGTCCTGATCCTGCATGGTAATTTAAAACAACAGGCATATCATCAGTTTCAATGTTCTTACCACCAATGGAATCTTTTGCAAGTTTACAGCTGTCTTTCGCTATTTTTTCTGGATTCAAATCATAGAGACATTTTGATTCTCCATCATATGCATTAGATAATTCTCCGTCTTTTTTTGCATTAACTGCAATATATCCTCCAAAACCTGTTGATTTATCATAAGCTTCAAGACCATTAGAATTTACAATTAATCGTTCACCCAAACCTGTTGAAAATTGTGCTGAACTAACATCACATTTCTCTTCTTTTGCAATATTAAACATTTGACTTAAGTAATCTCTGCCATCATCAAGTGTAACATCATCAATTCTTTTATCATAGGTATTTTTTACTTTTTTAAATTTTGATGCAGTAGCAAATTCAAAGTATTCATCTTTTTCATTTATTTTAGAATTTAGACATGCTTGTTTTGCTGTTTTTTCTATTTCATTAATATTACTAGTATATGCATAGCCTAATTTACTATCTTTAATCACTCCAATTCCAATACCTAAATTAATTTCTTCTTTTGCAAAATTAAGTTCTGTTTTTTCTGCATTTAATTCTAGTTCTTTTGATTGTTCTATAAACACTTCATAAGTATCACAATATTTGGAAACGTCATTTATAGCTATTTTAGATAATTCATATAACATAAATTTCACTCACTTTACAGGATTTTTTAAATTTTATATTTAAAATAATTTTTTTTCATTTATTGGATTTTAAATAGTATTATTTAAAACAAATTTATCTATTGCATCAGCTACTCCATCACCATATTTTAGTGGGGATATGTAATCTGCTATTTCTTTAAGACGGTCATCTGCATTTTGGACTGCTACTTTAAAACCGCAATGTTTTAAAAATTCCAAATCATTTTCACTATCTCCAATGCCCATAACATTTTTTGAAGAGATGCCTTGCCATTTAAGAAGTTTTTCAAGTGAACTTCCTTTATTGATTTTAGGATCAGTTAAATGTAGTGCAAAGCCACTATCATAAACTATTACATTAAATTCTTTAACAGCATTTGAAAGTTCATCTTTTCTAACATTATCTTTATAATAACATTTCTCAGCAAGTCTAAAAACATTATCGGCTGAAGACATTATATGTGGAATTTGATTAATAATTTCGTGGTGTGCTTTTTCAACTTGGGTTTTATCTCCGATAATAAGGATTTCTCCATTATTTTTGTCCTCTTTAAAGATTCCTCCTCCGTTTTCAAAGACAATTCCTCCACTTGAACCTATTAGTACTGCAGTTGCATATGCAAAATCTGCAACATTGCCAGTTACAATAATTGTAGGAATTCCATTATCTTCTAATTTTCTAAGGGCTTTTATTGCAGAGATACATATTCGTCGCTTATTATCTGTAATAGTACCATCAATATCTACAGCTACAGCATCTATTTTTACCATCATATCACCAAGTGACTATTCATTAATGAAATTATAAGTAAAATATTAATATTTTAATAAAACAAAAGCTATGATTTTTTTATTTAGTTTTTTGGGTTTTTCGTTGAAGTTTTTTGTTTTTTCTTTGTTTTAGATTGTTTTTGTTTTTATTTTAGTTTTAGTTTTACTTTTTTTCTTTTGTTTTAATTTTTATAAATCTTTCTATTTGGCACTGTAACGGTATGATATATTACATGTACCTTCTTTAGATACCATACATGCGCCTATTGGATGTAATGGATTACATTCTTTTCTAAACAACTTACAGTCTGTAGGTTTTTTAATTCCTCTAAGGATTGGTCCACAGATACAACCTTTAGGTGCTTCTGTAACTTCTTTAACTTCTATATCATATTTTTCACGTGCATTAAATTGGCTGAATTCATCTTTAATTTCAAGTATTGAATCTGGTATTTTTGGAAAACCTCTCCATTCTCTACTTTCAACTTTATATACAGTATCCATTGCTTCTTGTGCTTGTATATTTCCTTCGTATTTTACAGCACGTTTGTATTCATTTTCAATTTTAGGTTCTCCTTTTTTAACTTGACGTAAAATCATATAAACGCTCATAAGTATGTCTAAAGGATTAAAACCTGCTGTAGCTTGAGGTATACCATAATCAGTTGAAAAATGTTCAAATGGTTTATTTCCAATAATTGTACATACATGTCCTGGTTCAATAAGAGCATCAAGATTAGTTTGTCCAGAATTAATTAACCAATCAATTGCAGGGGGAATCATTCTATTACATGATAAAACTGAAAAGTTTTCAGGAGGATTATTTAGTATTTCTGCTGCAGTTGTAGGTGCAGTGGTTTCAAATCCTGCTCCAATAAATACAACATCATTATCGGTATTTTCAGCAATTTCTCTTGCACGGTTAGGTCCATAAACAATACGTACATCTCCACCTTCAGCTTTTTTCTCTTGAAGTGAACTAGTAGATCCTGGAACTCTCATCATATCTCCAAATGTAGTAACTGTTACTCCTTTATCTACAAGTTCTATTGCCTCATCTATTTCTCTTGAAGGTACAACACATACAGGACATCCTGGTCCTGCTATAATTTCTACTTCTGGAGGAAGTAGGCTTCTAATTCCATTTTCCATAATTGTATGTTCGTGTGAACCACATACATGCATAATTTTTATTGGTACAGCTAAATCATTAATACGTTTTATTAATGTTTTAGACATATCTTTCATACTAGTCATTCTATTACCTGATTATTCTTTTTATAAGGAATAGTTAATTAAATTTATTAATTAATTTAGTTTATTATTATTTAATTTATTAAATTTATTAATTTAGGGCCAAATATTAAGATATCCTTATTTTATTAAATTATTTTTTTTTCATGAACAAATAAAATTATGGAATATGTTTAATATTTAGATTTATATTTGTTAATATAATCTTTTAATATTTTGTAAAACTTTCATATATGTATTTTTAATTTTTTAATTTATTAATTTTCTATTTTTTACCTTTGATTAAATCTTATTTTTTTCAATTTCTCCATATTTTTAATTTATTTAAATTTTTCATTATTTCTTTCTTGAGTTTATTTTTTACTTATATATTTAGGTTTTGTTAGAGAATATAATAATATGTATACTTTAATTAGCTTTGACATTAAATATAAAACAAATCAAGTAAAAATTGAAAATATTTTAAGACATTTTGGCCTTAAGAAAATTCAAAATAACACTTACATTGGTAAATTGAATAATTTGGAAATTAACTATATTAAAAACAATATTTCCAGTACTATAAATAATAATGATACTTTAATAATTTTTCCAATATGTGATAGGTGTTATTCTAAAAAGGAAAGTTTTGGTGGAGAAATTAAATTTAGAGAAGACTTGTATAGGGTGTTTTAGATGGATATTATAATTGACGGGTATAATAAATCATTACATAAAAGGATAATCAAATAATTATTAAGGAAAAAGATAATATTTTAGATTCAATAAACGCAAATAAAATTTCAAGTATTCTTATTATTGGAAAAGGATATATAACCTTTGATGCTTTAACTTTAATATCTAAAAATAATATAAAATTAATTTCTTTTGATTATTTTGGTCGGTTAAACTACATTCTCGAATCCCCTGATAGGAGAAATGTTAAATTAAAAAAATATCAGTATCAACTAAGTGAAAACAGTAAGGGGATTAGAATAGCAAAGGAATTAATCAAATCCAAAATGCTAAATCAAAAATCAACATTAACTACTCTTAATAAACGTAAAAAGATAGATGAAATTAATGTTTTAAAAAATAAAATTACTAAAGAGATAAAAGAAATAGATTCCTTAAAATTAACAAATAACCATGAGAATATTAAAATGAAAATTATGGGTTGTGAAGGAAAAGCATCTTATGAATATTGGAGTGGAATAAAATTATTAATTCCTCCTAATATTGGGTTTGAACAGAGAATTCAAAAACCAACAGATCTACTTAATTCTATGCTTAATTATGGATATGCAATTTTGGCTAGTGAAATTACAAAATCAATATTATTAAATGGTCTTGATCCATATTGTGGATTTTTACATTTTGATAGAGATAATAGGACTAGTTTAACCTATGATTTAATAGAAGATTTCAGACAACAGATTGTTGATAAAACTGTTATAAATCTAATAAATAAAAAACAGATTACAGTAACTGATTTAGATAAAAGAAATAATTCAATAAAATTAGATAAAAGAAAAGTCATTGTAAGTAAAATAATGGATAAAATTAACTCAACTATTAATTATAATGGTGAAGAGTTAACTTATAAAGATATTATGAATAAACAAACTTCTAATCTTGTAAAAACTATTTTAGATGAAGAAGAATTTAGAGGATTTTCTCTCCATTGGTGGGTACAAGTAGATAAAATTCAATCAAAAAAATTTTGTCCTAAAATTTAGACTTTAACAATGACAATGACTAAATATTCATATAATATTATGAGTACATCACTATTATTTTTATGGTGAAAATTTTAGTCCTAAAAAAATTATAAAAAGGATAACGTATATGTTTCAAATAGATAAAATAAGAAAAAATAAGGAGTGTTTAATATAATTCTTTAAACACTTATTTTACGAAACCAAAAAACATCTATATAACATTGTTATATTTTTATTAAAAAAGATAAAAGACCTTAATTTTCTTGCAGTGCTTATTTTTGAATAAATTTAAATAGTGACAGATTCAAACTTATGATTATACAGATTATAATTATGTAATTATTGGCTGTTTTTGTTTGTATGTGATTTTTTACATAAAATATGTAGTTATTGAAAATTAGTAAATTGGAGGATACTATGTCTGAATTTGATGATTTATTTGGAGATGAATTTTTTATTATCGATTCTAAAAATATTTCCGCTGTTGAAAGTAAATTTTATGGATATGCTGTAATTGATGAAAAAATTGTTATTGGTAGGGATAACACAGACATAAACTATAAATCATTAAACGGTATAGGTGCTTATATTTTCATTAATGTTGAGGATGAAAAAATTTCTATTTATCAAGATTCCAATGGTAGTTATGGTATATATATTTATCAAAGAGAAGATTATTTTGCTATTTCAAACTCCTTTTTTAAGTTGTCAGAATATTTAAAAAATAATGATATTAGTTTAAACGAAGATTATGCCAAATCCTTTTTATTTTGTCGATTATGTTCATATGATTATGGAGGAACATTAATTAATGAAATCCAACTTGTCCCAAGAAATTATATAATTTATATAAATAAATTTAATAATAAAATTTCTTTTGAAAAAATTAAATATAATTTGTATTCAGTATCATTGGATTCTCAAGAAGGCATAAATTTATTGGATGAATGGTATTATAAATGGATAAATTTAATTCGGTCTATTAGACGTAAAACCAATAACATCTCTATAGAGTTATCAGGAGGTTTCGATACAAGAATTGTTTCAGTTTTATGGTTAAATGCGAATATAGATTTAACTAATATTCGAATTAAATCATTTGATGATAAAAAACATATTCATGAAGAGGATTTTAAAATTGCATCTCAAATTGCTAAAGAATTTGATTTTCAATTAAATCAACCTATTTTTTATGATAAATATTACTTTAAAGACAGTTTTACTCCGATAGATATTTCATTTTATTTAAAAGGAGGTTTTCATAAACAGATGTATTTTAAAGAATTTAAAACTACTCAGCCTATATATTCTATTACAGGTTCCGGTGGAGGATGTATAAGAGGTTATCCAAATAAAACACCAGATAAATATTTGGAAGATATGTCAAAATTTTGTTTTAGACATGATTCTTCATTAAGGGATTCAACATTTAGTGTTATTGAAAACTCTTTTAATAAAATTAAGGAAGATTTTGAAGTATCTGATAATTCTAAAGAAATAACTATGATTCATCACAATGAAGTAAGAACTCGACATCATTTTGCAAAGGCAATTGTTGAATCATATTTTTCTAATATATGCACTTTAAATCCATTATTAGATCCAAACTTACATAAAATAAAAATAAATACACCTGATTGCAATGATGATTCTTTATTAATCGCTTTAATTTTTTCTAGGTACTGTCCAAAATTATTGGATTTCGAATTTCAGGGTGGAAGGGAAATATCTAATCAAACAATTGAATATGCAAAAAAAATAAATGATAAATATCCTCTTTCTAAAAATGAATTAGACTATATTTCAGGTCCTCATGAAACAAAAGTTCATTGTATAAGTATTAATCAAGATTTACAGCATGAAGAAATCTTAAAAAAGGTTTTTTATTCACCTAAATTTAAAAGTGATTTTTTAAATTATTTTTCATATGAATCTTATTGGAAAGTTGCTAATTCTATTGAAACATTAAATTTTCATCATCTTACTAATGCATATGCTGCAATTTCTATTATAAAAATAATAAACGATATTAAAAATGAAAATAAGTTTGATTTAAATGAATTAATTGATTTATATATTAATGATTATGATTTAAATAATGATATTCCTAATAAAATAATTAATTCACTTTTAAAGTATAATACGGCCAGAATTGATATTAAAAATGTTGGTGATCATTTTAATTCTGTTGATATAATTAATTATAATGATGCATCTTTGGAACTTTTTTATCCTAATTTTTTAAAAAATGAAAAAGGTAAGGGTTTAATTGTTCGCAGTATGAATTCATATTTAGATTTAAATCTTTATTGCATTGGTGATGGTGAATTAAATTTAAGATTTAGAAGTAATGAATTTAAGGATGTTAATAATGAAAGATTTCCAGTATATATAGATTTCACTAAAGTTAGGATTAATAATGAAGATTATTTAGATGACCCTATTTTGGTTTCTTTTGATAAACCATTTGTTATCAAAAAAGATGTTAAAAATCAAGAAGTAATTAAAATTCATATTGAATGGAAACCTTTTACTGAATCAAGTATCTATACTAACAATGAAAAATTATTGAAAGAAAAAAATAAACATATTAAACAAAAAAATAATAATTTAAATAAAGAAAATATTGAATTACGTAAAACTGTTTCTAAATTGAAAAAGGAAAATGGAAGGATAAAAAGAAAAAATAATAATCTAAGTCAGAATTATGACAGTTTAATTAATTCAAAAAGTTGGAAGTTGACTAAACCATTAAGAAGTTTAAAAGGAATTTTTAACTAAATCCGTTTGAATTGATTTATTGGTGGAAAGATTTTTTTTAACGATATTAAAGAAGAAAGGAGAAAAATGAAATACATACTGTAATGCATAACCATCCAATAGGCACTTCTCCTTTGTTTTTGAGAGATATATTTCTTTATACGCGGAATGTGATGTAAAATATGAATCAATAACAGAAATTGGAACATTTGTAATTATTAATAAAAAATAGAAGAAAATATACTTAATATAAAGATATTTGATGAAAAAAAATGGAAAATCTTAAAAAGGAGAGGTTTGAAGATTTTGAGAGAAAGGAGGAATAGAATATTTGGGATAACTTTAAAAATGTTGAATTTTTTTCAATTTCCCACATATATTTTATCCAGAAGGAACTGTCAAAAATTGTACTGATAATTTTTTATTAAAATCAAAAAATAGAATCCCACCTATATGATATTGTAATATGGGTATAAGGGTGTCCGCCAAAATAGAATTTTTTAATAAATCCATTTCTTTAAAACAAAAAAGAAGCATTTTAATAATGTTTTCAATATGAATTTTTGACTTTTGGCGGACACTCTATAAAAAAAATCATGCTAAAAACATCTTAAATCAGGAAAAAATTAAATAGTGGACAGTCCCTATTTTATTTTTCTTAAAATGGATAAATTTAGATAAATTATGTATGTTTTTATATTACTTTTTTTAAATATAATAAACATATATATTGTTTATTATTTCTATTGGTATTTGACTGATACCAATATTAAAATTATCTTTATATAAAAAATATTTCTAATATAGTTTAATCTAATTCTTTAAACACTTATTTTACGAAACAATTCAATGATTTGAGATGTTCTTTAGTCTTTTTATTTCTATGGAAATTAATATCCAAGTCAACTGGTGTTGTATCAACAATAAAAGTCTTTTTTTCTCTTCTTTTGACACGATTTTCTTGAATTTAAGATATGATTTAATGCCTTAACAAGTTTTTCTGAATCTTGGAGTGAAAAATTTTTATAAACTTGATTATCACTTAAAACTTCAGAAATATTAAAGTATTTTAGGGGCCTGAATTTTTTAGTTCTCAGATAATTGTTGTATTGCTGTTTTTGAGTTAAAACCTTGTGATATGATTAAGGCTCCTAAAAATACATTCAA
>NZ_CAJOKH010000015.1 GCF_905235195.1 uncultured Methanobrevibacter sp. | reverse complement strand
GGATATAAAACAAAAACACAAATGCAATGACTCGCTGAATGAAATGTATTACAAAACAAATCTATATCTAAAAAAAACTAATAAAAAGAAAAATAACAATAAAAAAAGATAAAAAATTAAAGGCACCATTAAAAACAGACCAACAAAAACTAAAAATCAACAAAAAAAATAAGAGCAAATATCACTCTTAAAATTTTGCTCTATCTAGCACCCTATAATAATATTATTAAATTCTATTTAAACACTGAAAAGATATAAGATTTTATTATAGAAATCTTGGAAAAAAAAGATAAAATTACTGATTATATAAAAAATGATAAAAGTTTTTAAAAAAAAGTAATGCCATGGGCCGGACTTGAACCAGCGACATCTAGATCTTCAGTCTAGCGTTCTCCCATCTGAACTACCATGGCACATGGTCCGGACGAGATTTGAACTCGTGATCCCCTCCACGTCAAGGAGGTATCATACCCCTAGACCACCGGACCTACATACTTATAAAGTTATATCAAAGATAATATATAAAGGTTACTATTTATTTAAATATAAAATTAAATTCCATAAAAAATTCAAAAACAATAATCTAAAAAACATTGAATTTTTAATTAAAATAGTATTATCACATTAATTAAAATAATTTAAAAAAATAGTTAAAATAAAAATCAATTAAAAATTATAAAAATATAAAAGAATAAGATGGCCATTAGAACTGGCCAAACTTATAAAAAAATACATCGTTAAAACTGTAATTCAAAAAAAACTCTCAAACAAATCTATTTGATAGCTAATTTGATATCTTCAGCTTTGACGGTTTTTCTACCAGCGTGGCGTGCGAAATTAACAGCTTTTTGTGCGATTTCGTCACCTTGTTCTTCTAATGCTTCAGCTAATGCAACTTTTGCGTCATCAGAAATTCTTTGTGCTCCAGCATTTTTTAAGATACGACCGACTGGTGCGATTGGTAATTCACTCATTTTTTCACCTCCAAATATTACTTGTACTACATAGTATATAAAGGTTTCGTTAAAAAATCATTGAAAAGTAGTCATATTCACCATGTTTAGTGAAAATATACCTAGTGAAAATTTAAAAAAAATTTTTAATACTAAGATAAAAATCAAGTAAATATATATAAAGTTATAAGTTAAAACACAGTTTAAAAAGAGTAAAAAATCATAAAATTAAAAAAATTAAAATGCTTTAAATCTAAAAATATGCTACATCAATTTAAATTAATAAAATCTAAACTTTTATTAACAAATATATAAAATAATAGAATGAATAATTCTGTTTTTAAGTTAAATAATTGAAAGAAAATCTATGTAATTGAAATTAAGAACAATTAATTAAAAATTTATAGAAAAAAGCCTTAAAATTCTTTAAATTTTTTAAGATTTCACTAAGTTTTACATATGCAAAATTAAAGAAAAATTATATAAAATTTATTTAATCATGCGATAAAAATTTAAAAAAATAAAATATTAAATGAAAATAGTAGTGTAAAAATATAAGAAAATAAAATTTGAAAATGGTTTTAAAAAAAAATTAAAAAAAATTTATGAAAAAATAAAAAATAGACTATTAGAAAAATATATGAAATTATAAAAGATAAACTTTTAAAAATTTGATTAAAAAAAAAATTATAAAAGACTAATAAAAAATAAAAATTTATATAAATTTTTATAATCTGATTTTAAAAGAAAATAAAAATGAAAATAAAAAACCGTCCATATATGGTTTGGTATTATTAATATTAATCGACTATTTGACCAATTAAATATGTGCTGGTTGTTTTAGTTATTTTAACATTGACAAAAGTACCGATCTCTGCATCATCAACAACAACAGGCAAATATGAATTAGATTTACCAATAACTCCTCCTTTAGAACCCTTTTGAACAATAAGAACTTCTAAAGTTTGTCCTAATAGATGTTTATTTTCATCATTTGTAATTTCTTCTTTAATTTCTGTTAATTTTTTAGATCTTTGTTTCATAATACTGTAAGGTAATTCTTTAAGTGATGATGAAAGTGCACCTTCCCTATGTTTATATTTAGATAGATGTATAAGGTTAGGTTTTATTTCACATAATAAGTCAATAGTTTTTTGAAAATCTTCATCTGTTTCTGTTGGATAACCAACAATAATATCTGTTGCAATAGTAATATCTGGAATGGATTGTTTAAGTTTTTTTACAAAATCCACATATTCTTCAATTGTATGGCACCTATTCATATCTTTTAGAACTTTATCACTACCAGATTGAACAGGTAAATGTATGAATTTATATACATTTGGTAATTTAAATGCATCAATTACTTCATCAACATCATCGAAAATATTTTTAGGATGCATCATTCCAACACGAATTCTGAAATTTCCATCTATATTTGCCACTTCTTTAATTAAACTAGAAAGTTTTTCACCAGTATCATGACCAAATGCAGCAGTATCTTGAGCAGTAAGTTCAATTTCAACACAACCAGAATCAATTGCTTTTTTAGCTTCAGCTTTAATATCTTTTATAGGGTATGAATGAAGAGGTCCACGGGCTAAACGTGTACAACAAAAGCTACATACACCTAAACATCCTTCACAAATTTGTATAATGTGGATAAATGGATCTTCTTTAAGCTTATTAAGACCAACTTTAGAATCTTTTGAAAGTCCAGTTTGTCTTAATAATTCTCCATTATAACTTGCATTTACTACCTCAACAGTTTTATTTAATTGATGAGGACCAATCCAATTAGTAGAATCATCAGCAATCTTATCTAATTTTTTTGGGTCTATTTCAACCATACACCCACTAACAATCACCTTTTTATTAGGATAATCCTTTTGTAGTTTTTGTATTCTAGTTGTAACCTTACTTTCTGTAGGCTGTTTAACATAACATGAATTTATAATAATAACATCAGCATCCTCAATATTATCAACAAGTTCCATACCTGCATCAGATAATTTACCTGCCATAATTTGTGAATCTGCTTTATTGAATGTACAACCAAATGTTTCAATAGCTACTTTAATCTGATTCATAATAAACACTTTACTAAATTAAAAAATTAAATTATAATATTAGAAATAATTGTGATTTGAATATATAATAATAAATTTTAAAATATAAAAGTTTAATGTTAAAATTTAAATTAAATTATAAAAAATATAATAAAAATTCTAAAAAATAATAAAAATAATAATAAAAAGACAATAATAAACTCTAAAAATAGTTTAATTAAATATCATCTGATTTAATTTTAACAATATTATCAGTCAAATCATAATCATAGGTTTTTAAATTAATAGTTTTGGTATAAATCCTTTTTATGACATCTGCCTTAGCTGAACCACTGGTAATCTTTTTATTTTCTGTTTTAATAATATGAACTTTAAGAATAAAATTTTCAATTTTTATAATATCATTAGTATTTATCTCAAAATCTCTATTAATATCAAGTTTATATGATTTAACTTTACCATGAAAATCAATTGACAATCCCAATCTTGCAGGTATTTCAAGAGATGAAGCCCATATAGTTTTAATTTCAGAAACTAATTCACTATTTACTCTTTTTTCTTTATTTTCAATAGAATTAATTTTAACCTGGCCTTTATCGATAAGTAGAACATCACCTATTTTTAATTTTTCATCAGGATATAAATCTACTGTAGTTTTTGTAGATTTTTCATTTTCACTAACAATTAATCTGCATGGTATAGGTTTAGATTGAGTTACTCTATCCTTAAAAACATGGTCACATTCCTTACATTTTAATAAATAATCATTAATTTTTTTACTACGTGAGGAAGTTTCCTTCGACTTTAATACTCTTACCTCACTAGATCCACAAATTGGACATTTCATTTTTCTTCCTCCATAAACTTTATATAATTTTGACAAATCGTGACAAAAAATATTTAAAACTTAAAAAATTAGTTGATAAGTTAAAAAAATAATCAATACTTAATTATTCTTTAATAATCCTTAATTTATAGAAATATTAATCTTTGGTTTTCAAATAGTGGTTTACAAGTCCACCATCTTTTAAGATATCTAACATGAAATCTTTAAAAGGTTCAAATTCTTCAATTTCACCTGTTGTTTCATTAGTTATTATACCTGAAGCCAAATCAACAGATATAATATCTTCATCTTTTGCTTCTATGTTTGATTTTATTACAGGTAGCCCAATATTAACAGCATTCCTATAAAAAATTCTTGCAAAAGATTTTGCAACAATTGCATCAACACCTGCAGTTTTAATTGCTACAGGAGCCTGTTCTCTGGAAGAGCCACAACCAAAATTTTCACCAGCAACAATAATATCTCCTTTTTTAACATTAGCTGTAAAATCAGGACGTTCACCCTCAAGGACATGATCTGCTAAATCTTGAGGATTAAATGTACGAAGATATCTACCCGGTATTATTAAATCAGTATCAATATTGTCTGTAAATTCCCAAACTCTTCCTTGAATTTTATCCATCTTAATCACAAAAAAATAATTTGTTTAGCACTATATAGTTTATTAGATATTATATATTTTTTATATAAAAAACTATTGTTTTAATAAAAAATAAAAAAAGCATTAGTTCAAATTAATAGTCAATATTTTTAATAATTATTAAAAAAAGCCATATTTTGAAAATTAATAGTTAAAATATAAAAAAACAAGTACTTATTTTTCTATAAATTCAAAACCATGATTTTGTGCTTTTGTTGTAAAGACAACATCACCATCGTCGGTGGATAAATACTCTTTTGTTGCTTTAACAATATCTTTATTATTTTTATCATAAACTGTATAAATTGCAGGGCCAAAAGAACTCATTCCAACTCCATAAGCTCCACAATCCCTCATATAATTCATTAGATTAATTAATTTAGGAGGTTGAAGCGAAAGTTCAATTTTTTTAAATCCTTTATTTTGTATTTGATCTATACAATATCCAAATTCTTCAATTTGTTCTTCAAGTAAAAAAGGTATAAGATTCATAAAAATAATATGAGACATTTGTTCTACTTCACTTTTAGCAATAGGGCAATAAGTCTGGAAAATATTAATTTCTCTTTGCCCATTAATATGTTCGTTATCTCTTGGAATAGCTACTAAAATATCCCAATCCTCAGGAAAATCATAATGACCTAATAATTGTGGAGGTTTAACATCACTAGCAGATGACGGTAAAAATTCACTTTTATCTTTTAAACTATGTCCACCATCAACAATAAAACCACCATAATCAAAAGAAAAAGTACCAATTCCAGAAGTACCTCCCCTACCAACTATACTGGAAAGTTTAAATGAATTTTCATGAATACCCATTGTTTCAGTCATTATTTTAGCAGTTGCTAGAGCAATTTGAGTACCGGAACCTAGACCAGAGTGAGCAGGGTAAGTTTGAAAAACTTCAAAATCAAAGCCCGCTTCTATACCATAGAATTTACGTATTTTCTCCGCAGTTTCAATGACTTTACTTTGACATTCTGGTTTTGCATCAATTCCTACATCATTTTTAAAATCAACTGTAATATTGTTTGAATTAGATTCTGTTCCCTTTAATATTAAATTTGGTTGATTTATAGTAAGCCCAATTCCACCGTCTGTTCGACCATATTCCCCACTCATATCAATTAGACACATATGAAGACGGGAGGGCGTTTTAATAATCATTTTTAAGTGTCCTCAAATGTTTTTTACAGATGAATAAATCAACAAGATGTATTTTAAAAAATTTATCTTAAAAATATATTCTTCTTTTAAATTTATATTAATAATTACTTTTAAATTTTTCTATATACATTTTCTAATTAAAATTATTGAAAAAACAAAAGAATATACTAATATAATCAAATTCTTTAAAAAAGAAAGTAAAATAATTAGATAAATAAAAATTAAATTAAAAAAACTTTAATACTATTGGAAAGTTTTTATATTACTTTATAAAAAATAAATTTTTTAAGCACACAGTAATAAAACTGTTTAAAAAAAAGATAAATTTTTATAAAAAATATAAAGATTCAATGAAAAGTTCTAAATTAAACCAAAAAGACCTAAAGCCATTAATGCATCTTCATCTAAACCCTCATTAGATTGGTATTTTCCACAAGTCATACAGTCAATAGGATCTTCATAATAATCACAACCATTATCCTGTGACGGATTAAAATATATACATGTTTGTTGGATTTCTTCATTAGATACCATAATATCCCCCTTCATAAATTTAAATATTGATTAATAACAGATAGTTTTAAATTAATACTTAGCCATCCGTTAATAATTTATTATTATTATTAAATAATTTAATCAAACTAATTATATAATAATTAGATTTACATAATAAAATATTTTTTGATAAATAAAAATTGTTTATAAGTAAAAATAAAAACCATGATGGTTTGAAAATTAAAATTATTTGAAAGTTATTACAAGTAAAATTTAATTAAAATAAAAAATTTCAATTGTGTTGGTTAAAATAAATTATAAAAACAATAATTTTCTTCATTTAAAAAATGAATTAATTAATAATCTTTAATTTTTTTTTCCAACACAAAAAAGAAAAATTGTGTTAAAATATTTAAACTGTAGAACCCTAATTAAGGAGCTCATTTTGATTTGAAGAGTTCAATACAGATTTAGTGCTTCTAAGACCAAATAACATTGTAGATAAATTATGTAAGAGTGAAGAAGTTCTAGGGGTAATTACTCCCAATATACCTAATACAATCAAAGTACTATTAAATAAGACAATATTACTATAATTATTATTTATCTTATCAAGCATACCTGTAGATAATAGTCTAAGTGTTACCAAATCATATAAATCATCTGAAAGTAAGGAAATATCTGCAACTTCTCTTGCAATATCTGAAGAATTTCTCATAGCAACTGAAACATCAGCAGCAGATAATGCAGGAGAATCATTAATTCCATCCCCAACCATAATGACTTGATGATTTTCTTTTTTAATATCCTGAATAATATGTGCCTTATCTTCAGGAAGAACTTGTGACTGATACCGGGTTATACCTAAGTTTTGAGCAATAGTTTTTGCTGCATTTTCACTATCCCCTGTTAACATGACAATATTAGTAATTCCCAATTCTTTAAGTTTGGAAATAACATCACTTGCTTCATCACGAACAGGATCATCAATACACAATATTCCTTGAAGTTTTCCACCAATTGCAAGATAAATTACTGAATACTTTTCAACATTTTTATCAATAATTTTTTCTTGTTTTTTAGTGAATTTGACACCTTCATCCTCTTCAACAAAATGCCTACTTCCAATGATTGCTTTTTCACCATCATAAGTCGTGGAAATTCCATGAGCAACTATGTATTCAACTTCACTATGTTCCTCTTTATGATGTAATCCTTCTTCATCAGCTTTATTAACAATTGCTGTAGCTACACTATGTGCAAAATGTTCTTCAATACATGCTGAAATTCTTAAAACATCCTCTTCAGAGTATTTTCCACATGGAATAACCTTTACAAGGACAGGACTTGCATTAGTTAAAGTTCCAGTTTTATCAAATACAATAGTATCTGCATTTGCAAATGCTTCAAGGTGTTTTCCACCTTTAACCATCATCCTATTATCAGAAGCTTCTCTCATAGCAGAAATGACTGAAATTGGAGTAGTTAATTTAATCGCACAAGAAAAGTCAACCATCAATACAGATAATGCTTTAACAACATTTTGTGTAAATAGATAAGTTAGTCCAGTTGCAAGTAAACTATAAGGAACAATAGAATCTGCTAAATCTTCTGCTTTACTTTGAATGCTTGCTTTAAGCTCTTCAGAATCTTCAATCATCTCAATAATTTTATTGAGTCTAGTTTCATCATTAACAGATAGAACCTCAACAGCAATAGACCCTTCTTCAACAACAGTACCTGCATGAACAGCCCTACCAACAGTTTTATGTACTGCTAAAGATTCACCAGTCATGGAAGATTCATTAATCATTCCATCACCCTCTGTTATAACACCATCAACAGGAATTATAGAACCAGTTCTAACTCTGATTTTATCATGTTTTTTAATCTCAGATAACGGTGATAAACTTTCAATTTCATTACCATTATCGTCCTCTTCAATTACCCAAACATTATCAATATTTAATGCCAAACTACTTTTTAAAGTATTTTTAGTTTTTTGCATTGTATATTCTTCTAACATGTCTGAAATAGATAATAAAAAGATCATAGAACCAACAGAACTATAATTTCCATGATACAATGAAACAGCTGTAGCTGTTCCATCAAGCAATGCCACATCAACACGGAAACTAGTAAGACTATCCAATCCTTTAAGAATATAATCAGATGCATAATAAAGGAGCATTAATTTTTGTAAATAATTTCGAATAAATATCTTTTAAGAATTTTTTTAGCTAAATTCATAAAAAAGTTATCAGATATTTCTTTTGATTTTATTTCATCTGTAGCTTTTCCATCAAAAAGATCATCTTTTGATATTTTATCCAATATCTTTAAAATTTCTGCTTTTTTATTAACATCATTATATAAAATTAAGATACTACCATTTTTGTGAGAAATAGAGACCTCATCAATAAAGTCATATTTGGATAATGTTTCAAATAGGCCATATCCTTCTTCTCGAGTAAAAATATCCCTACCTACACGAACTCTTAATCGAGTATTTTTATCATAAACTATTTTGTAAATCATGGCTCTAAAATATAAAGTTGTTTTTTGGAAAAATTAGCCATTAATGTTTTAAATTATAGTAATTATTGTTATAGATTAGACAACTACCCTATTAAAACATTAGACTAATTAAATATATTTAAAAATAAAATTATAATCTTAAAAAAAAGTCTAGAATTCTAATTTAATAATTTTAAAGATTATAAAAAGTAAAAAGATTATTTAATTATTGAATATTTTTAAAATTTAATTAAAGATTTATTCAGCAGTTGTATCAACTACTACAGCATCTTTCTTATCAGCTACTGCATCAGTATGAATATCTTCAGCGTTATCTTTAATATCTTGAATAGATTCTTCTAATTCACTTTTACAAGTTAAAACTTTTGCCATAGCTTGTGCTGCTAAATCTTTAGTTTGTTTAGATTCTAATATTTTTTGACCTATAAGTGCAGTTGCAATTCCACCAACAAAAATTAAAGCATGTTTATGCTCCATACAACGACCAATAATATCATCTCTATCCATATTATCACCTTAATCAATTTAATTATATTATTTCTTGTTTAATTATAATTTCCCTTATTATACTAATTTAATTTAAAATCTACATTATAAATCATTTGCTAAATGAAAAAAATTATTAAAAGTAATGTAAGGAGAAATTAATAATTGAAAATGATTTTTTTAAAAACCATTATAATATATAAAAACACTAATATATAAACTTTTAGTTATGCCTAAAAAATATCATATTTTTTGATATGTAACTAAAAATAATATTTAATGTTTAATACAATTATTTTAAACTTCAATAAATAAAAATATTCCTTTTATTTTTATAAAAAAAATAATCAATAATATATAATGAAAAATGAAGATGGGACATGAATAGGTTTTATTAAAATCTAATTAAACGATTTGATTATATTTAATTTAATATTGAAATATTTTTAATTTTGTAATTATATTTCTATACAAAACTATAATTATTTTTGACCAAAAATATTCGTGTCCCACCCTCAAAATTAAAAAAAAATTATATAACCACTAAAATATTAATATGAAAAATTAAAGTGAAAACACTTTAAAATTAATATTAAAAACGACTATTTTTAATCCGATGGCCTTAAATTAACACAAATATATTAATTATGAAAGAAAGTATTAATGTTAATAAATTTGTATTGAATTGAGTGTTTACAGCTGAATTATAAGCTGTAGCATAAGGTTTGAATATATTATTTCCATCATCTACAATGACATAATCATATATTCCAAAAGTATTATCATTATCTTCTTCTGTTGATAAAGACGCATCAGCATTATTATAAACAATCCCTGAAGTTTTTAGAGCATAATCGCTTAAAATACCATTTTCATTGTAATTATCTGAATCAGTATTAGAAGCATAAGATCCTCCACGACTTAGAATTGGATAAATAAAGTCGTAATTGTATTCATTATCTGAATCATCATCACCATAATCCTCATAATCATCCCAATCAAAATCAGAATCATCATCTAAATCCTCATCATAACCATCTAAATCCTCATCATAACCAGAATCATCATCTAAATCCTCATCATAACCAGAATCATCATCTAAATCCTCATCATAACCAGAATCATCATCTAAATTAAAATCAAGTGAATCAGATTGATAAGTAGCATCATCAGTTAAATCAGAAGATTCACTAGCAGAAACTACTCCCATTGAAATCATGAAAATTATAGAAATTGATAAAATAAAAAAAACTTTATTAACTTTCATTTATACTCACCGAAAAGTAAAACAGTATATTTTTACTTCAAATATATTATTTGTTCATTACCATATATAAACTTTAATATCATTTATAAAAAATTAAGGCAACTACTTTTAAAATTATAAACCTTTTTTTTAAAGCATTTCCATAATTTTCATCCAAAAATTTATCCACATTAAAGTTACAGAATAGATTAAAATATACAGATAACTAATACATCCAAATATGTTTTCTATATGTATTGTACTATTAATTATAACTCAATGAAAAATTAAAAAAAATATATTTTATTTTCTATATTTCTGCCATACTTTATCCTCATCTTTTGATGAGACCTTATTATCTGCCATCACACCAACTAAATCATGGGCTATGTAGGGCTCTTCAAGATAACTAATATCTTCTGAAGATAATTTCAAATCAACTGCACTGACTGCACCGTCCACATGATGCATCTTTGTAGCACCGACCACAGGCGAAGTTACCTTTTCCAAAAGCCATGCAAGGGAAACTTCAGTCATTGAAACTTCATAATTCTGTGAAATTTCATTGACCCTTCTGATTATTTCCATATCCTGTACTTCTGTGTTCTGGTATTTTAATTTAGCATAAAAATCATCCTTCAACCTTTTAGAATTAGCCCCAGGTAGTCTTGATAGTCTTCCAGATGCAAGTGCACTGTATGGTGTAAGGGCAATGTTGTCTGTTTTGCATAATGGAACCATTTCACGTTCCTCCTCCCGGAAAATTAAATTGTAATGTCCTTGGACGGATACGATTTAAAGAAAATAACAAAAATCACTTCCCTAAAGATTTAAAAGAAGCATTTAAAATAGGTGGAAAATTAAGTAAAGAGAATTAATTAAGTTTTAAAGGGTAAAATATAGCTTAGATAAGAAAATATATTAGATGATATTGAAATTTCTATAAACATTATCATCTTATTTTTTTTATGAAATGATATCTAATTTTAAATTTAAATTATTTTTAAAATAAAATTAATTTAACTTAATACAATCCTTTGGACAAATAGATTCACAAATGTGACAAGTTTTACATGCCCAAAAATTATTAGGGCTAATTAAATTATCTTGAAAATCAAATACCTTATTAGGACATGCAATTACACATTTTTGACAATCTTCACCTATACAATTTTCATAATCAATGAAAATATCTGATTCCTTATTTTCTTTACTTTCATTTGACTTCTTTTCCTTTTTAAAAAATGATTTCAATCCCATAGCCTTATTTTGTTATTATAAATTAATAAATATATGGAAATTTATTTTTAAAATAGTTAATATAATATAAGTGTTAAATATATAATTTAATAATTAATTTTGAATATATATTAAATTTAACAAACTGATTTTTATGAAAAAAACAAAAGTAGTTGCAGCAATCATAAGAGATAAAGATAAAATATTAGCTACACAAAGGGGTTATGGAGAATATAAAGGTTATTGGGAATTTCCTGGAGGAAAAATAGAAAACTCCGAAAGTAATGAAGAAGCCTTAATTCGCGAGATAAAAGAAGAATTAAACGGAGATATTGAAATTAAAAAATTTGCATTAAATATAAAATTCCAATATCCTAAGTTTTTCTTAGACATGGACTGTTATGAATGTAAGCTTAATGGGGAAATTGAACTGCTTGAACATATGAATTCCAAATGGTTATCTAAAGAAGAATTAGATTCTGTTGAATGGCTTCCTGCAGATATAGATGCTGTAAATTATCTAAAAAATATCCTATAAAAAAAAAGGTATAAAGTGTAATTATGGATGATTTTAATAATGATATTATAGATGGTGCAAGAACAGCTTTTATTGATGAAAACTTTGAATCATCAAATTATCTTAAACCTAAACTGATTATTAATTCATTTGGAAATAAGGTTTTAAATTCTATTAAAGAAGAGTTAGATAATTGTGATGAATTTTGTATAAGTGTTGCATTTATAACCATGAGTGGTTTAACTCCTCTTTTACAAGACTTTCTAGATTTAGAATCTAAAGGAATTAAAGGAAAAATCATTACAACAGATTATTTAAACTTTACAGAACCTAAAGCTTTAAAAAAACTAAATTCATTTTCAAATATTGAAGTAAAACTATATTTACAAGATAATAAAGGGTTTCATACAAAAGGATATATTTTTAGAAAAGATAATGTTTATAAATCCATTATAGGTAGTTCTAACCTTACCTTAAATGCATTAACAGTTAATAAAGAATGGAATATTGGATTTAGCTCTCTAGATGAAGGAGAAATATTAACTGATTTATTGGATGAGTTTAATTACTTATGGGATAAAGCTTCAAATCTTGAAGATGTTATTTTACAATATGAATCTGTTTATAATCATGCAAGACAATTTACGGATTTTAGAAAAGAATATTTAAAGCTTAAACAAGAGACTAGTGAAGATTTAGTTCCAAACATTATGCAAGAAAAGTTTTTATCCAATTTAAGAGAATTAATTAAAAAAGATGAAAATAGAGCATTACTTGTTTCTGCAACAGGTACAGGTAAAACATATGCATCTGCATTTGCAGTACATGAATTTAAACCTAAAAGATTTTTATTTTTAGTCCATAGAGAACAAATTGCAAAACAGGCAATGAAATCATATAAAAGAATTTTTAAAGGTGAAGAAAATAAATTTGGATTATTAAGTGGAAATTCAAAAGATTATAATGCAGATTATCTTTTTTCAACTGTTCAAACTATGTCAAAGGATGATGTGTATTCAAAATTTAGTAATGAACACTTTGATTATATAATCATTGATGAGGTTCACAAAGCTGGTGCACTTAGTTATTTAAAATTAATTAATTACTTTAAACCTAAATTTTATCTTGGAATGAGTGGATCTCCAGATAGAAGTGATGATTTTAATATTTATGAATTATTTGACTATAATATTCCTTTGGATATTAGGTTACAAGATGCTCTAGAAGAAGATTTATTATGCCCCTTCCATTATTTTGGAATAACAGATATTGAAATAAATGGAGAATCATTAGATGATAAATCTGATTTTAATAGGCTAGTTTCAAATGAGAGAGTGTCATATATTCTTGAAAAATCCCAGTATTATGGTTTTAGTGGAAATAGAATAAAAGGACTAGTATTTTGTTCTACAAAAAAAGAATCAAAAAGTTTAGCTAAAGAGTTTACCAAAAGAGGCCATCCATCAATAGCTTTAACAGGTGAAGATTCACAAAACGCACGTGAAGAAGCAATTGATAGATTAACTAATGATAATAGGAAAGATAATATAGAATATATTATAACTGTTGATATTTTTAATGAAGGAGTAGATATTCCTGAAATTAATCAAGTACTTCTTATTAGACCCACAGAATCATCTATTATTTTCATACAACAATTAGGAAGAGGGCTTCGTAAATTTAAAAATAAAGAATATGTTGTTATTTTAGATTTTATTGGAAATTATAATAATAATTTCTTAATCCCAATAGCCTTATCTGGTGATAGAACCTATGATAAAGACAATATTAGAAGATATATTCTTGAAGGATCAAAAATTATTCCCGGTTCATCAACAATTAATTTTGATGAGATTTCAAGAAAAAGAATATATGAGTCTCTTGATAATACTAATTTTTCAAAAATATCATTATTTAAAGAAAAATATAAAAATCTCAAATATAAAATAGGTAGAATTCCTTATCTTGTTGATTTCTATGAAAATAGAGATTTTAATCCATTACTCATCTTATCACACACTAAATATGATTCTTATTATAATTTCTTAATAGATGTTGATGATGAATATAAAGAATTACTTGAAGAAAATGAAATCAAATATCTTAAATTTATATCAGATAATTTTGCAAATGGAAAAAGACCTCATGAACTTTTAATAATTAAATTTTTAATTTATAATAAATATTTCACTATTAACGATATTAAAACTGCTCTTAAAGATTATGAAATTTATAATGATACCGAATCAATCTATCATACTTTTAAAATATTTAATTTAGAATTTTTTATACAAAAAGATCAGAAAAAGTATGAAGGAGTCAGTTTTTTTAAAATCAACCCTAGTGAATTAGAGGATAAAAATAAAAGATATGAAATATCAGAGGATTTTAAAACTTATTTAAATAATCCTGTATTTTATAAACATTTAAAGGATGTTGTAGAATTTGGTCTTTTAAGATATGAAAATTATGGACGATGTGAAGAAGTAAATCTTAATTTATATTCAAAATACAAAAGAAAAGACGTGTGTAGATTATTAAACTGGCCTCATGACGATAGTTCAACAATTTATGGGTATAGAATTAAACATAATACTTGTCCCATTTTTGTTACCTATGAAAAGAAAGATGATATTTCAAGTAGTACTAAATATCAAGATGAATTTGAATCAAAAGACATATTTAGTTGGATGACACGACCTAAAGTTAAATTAGATAGTAAAGAAGCTCAAAATATTATTAACTATGAAGAAAATAATCTTAAAATCCACCTTTTTATTAAAAAAAGTGATGCTGAAGGATTTGATTTTTATTATATTGGACAAATGGAACCATTTAAATGGGTTCAAACTAAGATTAAAAATGACAAAGGAGAAAACTTAGATATTGTAAATTTTAAATATAAACTCCATAATCCTGTAAAAGAAGAAATATATAAATACTTTAATGATAAAGTAGAAGATTAAAAAAATAGAAAAAAATAAAAAAAATAAAATATATTTTATCTAAAATGATTGTGTTCCAGATTTTGGAGATAAATCAACATCTAAAGTGTCTTTTAGATTTTCATTTGAGTCATAGACCTTTATTGTAGCATGATCTGGATAATACAAATATGCATCAGCACTTGTCAAATGAACATAACCATCAGATTCAACAGTTACAGGAACCATATTACCATTATTTAGAGTATTTCCATCACGACTATACCATATTTGCACAATAACACTACGACCAGCATTTGAAGAACCTAAATTTATATCTGCATAAGTATGGTCTTCATCAGCACTACCTGTTGTAAAAGACCCTCCATAAATCGTTATAGATGAGGATGAAGGTTTTGAAGATTGTGTAGCACTAGTTGAAGATTGAGTTCCTTTATCATCACTGTCTGAATTACTTGATGAGGTATCATTAGCTGAACTTGAAATAGTATCTTCATGTGAATCAGAATTATTATTCGCCATAGCCAAATAAGCAAATGCTCCAGCTAAAGCCACTATAATAATAACCAATGCAATAATTATAATTTTTGAATTATTATTAAGTTTATTATTAGTTTTAGATGTGTTATTAGACCCTACTACAGAATTATGAGATAAAGTTTTATTTTTTAAAGATGTTCCACAATATTTACAAAATTTTGCAGAATCTACATTTTCTTTATTACAATTAGGACATTTAATATTATCACCCCTTTAAAAATTATATTTAAATTCAATATAATTATATATTAGAGAAATCTATTTATTATAGGTTTTGTAGAAATCCCATAAATTTTTACCAAATATATTTTTGTTATAAAAATAATTAAGATAATAGAAAAAAATAAGAAATATGTGTAGTATACTTAAATAATACTTTTTACATAATATTATTAGAAAATATTAAAATGGAGGGAATTCCTATTATTAAAAGTAAACTTTTAGGTATTTTAACTGTTATTTTAGGATTTATATTTATCATACTCCCAGTATTTAGTTCTATATTTACATCCCAAGTACTTGGTTTAAGTATAGTAGTATTTGGTATAGTGTCTGTATTTGCGGGACTTAATAGAGAGCTTAGTAAAGGATACATTATTGTTGGAATTTTATTAGTGCTGTTTGGTATAATTCTCATATTTAATGTACTTGCACTACCTATTTTAGTTGCATTAGAATTTTATATAATTGCTATATTAATGATTTTCTATGCAATACTATCATTATTTGAAAGAAAATCTCTTGAAACAATTGTAGCATCAATATTACTCATTATTTTTTCAATTATAGTATTCTTTATAGGTAAAATAACAATATTAAATCCTGTAATGGCACCTATAATAATTGGACTTGCTTTAATTGTTCAAGGTACACATATAGTATTAATAAATAAATACGAATAAATAGTTAAAATTAAAAATAGTTTAGAAATTTTATTTATAAAATTTCAAAACTACTCCCTTTTTATATCTCGTTTTATAAAAAAATTAAGATTTAATTTAAATTAAATCATCACTACTTTTTTTTAAATTTAAATAATGCTTCAGTTTTTAATCAGAGGTAGAAGCTGATCATTGAAAATCCAAAATATCATTGCAAGTAAACATCCTACCATAATTATTGGAGGATATATAAAGTAACCTAAAATATAGATTATAGCAAAGATAATCAATTCAATATAAGAATATTTTACACCATTTTCCAGATAAACTATTAATGCTATATTTCCAGGTTCATTATGGGTTAAAAGTTTTGCTTGAAGAATATAATGAATATGAGATATGACAAAGATAAATCCAAAACATCCCTGAGCAAAGAATGAATAGAAATTATTAGACACCATTGTTGTAAAATATGGTAAAAATCCTAGAATCAATAGTGAAATTCCACTCATCCAAACAGTAGAATTATGTAATTTATGTATTAGGTTAAACAGATTATGATGAGAATTCCACATATTAAAAACGACAAGAAAACTAATAAAATATGCAAGAAATTCTAGTTTCATATTCCATAATCCTGCAAAACTAGGAGTAGATGGCAGAGGTATTTCAAGAATAATTAATGTGATGATAATAGCAAGTATTCCATCACCTAATGCTTCAAATCTATCAGTCTCCACACCAATCAACCTCCTTGTCTTTTGTGAAAAGTTTAGCAGTGAAGTTCCATATAATTAAAGATAACATACATGAAATAAATATAGCCTGAGGAATATTGAATATTATTGCAATAGCAAAACCTATAATAAATACTGAAAAATTTAAATATGTTGATTTATCCATAGCAAAATCAGGATGTTGTCCAAATTTGTCTCTTTTCATAGCAAAATATGCTGCAAAAATATAAAGTATATTTGTTAAAATAAATATTAATCCATAACAGAGTTCAGGAGCTAATTTATCTGGATTAATTGCACACCATGCTGTAAAGTATGGCAATAGAGTAATAACAAATGTTAAACTCATATAAATAAGAATTACAAGATTATCAATTTCCTTAATTTCCCGGAAAAGTTTTCTATGATGATTCCATATACTTAAAATTACCATAAAACTTAGAAAGTATGCAATATAAACCATTTTTAATTTCCAAATACCATCTAAACTTAAACTTTCAGGTTGAGGAATTTTAAGAATCATAACTGTCATCATAATAGCAAGTATTGCATCAACAAATGTTTCAAACCTATCAGAATCCAAAAAATCACCTGATACCTTAAGATATTCAAATAAGCTTTGATTTAAAAATTACTAGATTAAAAAGAATATATTAATAAAATAATAAACTAAAAATAAACAGCAAAAAAAAATTAAAAAAAAGATTAAAAAAATAGAAAAATAAATTTAACTATTTTTGTTTATTTTGTAAATCTAAAGCTGCTTTAGTAGCTTCTTTAGTATATGGAACTGAAAACTCCTCTTCAATGCCTTGTCTATATCTAGAGTTCATAGTACAGAATGGGATAATTCTTCCATCTGGAACTACATAATGTATAATACATTTTTGAACCCTATCTTCATCAAAGTTATATGGGTCCATAAAGTGCATACATGCAATCAACATAGCATTTTTAGAGAAATGTCCTAAAGAGTTATAGTTTCTATCCTTAAAGATTTCAAGAAGGATTTTAGAGAAATCCAAATGTTTAGGTTTTTCATCTTTTTCAATATATTTGTATAATTTAGTAGCCGCATTAGCAGCAACCCTTGTTTTAGCAGCAATCCTATGTGACATTAGTTTATCTGCACTTTCATCTAAGAATTCTAAGAAACCATCAACATTTAAAAAGTTAGTAATAGGAATATATCTTGTAGTGCCATCATCCTCTTTTTCACGATAAACATAAGTTGCACTACCACAGTGGTGGTGACAGTTTAACATTACAGGATCCACTTTATCATCCAATGCATAGATAAATTTAGTAATAGGTTCAACTGAACTTGGCGGATAAAATGCATCAACAGAAATTTCACCGTTAGTTTGTTTATCTACTAATTTTTGGAAATCTGGAATTGTAATTCTTTGAGATTCAACTAAATCTTTATCAATTCTTCCTGCAAAAGAAACAGGCTGGAAATTGACACCATAAATAATATCATTATTGTCAAATGCAAAATCAATAATATCTCCTACTTGATCATCATTAATTCCTTTAACAAGTGTAGGTACAAGCACAATACCTAAATCAGCTTCCCTACATTTTTCAATTGCATTAAGTTTTTGTTGGAGTAAATCCTTACCCCTATTGTTAATATATGGTTCTGGAGTCAATCCATCAAATTGAAGGTAAACAGTATTTAATCCTGCATCTTTCAATTCTTGAGCATAACCTTCTTTTCTTGCTAATCTTAAACCATTAGTTGCAACTTGAACATGAGTAAATCCCATATCTTTTGCCATTTTAATGATTTGTGGAAAATCATTTCTTACTGTAGGCTCCCCACCTGCAAATTGAATAGCTGGAGTAGGAACAGGTTTAACATCCCTTAAGGTTTGAAGCATTCCTCTAATTTCTTCAAATGTAGGTTCATATAATCTTTTACTAACAGCTGCATTAGCAAAACAAACAGGACAGTGAAGGTTACATCTATTTGTAACATCAAGCAAACCTAAAACAGTAGTTGTTTGGTGTTGTTCACATAAACCACAATTATCAGGACATCCCGTATTCCTTGAAACTTGAGGATTTTCAACATAAGTTTCAGTAGAATGATATTGTTCCATTTTATAATAAGCTTCTGCATCAGCCCAATATGTATTAATAAACTCACCATGTTCAGGACAAGTCTTTTTAATCATGATTTTATCATTTTCTTCAAAAACCATAGCATCTAAGGGTTTATTACATTCAGGACATAAACTTCTTGTTTTTTTTATCAAATAATCACCTAATAACCAAATTATAAATAATTATATAAATAATTTCTAAAAGTATCTCATTAAATTGATTTTAATTGTAATATAAAAATCCATTACAACTAAATTCTAAATTAATTTAAATTAAATTAAACTTAATTTCATTATCGATTTAATATTAGAATAAAAATTAAAAAGTGAAATAATAAGCATCTAAATTAAATAAAGCTTATTAAATATAGATTATTGAAAAAATATAATATTAAATCAATTATTACTAAATATTAATAATAAATTATTATAATTAATATTATTTAAATATATTTAAAATTTTCAAATGATAAAATTAAAAGAAATATTTTTTTAAAATAATCTTTAATATGGGTAAAAGAAAATATAAGCCACACATTATCTTTTTTAATTAAAATATCTCTGTTTAAATTTATTAATCAAATATAAATAAAAAATATAAAAACAAATGAAAAAGAAAAAATCTAAAAAGAAGTATTTTTTAAAATTGATTTAAAGGATAAACAAAATAATATAAAAATTTTAAATTATTTTAATTAAATTAAAATAAAAATATAATAATTATTAGAAAACTATTATTAATAAGATATTATAATAAATAAAATTAGTATATTATTTTTGAGGAAAAGAATGAATTTTGATTTTTATGGTTTTATCATCCTATTTATTGTAGGTATCTATTTCATCTTACCAGCCTATTTATCAAATGCAGGAGGTCTTCTTTTTGGAGGAGGTACCCCAGTAGATTTTGGTTATAAAACTAAAAATAGTAATGATTTAATAGGTAAAGGATGTACCTGGAGAGGTTTAATTGCAGGAACCCTTATTGGAGGTATTATTGGATTAATCCAAGGAATTATAACCCCCTCAATTATCCAATATTTTGGAGGAGCTCTTCCTTTAATAAATTATGGTGGTGCAATTAATGGAATGTTTATTGGATTGCTCTTAGGTTTAGGAGCATTAATTGGTGATGCTGTAGGCAGTTTCCTTAAAAGAAGAATGAACATTAAACAAGGAAAACCTGCACCTATACTTGACCAATTGGACTTTATTATTGGAGCATTAATATTATCCTCAATAATGATTAAACTTGATTTAAATATAATTATTGCCATATTGATTATAAGCTTAATTTTACACCTTTCAACTAATATAATAGCTTATTTAATTGGAATTAAAGATGTATGGTATTAAATAATCATATCCTTTAATAAAACTAATTTTTATTTAGAACATGCAAAAAAATTAATATATAATTTCTTAAAAACTCCTCTGTAAACTTTAAAAAAGTTATAGAAACTCTATGTAAACTTTAAGAATTTTTTAAAAACTCTTCTGTAAGTATTGCAGTTCCAACTGCAGGTGCTACAACACACTGCTGGTCAGTTAAAAATTCATCCATAGATTTAACATTTAATCCTAAGGATTCTGCTGCAGGTCTGTCAATAATATCCTTTCCAAGGCCAGTTACAACAATAGTATTAATATTTTCCCTTTCAGACACCTCACCAATAGCTTCAGCAACTTGTTTTATTTGTGATTGATGAATATTTTCAGCTAATTGTTTAATATCTTCCATAGTCAACATTTCCAAATCAGCACATAAAACTCTTGCAATACGTCTTGCACATTCCTCCTTAGATTTACCTGCACCATCATTTGTATTACACACATAATCATCTGCACCAATTAAATCCAAAACCATATAAATATCAGCAGTTTCTGCAAATAATTCGGAACCTACTCTATAATACTTAGTTTCACCATTCTTTTGAAGTGGCACCTTATCTAAAAATGCACAAAGATTTGTCCTTAAAGTACCGGTATATACAAGTTCTCCAGTTGCAAGTCTTTCCATATCACTACGACCTTTAGCACATTCATGACCATTTTTAACTGGAATAATATCTGTTGTTGTACTTCCAGTATCTACAAATATACAGTCATTTGCGATTTTACTTGCAATTGGAGCAGTTGCAATCCAATTTGCAGCTGCTGCCTTTAAAGGGTCATTTTTAATATCTTCAGTTGATTTAACCCCATCGAGTGTTATAAAGGCAAGAGGAATATCAAATATTTCATTTGATTTATCAACAACATCCAAAACCCCTTCGGTTTTTGTTTTATATGCATCTACAAGTTCTGCAGTCATAGATATTCCAACACCCTCTATATCTTCAAGTGGACATATACTTTCTATAAGATCAATTAATACTTCCTGTAAGGTATCATTTTCACACCACATTGGCAAAAATGCAAAATCAGTTTCAATATTTTCAATATTTCCTTCACTGTCAAAATCGATTATAGCCAAATCAGTGTTTGCTCCACCAATATCAAATCCTGCAATTTTCATATATTAACCTCTAAAGTATTTTTAAGATTATAAATATTTAATAATTAAATATAAAATATCTCTTATTTCATAAGTATTTTTTAACATCAGAACTTTGTTCAATAAACAATCTTCAAAACTCCATCTTCTTTAATGAATTTTACACCACTTTTAAATGAAATCTCACCAATATCATATAAGGATAATTTACCATCAATTACATCTAATATAGTACTTGCAATATTTATGTTTAAAACTTTACTAAGACCTACATAAGGCGTGGTAAATCTTGAATTTATCTCAATTATATATATTTCATATTCTCCATCATTATCCTTAACAATTAAGTCTACACCAACAAAACCCTTAATTCCCTCAATACTTTCAACTGCCTTGATTGCCTCAAAAAATATTTTATCCTTTACAGGATGATCATAAGGTAATTGACCTCCAAGGTATTTTTGAGAATCTTCAGCAATATGAATAAACTGTTTATTTAAGCTTAATGGAATAGTATTTTCACCATCACTTATTAAACTTACACTTAAAACTTCACCTTCAATATACTCCTGAATAAGTATTTCACTACCTTCTTCAAAAATATCTTCCAAATCATCTACATCTTCCTTTGATTTGATGATTTTAATGTTTTCACAGTCTACACCATTAACAGGTTTTCCAATGTACTTGTTTTCAACTGTTAAACTGTTAAAAAGTTCATCACTATAACCATATTCAAAGTCCTTTTCCTTCATATTATTGACTTTAAGGTTAAATAAAATCGGTTTTTTCCAATAAATATTCGAATCAAGTGTGACTTTAAATGTAAATGGTTGTGTAACCTTATTTTTAAGTGCAGTGAACATTTCAAACTTATCTGAACATATATCACATGCATGAGTATTTGGAGTATAAAGTTTAATATTTGACTCTTCCAAATATCTGGTAATTGCATATAAGTTGTTATCCTCCTCTGAAGATATGAAAATAGATTTTTTAAATTTAGATGCTTCTTTTTCAAGGAAATCTTCAAAACCAAAATCATCATCGAGTAAAATAATATTAGGATTTGCATCCAAATCCTTAAGAATATATTCATATTTTTCATTTAAAAGAAGATAAATATCTCTCTCTTTTAAATCTTCAATAAGAGACATAATTAAACTTGCTGCCTCAGAAGAAATACATAAATCATCTAAACCAGAGGCAGTATAATATTCAAATACAAGTATAGAATCATCTGAAAGTGAACTTAAATCATAAGACATAATTATCAACTAGTTTTATCACAAATTATAAATATAAAATTAAAAGTAAATTAATTGCTTAATAAATTTGATTAATTATTGATCAATTAAAATTTAATAATTAATTAATTGATTAAAATATTGATTAATTAAAGAATAATTAATAAAATGAACAATGAATCTTAATTAATAAAACTTTAAAAATAAAAAAAATTAATTAAAATTGTTTTTACTTCTTTTAAATATTGTATTCATTGAATAGTACCATTGAACCTTTAATATTTAAATCCTTCTTCGGAAATACCATTTCCTCTCCATTATATACGACTCTTACAATCCGGTTATATTTCTTTTCAAACTTAGATACAGTAATGTCCTCATCAATATTTTCCATTTTAACCTTAAAGCTAGTCATAATGTTATCAGGAGATTCAATTTTTAAGTTATTTTTATTATAAGCATCTTCAATTATATCCAGCATCTGACAAGCGGCACTACCATCACCATAAGGATTTTTAGCATTTTTCATACTACTATAAAACTCTTCATTGTTTAAGATCTTATCTGCAGTTTCAAGTATGAAATCCTTATCTGCACCAACAAGAATATTTCCTCCTGCTGTAACAGTTTCAGGCCTTTCTGTATTATACCTTAAGGTCAATGCAGGTACATTTAATGTGATAGCTTCTTCCTGAAGACCACCAGAATCAGTTAAAACAATAATAGATTTTGAAATAAGAACTAAAAAATCAAGATAACCAATAGGTTTAGTTATATGAATATGTGGAAGAGCTTCAAGTTTATCATACAATCCAAAATTTTCAAGAGTCTTTTTGGTTCTAGGATGTATAGGGAAAATAATATTGAAATCTTTAAGCTCCATTAAAGCCTCAATAATGCTTAAAAGTCTTTGTTTATTATCAACATTTTCAGCCCTATGCATAGTAAGAGTAATAATATTATCTAAATTATCCAAATCCAAGTCATCAATAATAGTACTTGTTTTTTCTGCAATTTTCAAGTTTCTAAAACAGGTGTCAACTACACTATTACCTGTTACAAAAATGTTCTCAGGCATATAACCTTCGAGAGCTAGATTGATAGCAGATTCTTCTGTTGGAACAAAATAGAAGTAACTGCAACAATCAGCACCCAAACGATTAATTTCCTCAGGCATAGAAACATCAAAAGATCTAAGTCCTGCCTCTACATGACCTACAGGTATATGTAATTTCTGAGCAACAAGAGCACCTGCAAGAACTGCATTAGTATCACCCTGAACAAGAACAATGTCTGGTTTTTCATCAATTAAAACCTCTTCGATACCTTCCATCATAAGACCGGTTTGTTTTCCATGCGAACCTGAACCTACATGAATATTATAATTAGGTTTAGGAAGTTCCAAGTCAATAAAGAAATTTTCACTCATTTCCTTATCATAATGTTGACCAGTATGTATTAAAAGCAATTCATGAGACCTTTTTTCAATTTCATCAATAACTGGCGCCATTTTTATAATTTCTGGCCTAGTTCCAAGTATTACACAAATTTTCATTATAATCAACCTTAAAAAGCTTAATAAAATTTTTCATGATTATTAGAGTAATTAAATAAATATATTCAATTTAATAAAATATAAAATTTTATTTTTAAATTATATGAATGACTAAAAAAAAATAGTTTAGAATAAAATGTGAAAGATAAAAAATACTTTATAATGAAAGTTAAAAGACTAAAAAAAATTATAATAAAACATAAAAGACTAAAAAAAATATTTTCATAGGGCAATAGTGAAAATAATAGAAATAAATAAACTCATAAAATTATCCTAAAATAATATGAAAAAATAAAAAATTTTCAAATATAAAAAACATTTAAAAACTGTTTAATATTGCTTCAACAATCCCATATGACTTTTGATGATAAACCATCTGACTAGCCAAGTATCTTTTGAACTTTTCAACTGCATAATCATCATATTTAAATTTAATATTGTCATAAACCGTATCCATCAATATGAGATTTTCACCACTTAAGACCTTTATGTTTTCTCGCTTATCATCTTCTCCAGGATTTAAATAATTATAAACATCATCTAAAGTTAACTTAGCTTTAGAATAATCAAGAAATACTCTCATCATTTTACGAATCATATTCCACAAGAAACTTTCACCATAAACATCAATAAAAATAGGACTGTAACTTTCATTTAAATTAGGAAAATTCTGATTAAAGTCAAAATCATTGGTTTTATAAGGCCTGTTTAATCTTTCATCAGCATCTATTTTAGGATCAATAATATTAATTTTATTAATTGTACGGACAGTTGTTTTTTGATAACGTTTAGTGAAATTTGTAAAATTATGTGTACCTACAAATAGTTTTGAAACTTCATTTAATTTCTCTAAATCTATATCTTTGTTGAATAGAATATATCTATACCATCTTTCCTTAGCATATCTTGGTTTAAAACCAAATCTTACAGGTGCTTCAGCTAAAAACTGAACATCATCCGGCAGGTGACTGTTGATTTTGTTTATATGAAATTCTTCTTCACTTTGAAAACTTACAACATTTCCAAGACTGTTTACTCCTCCATCAGTTCGACCAGCTATCCTAAAGCGACCTTCCTCAGGACTTTCCATATATCCAATATCAATTAAAGTGTCTATTATTTCACCTTCAACAGTTCTAAGGTCAGGTTGCCTTTGAAAACCATAAAAATTAGAACCAATATATCCTACTTTAAATGCTCTTCTTTTCATATTATCACAGTAATAAAAGTAAATATATCTATATCTATTATTAAATAATTTCCTAATAAAAATAGTATTATAAAGAAATTAATAAACTAATTATCTAATGAAATTAATTCAAAGGAAGATTAAAAATTAAATAAAAAATATATTAATAATAGAAATTACTTAAAATAATAATAAGAAATTGATTTTAAATTTAAATTGGTGTTTTAATGTCATTTAAAAAAGGTAAAATGCAGATAATGCCTGCAGTTGATATAAAAAATGGAAAATGTGTTCAACTGGTACAAGGAAAGCCGGGTAGTGAACAGGTAATTATTGACAACCCTGAGGAAGTAGCTAAAAAATGGGAAGATATTGGTGCTGAAGTAATACATCTAATTGATTTAGATGGAACAATTGATGGTAAAAACAATATCGACCTTATTAAAAAAATATATAATAATGTAAATGTTCCCATACAATTAGGTGGAGGAATAAGGTCTGTTGAATATGCTAAAGAATTACTTAATATTGGAATAGAAAGAATCATAATAGGAACAATGGGAATAAAAAACCCTCAAACAATTAAAGAACTTTCAGATGAATTTGGAAAAGAACATATAATGATTTCTCTCGACAGTAAAGATTCAAAAGTTGTTATAAAAGGCTGGGCAGAACAAATTGACAAAAGTCCCATAGAATTATCAAAAGAATTTGCCCATGACGGTGCAGGAAGTATTTTATTTACAAATGTTGATGTTGAAGGACTACTTGGTGGTTTTTATACAGAACCTGTTGTTGAATTAGTGAAATCCTCACCAATTCCAGTAGTATATTCTGGAGGAATTACTACTATCCAAGATATTAAACAACTGCAGAGCACAGGAGTAAGTGGAGTTGTTATAGGTTCTGCACTTTACAAAGATAAAATAGATTTAAAAGAAGCATTAAAATATCAAGACATAATATAAAATAAATTCTAATCTTAAAAAAAATTTATTAAACTTTAAAAAAAAAATAAACATGAAACAATATCTATAAAGTTAAATTTAAAAAACATTAATTTAAAAATAGAATTAATATTAGTATAAAAAATGAGGTATGAATATGGTTACAGTTATGGCAACAGGAACCTTTGATATATTACATCCAGGTCATGCATTATATTTAAAAAAATCCAAAGATTTAGGTGGAGAAAATGCTAAATTAGTAGTTGTTGTTGCTAGAGATTCTACTGTACGTAATAGAAAAAGAATACCCATAATTGAAGAAAACCAACGTCTTGAAATGATTAAATATTTAAAACCTGTTGATGAAGCACACCTTGGTTATAATGGAGATAAATTTAAAATTGTTAAAGAAATTAATCCTGATATTATTACAATAGGTGCAGACCAAGATTTTGATACTGAAAAATTAGAAGAATCACTACATAAAGAAGGAATTAATGCTAAAGTAATACAAGTAGATGCATACCATACAGCAGAACTAGATAGCAGTAGTAAAATTATTAAAAAAATAAAGGAATCTAACTTTAAAGAATATGTTTAATTTAAAATAATGGATAATAATAAAAAAAATTAGGAGATTAAAAGATGGTGAATGTTGCAATTATTGGAGGAAGTGGATATACTGGAGGAGAATTATTAAGAATACTCTCTAACCATCCAGAAGTAGAAATAACTTCAATTACTTCAAGAAAATATGAAGGAGAAAATGTTGAAAATGTACATCCCCATATAAGAGATAGTAAACTCGTTTTTGAAAATAAAAATTCTGAAGAATTTGATGAAGATATTGTATTTACTGCAACTCCCCATGGAGCATCAATGGAAATTATACCTAAAATTATTAAAAACACCAATGCTAAAATCATTGACTTAAGTGGAGATTACAGATTTGAAGATTATTCTATTTATGAAAAATGGTATCATCTTAAACATACTGGATATATTGAAAGTGTATATGGTTTACCAGAACTCCATAGAAAAGAAATAGCTAAGGCAAGATTAATTGCAAATCCTGGATGTTTTACAACTGGTGCAATTTTATCCGGTTATCCATTATCTAAAAAAGGATATGCAGATAGAATGATATTCGATTCCAAAACTGGTGTAAGTGGAGCAGGTATTAAACCATCTGAAGCAACACATTATCCAAATATAGCAGATAATGTAAATCCTTATAAAGTAAGTACCCATAGACATACTCCTGAAATTAAACAAGAACTACAAAGATATTCCCCTGTTAAAATATCATTTACCCCTATCCTTGTACCTGTTCTTAGAGGAATACTTACCACTAACCACAGTATCTTAAAAGATGAATACTTTGACTTTGAAACTAAAGAACAAAGAGAAGATACTAGTGGAAAAATAGAAGAATTATATAAAAAAGAATATGAAAAGGACCCATTTGTTAAAGTCCTTAGTAATGGAGAAATTCCTAAATTAAGTTCCGTACGTGGATCAAATTATATACACATTGGTTGTTTTGAAGTTGATGAAACTGGCCAACTGGTTGTTATATCTGCTATAGACAATCTTGTTAAAGGTGCAAGTGGACAGGCTATTGAAAACATGAATATAATCTGTGGATTTGATGAAAAATTAGGTCTTGACTTCTTTGGAATGCATCCATAAGTTAATAATAAAATAAATGTTATTAAATTAATTATTTTATATTTTAACCTTAATTCTTTCTTTGAGAGAATAAATAAATATAACCTTAATTCTAAACTGGGATAATAAATAAATATTAAGTAAAATTCTAATATAAAGAAAAATTAATGATTAAAATGAAATCTATAATTATATATTATTCTAATAATGGAAAAACAAAGATTGTTGCAGAAACATTAGCTAAAAAACTCAATACAGACATTATTGGAATTGAAGATAAAAAAGAAAGACATGGACTTAGAAATAAATTAAAATCTTCATTTGATGCATTAACAGAAAAGAAAACAGAAATTTCCCCAAATAAAATAGATTTAACAGAATATAATACTGTCTACTTTGGAACTCCTGTTTGGTATGGTAAACCTACCCCCGCAATTATGAGCATAATTGATAAATCTAATCTAAAAGATAAAAATGTTGTTTTATTTGCTACAATGAAAGGTGCTAGTGCTATATCAACATTAAAGAAAATGGAAGAAAAAATTGAGCCACGTGGAGGTAGAGTAATAGAAAAATTTAGTATTAAAACCAAAAGAAAATCTAAAGAAAAAATTATTAGAGATAGTGAAGTTATTTCTAAAATATTAGATTTAAGTATATAACATTATGTATTATTATTAAATAATTCTTTTTAATTAGTTTGTAAAATATATGATTAATTAATTAAATTAACATAAAGTTTATTTCAATTTTTTGGTGCTTATATGGGAAAAAGTAATATTCAATGGTTAAAAGGAGATCCTAAAAGTTCGATTATGCGAATTTCATTCCCTATAATGGTTACTATGTTATCAGCTACATTATATAACTTGATTGATGGAATGTGGATTGCTGGTTTAGGTGAATTTGCAATTGCAGGTGTTGGTTTAATTGTTCCTTTATTTGCTCTTATTAATGGAATTTCTAATGGATTAGGGAATGGTATTACTAGTTCTATAAATCGTTTTAGAGAGGAATATGGTCAAGAAAAAGCAAATATTGTAAGTAGTCAGGCTGTTGTTATTGTAATTGTAGTTTCAATTTTATTAACAGTTTCATTATTATTATTTTTAGATCCTTATTTAAGTTTTTATACCCATGATGTACAAACAAAGAGAGAAGCAATCAATTATGCGGTTCCATTATTTGTTGGTTTATTTCCATTTGTAATAGCACAAATTTTTGCAAGTATATTCAGATCAGAAGGGGATACTAAAAGGTCTATGTATGCAATGTCGATTGGATTAATATTAAATGCAGTTTTAGATCCTGTATTCATATATGTATTGAATATGGGTTCAGCAGGAGCGGCTTTTTCAACAATTATCACTTGTATTCTCAGTGCACTTATAATGTTTTATTGGATATTTATTAAAAAGGACACTGTTATTAAAATTAATGTTAGGAGAGTATTGAAATCCAAATGGGATTGGATTATTACTAAAGATATTTTTAAAACTGGAATTCCTGCTTCTTTAGTTCTAGTTATTTTATCTTTTTCTACAATGATATATAATTTTATAATTGCTTATATTGCTGGTGATTTAGGTTTATCTATTTATTCTTCAGCTTATAGAATTTATATTCTAGGTCTAATGCCTATAACAGCAATCTGTTCAGGGCTTGTGGCTATTTATGGAACACATTATGGTGCTAAAAATAGTAAATTCTTTAAATCTACTCATAAATATGGAACTTTATATGCATTTATTTTTGGGTCTATTGTTTGTACTTTATTTTTCACTTTTTCAGATCAAATTGCTTACTTATTTATGATTGTTACTGAAAATTCTCTATTAACTGCAGGTATTTCTCAAAATATTAGGATAATTTCATTCTGTATTCCATTTTTAGGATTAGGATTACCTTCTTCTTATTTATATCAAGGTGTTGGTAAAGGGTTTACGAGTTTCTTATGGACAATAGTTTATGAAGTGGTATGTACAGTTCCAGCAGTATGTTTTTTCACATTTTACTTCAATTGGGGATTGATTGGTATTTGGACTGGTTTTTTAGTAGGAAGGGGGACTGCATCTATCTTGAATTTTATTGTTGCTAGAATTTCTATTCGAAACATAGTAAAAGATTGGGCTTAGTATAAAAAATATTATTTACTTTAGTAGTTTTTTGCAACCCTTACACCAAAAACCTACAATGCAAAAATTACATATGGCGGATCAGATACTTCAAATCTACCGAATCTGTAAAAGTCACAGTAAAAAAAGCAACACCAAAAATAACAGAAAAACGAGCAAGCTATAAACTAAAAGTAAAAACAAAAAAATACATAGTAATCTTAAAAGACAATAAAAACAAAGCACTTAAAAACAGAAAAGTAAGCTTAAAAGTAAACGGTAAAACATACACAGTAAAAACTAACAGCAAAGGCCAAACAACATTAAAAATAACCAACCTTAAGAAAAAATGAACATACACCACAGTCATAACAGTTCCAACAAACACTTACTACAATAAAGTAAGTAAAAAAGTGAAAATAAGTGTAAAACAATGAATATAATTTAAATAAGGAGTTTATACTAACTCTTTATATATTTCTTTTTTTAAAACCTTAAATCATATATGATATATGATTTGATTTAATTTAAAAAGCCATATCTCATTTTTTAAAATTAATATAAAAAAATATATTCATATAATTTATAAGATGTGCAATAGGATTTTCTAAAAATCACTTAAGTTTTTGAAAGTGACTATAAAAGTATTTGTCAATTTGTTAGTTGGTAATTTTGTTTTTGTGATTTTTTAGATTAAAATTTTTGATTTTTTGCTTTTTGCGAAAAATTTTCATAAAATATACATATTACCTATTTTTTTTTACAAAATTTTTTTCTTATTAAATTCGTTCTTTTTCATATTTAATTATATTTTTATTAGTAATTTCAGTTGAAATTAGATA
>NZ_CAJOKH010000014.1 GCF_905235195.1 uncultured Methanobrevibacter sp. | reverse complement strand
AATTGTATTTTTACAAACAATTATAAATGAATATGATAAATATAAAAAATAAGAGATTTCAGCCCGAATTTTATTCAGAAGATTTCAGACCCCTAAATTGTTTGTAAAAATACAATTTGATTTTCATTATTTTACTTAAATAATAATTAAGAATTTGAAAAAAAAATTAATAATACGATAAATTTAATGAAATTTAATAAAAGTTTTAATATTTTCAATAAATAAAAAAAGAGTATTAAATAGCATAAAGCTATTTAATTGTTTTCTTGAATTTCAGCTAATCTTTTAACTCTGTTTAACATATCTGGATGAGTGGAAAGAAGTTCCATGATTTTATTTGTTGAAGAAATTTTAACATTAGAATTTGATAAGATTCTTAATTCTTCAGCTGCAATAACCCCATCCTCATTTAAATCAAGCTGAGATAATTCTGAAATATCCCTTCCAGCATTTGAAACATCATTTAAGAAAAATGCCTTAGACCCTTGAATATCTTTAATTTCAGATTCCGGTGCAGCAGCTGCACCGTAAACAAGTTTATATAAAGCAGATGCCAAGTGTTCAGGTTTACATCCAAGTTCTATACTACCCTCATCAGCATAATATTCTCTAATTCTTGAGACAAATAATACTAACAATTGACCAATGAAGTAGAATAATAAACCAATCATACCAATAATTATCCCTGCATTACCATTTTCATCATTTCTTGAAAATATTGTTGCTACTGCAATATAATAACAAACAACTGGAATAACACCAATGATTGTTTGTATTGCACAATCACGATGTTTAATATGAGACATTTCATGGCCCAATACTGCTTTAAGTTCATCATGATTTAATAAACCTAAAATTCCTTGAGTCACGGCAATATGACCATCTCTTCTAGTTCTACCATATGCAAATGCATTTGGAACTGAAGTATGAGAAATACCAATAGTAGGAGTTGGAATTTCAGCTTTTTGTGCTAATTCCTCAACCATTTGATGAAGTTCAGGAGCTTCTTCTCGAGAAACTGGTCTAACATGCATAGTCATTTCCACTAATTTTGGACCAGCTAAAAATTGAATCAACGTAATACCTAGAGTTATAATAAGATAAAAACTAGGTCGTGCATGTAGACCAAAAAAAGAACCTATTAATGTACAAATAGCATACAATAATACAAACATGACAATTGAAGCAAACCACATTCTTAAATGTAGTTTCCATGTTCCTTTCATAAAATCATCTCTTTTTTAGTTTTTAATTATATAATAATAGTTTTTAATATATACAATATAATAATAATTTTTAATATATAATATATATAATTATATTAAAATTTATTAAATAATTATATTTTGATAATTTAACTTTAACTACCTACTTAATATTTTACTAATTCTTATACTAAAATTATCTTAAAATTCTTGTTTTATTTTCAAAAGGTACAGCAAGATCCAATACATTTCCATTCATAAATGCACTTGCAGAAACTATTACACTACCTGGAATAACATTACATGGAGTATGGCTTTTAACAAGATAAGTATTTTTACTTGCAAGTGCTGCACCAATCATAGCAAATGCAATATTACTAACATTTTCAAGCTTATTGATAGTAACACAAATTACTGGATCATCAGTTTCATTAGATACATAACCAACACCAGGTATTTCACGAATTCTACCTGTAACCGGCCGGCATATATCAAAAACCCCCTCCATTGAACGAGCTGCAGAAAGAGCCGCATTTGCAACATCTTCAACAAATGGTTCTCCACCATAAGTATCAAAATGTAGAATTACACTATCATAAAAAACATCCGAATTCACATCTGCAAGAGCATAAGATACACCCTCACCTGCATTTTCTTTATCCTCAGAAATACCTTTAAGATCACCTAAACTTTCAGCATTATCCTTCATAATTTGAATAATTGCTCTGTTAACATCTTCAAGTAAATCATCTTCAACATAAGCAGCTATAACTAAATCATCTCCTGTAACATTAGTTAATGCGGCTTTATATGCACCTATTTTTTTAAGATTTGGAATATCTTTTTTAATATTATTTATCAAAGATTGACTGCAGGAAACATCATTAGAAGATATATCTGCACCAAATACTGTAAGTTTCACTTAAGACACCTTCTAAGCCCTATTAAATTAATAATTTTAAATAAATAAAGAAAATTTACATAAATAAAATTAGCAATATTTATTAAAATTAATATAGAATTATAAAAATTAATACTAATTAATATTAATTAGATAATTATTAATATAAATTATTTTCTTATTTGAATTTAAAAATAAAAAATACACATAAAAGGCCAAAATATTATCTAGAAAACATAGGATTAGACATTATATAAAAAATTATATAATTAATAAAATTAATAATATTAATAATATAGTTAAATATAGTAAAACTACTAAGTTAAATGAAAAAATTATTGATTTAAAATGTATTCACAAACTAAAATAGCAATACCTATTGCTCAAAAAGATAAGGATTCTGTTATTGAAATAGCAAAAGACTGTATTCGTAAGGGTGCAGATATTTTAGAGTTTAGAATTGATGCCATGGAAAATCCTAATAAGGAAACCATAGTTGAAATTGTAAAAAAACTTGATTTCCCAATCATTGCTACATGTAGAATCAAAGAAGAAGGAGGTTCATTTGAAGGTAGTGAAGAAGATCGTGTGAATCTTTTACTTGCATGTGCACCATATGTTGAATATGTTGACATTGAACTTCAAACACATGATGAATACATTGAAAAAATTAAATCAACTGGTGTTAAAACCATTATATCATATCATGACTTTGAAAAAACACCAGAACTTAGTGATTTAATATATATTGTAAATAAAGAAAAATCACTTGGAGATATTGCAAAAGTTGCAGTAACCCCTGAAAAATTAGAAGACACACTTGTTGTACTTGCAGTATTATCAAGATGTGATGAAACAATTGCTATTTCTATGGGAGAACTTGGATCATACACTCGTATTATGGCATCAAAATTTAACTCACCAATAACTTTTGCTGTTGGAAGGGATGTAACAGCACCTGGACAATTAGATATTGAAACTATGAAAATGTTATTAAACATGAATTTAATCGAAACTGATTTAAATTTAGATAAATAAAATACTTGTTTTATATAAATTGGAATTGTATATTTAAAGACAGTTTCCTAAGTAACTAAAAAAAAGAATTAGAAAAAATTAAAATAATAATAAAAAAATAATGAGGAATTTTAAAAAAAAATCTAATTATATTGCATCTTCTCCTCTTTCACCAGTTCTGATTCTAACTACTTCTTCAACAGAAGATACAAATATTTTACCATCACCAATTTCACCAGTTCTTCCACCTTCACAAATGGCTTCAATAACACTTTCAACTTGACTATCTGATACAACTAATTCTACACGTGTTTTTGGAATAAGATCAATACAATAACTAGAACCCCTATATGATTCTTTTACACCTAATTGACTCCCTCTGCCCTTAACTTCTGTTATAGTCATACCTTTACATCCTGTAGATTCTAAGCTTTTTTTAACATCCTCATATTTTTCAGATCTAATAATAGTTATAACTCTTTTCATTTTTATTCCTCATAAAATTTTTCTAAAAAATTTTTAAATTTAAATAATAAAATATCTGTTTTTAAAGGTATTAAATTCTATAACCTGATTCTTCATGAAGTTGAGTATCCAAACCTTTGATTTCAGTTTTTTCATCAACCCTCATACCCATTGTAGCTTTAATCACTCTTGCAATTATATAACTTACTATAAATGCATAAGCCATTGTTGCAATAGATACTATAATTTGTATTGTTAATTGATTTGGATTACCATATAATATTCCTGCTGCACCGTTAATTACAGGTGTTGCAAATATACCCGTTGCAATTGCACCCCAAAGTCCAGATAAACCATGTATTCCAAATACATCTAATGCATCATCATATCCAAGTTTAGGTTTAAGATAATAAATTGCAAAGTAGGATACAAAGGCAGTGATAATTCCTATGACAATCGCCCCTAAAGTATCAACAAAACCTGCAGCAGGAGTAATAGCAACTAAACCTGCTACACCACCAGATATAGCACCTAATACAGTAGGTTTTCCTTCTTTTATTCTATCTATTATTACCCATGTAATCAATGAACTTACCGCTGCAATATTAGTTACAAGAATTGCTGATGCTGCAAGACCATTAGCTGCAAGAGCAGATCCTCCATTGAAACCTAACCATCCAAACCATAAAAAACCTGCACCGAGTACTGAATATCCTAAATGATGAGGACGTAGTGATGTATCCTTACGAGAACCTAAAACTAAAACAAGTGCAAGTGCAGATATACCAGAGTTCATGTGAACAACTGCACCTCCTGCAAAATCAAGGGCTCCCATACCCATTAACCATCCTCCACCCCATACCCAGTGAGCAATAGGGATATAAACTAAAGTAGTCCATAATATTAAAAAGACAGCCCATGCAGAAGTTTTCATTCTGCCAACAACCGCACCTGAAATAAGTGCCCCAGTTAAACCACAAAAGGTTAATTGGAAAATAATAAATAAATATTTTGGAATTGTACCATATAAACTATTTACACCAATTCCCGTTAATAGGAAATGTGTAGGAGAACCAATTATTCCCCCTATTGTTTCTCCAAAAACAAATGAGTATCCGTAAGTTACCCATATTAAACTTCCAATTGCAAATGCTATAAATGATAAATATAATGTATTTAATACATTTTTACTTTTTACTAAACCACTGTAATAAAATGCAATACCTGGAATACACATTAAAAGAACTAATACTGTAGCACCTAGTACCCATGCAGTATCACCTGAACTTAAAACTACCATAATATCTTTCTCAATTATTTATAAATTTTATTATAATTTTTTTCCGACTATAATAAATTTTAGTCTTATTTTTAATTGTATCTAATAAATTTTTTAAAAGGGTTTTAATGATTAAAAATCTATATAAAGGAAGAGATTTTAAATTAAATTCTTATATTTCAATCCATATAAAATCTAGAATTATTTTTTTAAAGAATTTGTAAAAAATTTAAATTTATTATAGTCGGAAGTCGGAAACCATGTTCCGATATATTAAGATTGTTTTTGTAATATATAAATGTTTCCAAAAAATAAAAATATACAAAAATAAAAAAAACTTAAAAAAAAGTTAAAAAAGATTATAAAAAATCAATCAAGATCTACAAGATGTTTTTCTAATTCCAATCTAATATTATCTGGAATAGTAACAGATTTCTGATTATTATAATCAAAATGAACCATAAGAACCCTACCTTTACCACATAATTTTCCGTTTTGCCAAGCTTCATGATATGTAGTAAATGAACTGTTACCTATTTTTAAAACATAAGTTCTAATTTCAACATCCTTACCATAAAACATTTGATTGACATATTCATATTCAGTTTTTAAAATAATCAGAGGCCAATTATTTAAAATGACCTCTAGATTAGGATTAAAAATTTTAAAAATATCATTCCTTGCAAGTTCAAACCATAAGCCTAAAACATTATTATTTATATGGCCTAAAGCATCTGTATCTCCAACTAATGGACTTACTATAGTTTTAAACATAGTATCTCCTAATAAATAAATTCAAAAAAAAATATAAAATAAATCAATGAAAAAATAATACAACTAAAGATAAAAAATCTAATAAAACCAAATCTAATTAAATAATATCTAAAATAATAAAATGAAATAAAAAAATTGTATAAAAATATATTAATTATTATAATAGCTAGTAGTTACATAGCCATAATCATAATTATCATGACCATCATAACCATCATAACCATCATAACCATCATAACCATCATCTGTAGTGTTATTTACAATATCTTCATTAACATTCTCATAAACTTTAGTTGTAGTAGTATTATTTTTTGTAATATTGGTATCATTTACAGGAGGACTTATAACATTTATCTCAACAGTTTTAATTTGTTCAGGTGAAAAATTACCATCAGCTATAACACCTAATTTATCCGTTTTATGAGGAACAAATTTAGTCAAATACGGATCCATTACTGAACCAGTCATAGATTCGCAAACTGATGCTACAGACAAAGCTAAAATAGCTATAGTTAAAAAAATCATTAAATTAGCTTTAACTTTTGATTCCATATTATCACAACACTAATAAATAATTAATTCAAGTTTTAACTAAAAATAATTTATAATAAATCTGATTATTACTTAATTAATTTTATATCATTCCTATTATTTAAGCCTACTTAAAAAAAATGTTCTATTATATTAAAATATTTAATAGAATTTAAGATTAGTCAAATCTAATATAACTTAAATTAATAAATCTAATAAAACTTAAGATTAGTCCCATCTAATAAAACTTAATTTTAGTCAAAAATAAATTCAACTGTCTCTTCACTTATATCATAATCTAGTGATAATTTTGATAAATCATCTCTAATTTTAGTAATGTCCTCTTTTTTATTTGAATTAACCTTAAGTTTACAGGTTAATATTAAATCAATACCGTCTAAACTCCAAAGGTGAATATCTAATATTTCACTAACATTATCAATTTTTAAAATATCTTCTTTTAACTTCCTAAGGTCATATTCATCAGGGACCTTTTGAAGTAAAATCCTAAATGATTCTATTAATGTTTTACCTAAAGCATATATTAACCAAATTGCAATTACTAATGATATTAATGGATCTAAAATAGGTATATTGTAAAACATTAAAATTATGCTTAAAATCAATATAGCAAGCCATCTAAAAACATCTCCTAATAAATGGAAACTAATAGCTTTTTCATTATAGGTTTGACCATTATAAACTTTATAAACGGATATACCTTTAAAAATTATACCTAATATTGCAAAGAAAAACATTCCTTCAGGATCAGGACTAACAACTGAAAATATTCTTGTTAAAGATTCATATACAACAAGTAAGGATGCTCCTATAACAAATACTGAAGTAATGATTGCACTCAATATGGATAATCTTTGATAACCATAAGTATACTTATCATTTTTTCCCTTTAGAGAAGCTTTTTCAAGTATCCATGAAATCAAAAGACAAAAGGTATCAGCCATATCATGAATTGCATCTGAAACAATAGCTATACTATTTGTGTATAATCCTCCAAATATTACTAAAATATTAAATAGAAAGCTTAAAAGTAGTGTAATTGAAATATTACTACTTGCTTGTTTATGATAATTTTGGGATTTTTCTGTTGTACATTCTTTTACCATGGTATAATATTTAATAATTTAATTTAAAAGGATTTGTATGAATAGATTTTCATATGTTAAAAAAGACATGATTTATATTAATTTAGGTTCTAACATTTAAATTTACGCATTAAAAATGATTTATTAATATTTTTTTAAAATAAAATAATTGAAAAATAATTTAGCTTGAAAAATAAAGTATTTATAAAGTTTTAATATTTTCTACTTTTAAATGAATAAAGAAATAAAAATAAAAGATTCTAAAATTTTAATATAAATTTTTGTATCACTTGTACATTAATACTAAAAAATGTATTATAAAGAGTTTTATAAAATAATAAACTTTCTAGAGAATATCCTCATTTATAATATCTAAAACATCATTTAAAGAGTTATTAAATGGACCAATAGATTCTATTTTTAAGCTGGATATGACTGATGCAAATTTACCACTATCTTCTATATTTCCATTATTTAAACGTTTAGCAGAATATGCAGCCATATATGTATCACCAGCACCTGTTGGAGATAATATTCTTTTGACCACATACGGTTTAATATCATAATAAATGTTTTTATTATTATCATAAACAATTGAACCTTTATGATTTCTTGTAATTATAACCTCACAAATATCAAAAACATTAAAAATTGAAGAAATGTTATTAATCTCTGCTGAAGGATATATGAACTTAAATTCAAATTCATCTAAAAATAGGAAATCAATATATTTTAAAATATCGCCTAAATTTAAAGGAACTTTATATTCAACACTACCATTTAATGAAGAGTATCTTAAACTTCCTTGAAGTGATAATAGTATTGGAATATTGAATTTGGACAAGTACCTTAACAAATCCAAATCCAAATCAGTGAATACTAATGGGTTAAATAAAATTCCATCATAATCCTCAACATTAATATTTGAATTTTCAAAATCTTCAACTGTTATAGGAATATTAGCAAAATTAGATTTTTGTGTTCTTGTAGAATCATTTAGATAAATATTTTCAAACTCTAAAGTATTTTCTTTAAATACTTTAATGATCTTTTCTTTATCTGGAAATTCATCTAAAAGATATTCATCTTCTTTTTTAAGTGTAGTTAGTACAGTGTAATTTAGGTTCAAGTTTTCAAATACAAAAGATTCATAATATACAGGACCACCAATTGATATAGAAACTTTAGCTTGAAAACTATTAATATCTTTTGTAATAGGTCCTATAATTAGAAAATTCAACATAAACAACATTACCTAATATTAAAAATTAAAAAAAATAGTTTAATACCATAAGCTTATAAAAAATTTATAAAACAAATGGACGTAAGAAAATAAATGGAGTAACAGCTGCAAAAATAAATAGAAAAGCACCTAAAATAGATTTATATCTATTATTATCCATAACTCCTGAAATTAAAAAGATAATTCCAAAGAATCCAAAAATTACCGGTAAAATATGTGAAAATATTAATGATCCTCCAACTGCCATAAAATCCCATATTAAATTTATTAATAAAATTATAAGTCGAATATTAAAGTTATTATATTCAATTGTAATTATATATTAAAAATTAAGTATATAAAATTTTTCAAAAAAAATACTGTAAAATTGGAAAAACCTTATAAATTTATTGAACCATTATGTAATGATGTACCAACTAATGCTTTATTTATTCCAATTGATTCTAAATAAGCTAAATCTTCACTTTTAATTCCACCAGCAATAATAATTTTATCCTTAAATTCATAGAAAATATTTAAAAAACTCTTATCATATCCCTTATCAGTACCTACATCCGATATGTTTAACAGTATAATTTCATTTGGATTTAACTCTCTTAAAACGTCCCTAAACTCATCAAGACCCATATCGAGATTCTTTGAGTAAAGTTTTCCATCTTTTATATCAACACTTATTACAATCCGATCTTTTGGAAATGTATTGAAAATCTTTTCTATCTGGCTAATTGATTCAATTGTTTCTGTTGGAATAATTAGTTTATATGCAAATTCAAGATAAAACTTAAAAGAATCAAAATCCTTTATACCACTGTCTAAGATTACAGGTAAAATCCTATTAATATCTTTAATGGTATGTAAATTATGTCCCTGTTTTTCAATAAGATCCAAATCTGCAATATATATCTCATCGGCACCATTGATTTTAAGACCATTTGCAATTTGTACAGGATCTGAATTAGAAGCATAAATAGTATTTAAAGGAGTATAAGTTGATCGATTACCACTTTTTCCACTTACTGCCTGATTATTCATTAAATCTAAAACTGGAATTATCTTTAACATCTAATCGCCTAATAAATTATAATTAAATATATTAATTAACCTTTATTAATATTTTTCTTATAAAAAATAAAAAATCTAAACAAGATTATTATTACATTTAAAAACAGAAACAAATATTGAAACTTAAAAAAAAATTCAAATAAAAATTAGAAAAAAATTAGAGAAAAAACTACTGTTATAAAGGGGAAATAAAACCCTTAATTATTTGCCCTTTAACAATAATTATAAAAACTAAGGTTGGACCCTAACTAATAATATTCAATTCATCATATATAAATGTTACTTGAAATAAATTAAAGTTAAGTTGATAAAATTAAAAAAATTTTTAATAAAAATCAGAAAAATTTGATAAAATGAAAATCAAAAAAATATATAAAAAATTTTAAAACTCAATAAAAATAATAAAATTTATATTAAAATAAAATTATGAAACATATTAGTAGTTTTTTAGTAAAATAAATAAATATACGTATTTTTAGAACAAATAAAAATCATTAAACAAATATTAAAAAATCAAAGAAACTTTATAAATAGAAAATTTATTTAGGGGTTTGAATTTTTCACTTTCCAAATATTATCGTATAGCTGTTTTTAAGTTAAATCCTTGTAATGTAGTTAAAATTTTAAACATGAATTAAATATATGTTTTTTCAACCTATTGTATAATAATGTTAGGTTAGGAAGTTTTGATAAGACTACTGGAATAATGTCAATAGCAGCATTAGAATTTAAGCCCCATATTTGCCTTAATTGAATGGCTTCGGTATTTAACTGTTTGTCGGTTTTCAAACTAATCATCCATTTTGTTATTTAGATATATTCTATTCATACCAGCAATGCCCCTAAGTCATTAGCTTCTATACTGCTACTTCTAAGTGCAAATGTTGCTAGATCAAATTCATACTTCTCAAAGCAAATAACTTTCACTGCATCTAAAAAATGAACATAATTTATTTAAAATGGATAAATTAATATTTTTCTTACCCTTTTCCATATCAAGCAAATCTTCAAATAGAATTTCTAAATATGAAGATACTGCTTCATGAGTTAAATTCATATTATTTCTGATTTTTTCCCAAAAGATAATTTCAAAAGAACCAAAGTAAATGAGAATTATTCCATCTATTACACTATTTATGAAAAGTAAATTAAAAAGAAAAAAAAGATTTTTTTGAAAATATAAATTGCATTATTAAAAAAATTAACAAATAAAAAAAAATTCAAATAATTAGAGGCAAAATAAAGATTTATATATGAAACTTAAAAAAAATATAAAAAATAATTGAAAAAGAAGAAAAATATTATTGTCTGTAATTTTCATCAATACAAACATCTAATTCTTCATAAACTTCATCAATAATTCTTTGAACATCATCCTGTGAAAGATTTGAAAGTGCATCAACATCAATATCAATATCCAAATCAACATCAAGTTGACCATTCTCATAACTAATATCAGTTATAATATTTTGATTAATAACTTCTTTACTAGTAACATAATTTGATAATTTACGCTCTACAATATTAGATAAAAAATTAGTTATATTATCTAAATCATCTTGAGATAATTCTTTAAGTTTACTCATAAAGTCACTAAAAATATTTATTTAAAAAAAAATTAAAAAAAGCTTGAAAAATTATTAATTCATTCCTAAACCTTTCATAGCACTTTCAATACTGGTTTGCATTTCTTCAAGTTTTTTCATAACTCTTTCTTCTTGACGTTCCATTGTTTTTTGTCTTAACTGAAGAGTTTCTAAATTTTCTTTAGTTTCTTCATAGATGTCATCACGATTAACTTTAATAAGTAAGTTACCAGCAGATTTAAAAACTTCACTGTCAGAATCTGTTTTTTCAAGTTCAGCTATAGCTCTTTCAGTTTCATTAATTTGAATATCAAGATTTTGTTTTTGTACCGCTACAGCCTGAGCTTGTTGTTGTAAATTTTGAAATTGATTTAATTGTTCTTGAACATTTTGTGGAATATCCATAATATCACCTTAATTATAAATTTTTATGATTATATTAACATTATATTTTAATATTTACTATTAATCTATTATAAATTTAACTTTAACATTTTAAAATATTAAATTTTTTTAAATTTTTAAAACTACTTCTTAAATTTAATTATATTTAAATATTTTTTGAGGAATTTAGAAAAGAAATGAGATTATTCAACTAAATTATTCACTTCTAAAGCTAATTTAATCCATTTAATAGCAGAATTTATAGAAGCTCTATAACTTGTAGCATCATTTGCTTTTATATTAATAATAATATTATCTCCATCTAAATCTAAATCCATATGCGATCTGTAATCAGGGGACGTTTCAAATTCGAGTAAAACAGAATCATATATTATTTTAGCCTGATTAATACTGTCAAAATGTATTTTAATATTATGTTCTACATAATCAAGAATTTTACTCTCATTTTCCATAAAATCAACTAAATATTTTTAAAAATTAGAATCCTTAAAAAAATTGTTTAACATGTAATATATTGAAATATAATTTAATTAATATTTGAATTAACTGTAAATTAATATAAATTAAGCCTTTAAATAATTAAATAACTTAATAATATTTGAAATAACTGTAAATTAATATAAATTAAAGCTTTAAATAATTAATGCCTTAATTAAAATTTGAAATAATAATAAATTAACTATTATATTATATATTTTTGTTTAAAAAAAAGGAAATTAATCAATTAAATGTCTAAAATTTTCCTAACTGCTATTTGTAACTCTATCTTCTGACCATGTTTATTGTAAAAATCTATAATAGCAATTTTATAATCAACATAATCCTTTTCAATATATTCTTCTTCATCAAGTTGAGTATACTTATGAATATATAGATAATTTTCCTTTGGATTATCCTCTAAAGTAGCATCTAATAAATCAGCAATCATAGATAATTCTGGAACTTCACATTTCACTTTAAGATTTTCTGGATTAATATGAAGACGAGTATTTTGAGTTTTTACAGTAACAAGTATTGATAATACTTCTTTTGCTCTTGAGTAAAAGGTGATTTTACTAGGATTACCTTTTATTTCATATACAAATGCAGTTGAATCATTTCCTAAAACTGCAGATTTTAAAAGAACATCACGTATACTGCTTTTTCCTCTATTAACATACTCGCAACCTGTTGCATGCATAAGATTTTTACAAAATTTACGAGTATTTTGAGAAGGTTTACGTGATGTTGAAATAAGCATAATAATCACTAAGATTAAATATTATTTAAATCACCAATTAAACGCTTAAAAATTATTTATCAATAAATTAAATAATTTAAAAAAAAATAGAAGATAATATTTAAATATTATCTAGCTTTAACTGTCCTTTTTACAGCAGGAGTTTGTTTAAATAAAATTCTGTATCTGCATTTAGGACATTTGTTTTCTTCATAACTTTTGTGGTCCATTACATTACCACAATTAGGACATTTATACAATTAGTTTCCCCCATATCTAACATTACGTTTAGCAGTTTTCGCCATAGGAGTTTCAGGAATGTAAGCTCCACCAGTAAATACATTACCACATTTTTTACATTTCCAAATACCTGCAGCAATTCTTTTAACTCCAGGTCTGTCACATTGTGGACAAATGTGTTTTTTATTTTTGTTTTCTTCAATGATTTTAACTGATCTTTTAGCTTTTCTTCCGTATCTTGCACCGAATCTTCCAGTGATACCTACTTTTTTAGTTCTAGCCATTATATTTATCTCCAATAATTATTATATTAAAATTCATTAATCCGTATATGGACTAACTAAAACTATTAAAATAATCAATATAATCATATAAATAATTAATTAATCTTAATAGAAAAAATACTTCTTTTAAATAATAAAAGAATAATTGTAATTAAATGTAAAAAAATTTAATGAATAAGTAAATTAAACATAAAATTATCTAATATGATAATATTAGATTTAACAGTATTTAAACTTAATGTTTTTTTAAATATTTTTAATAAAAAAAGCCAAATTTAAAATAATATTAAGTTTAGCTAAATTAAATTTTCAAAAATTTTTAAATGAAAAAATCCAATAATATTAATTTATTTATGAAAGATTAAATTAAAAAAAATTATTATACTCTTAAAAGATTAAATTAAAAAAAATTCTATATAATCTTAAAATAGTGGATATTGATTAAAATTAAAATTAAAATTTAAAATATAATTGAATATAAAAAAAATGATAAAATAAAAAAATTATATAATTGTTTGAACTTTTATTCAAAGTTTAAATTAGCTAAAATTTCATCATTTTTATTCAATGCAGTTTTTACAGCAGCAAACAAATCATCTTTAGTGATAGGTTCATCACCACCTTTTTGCATTGAACAAATACTACCTTCTTCTGTAATACCAACAGACAATCTTGCAGATAAAACTCTCTCTTCATCAAGTGAAGGGTCAAGAACCATTTCATCTCCAATTTTAACAAATGTTGATAAAGCAACATTATGATTTAAAGGTACATCAAAAGTTTCCTCTTCATCATAAACAATTTCATCATCAACAACTGATGCTTTTGGTAATTTACATGATTTTAAAGCAGCATTGACAGCTAAACTTGCACAATCAAAAAGATTACCACAATTATCTATTACATGAAGATCTATAAAAAGTATCCATACATGTTTACCCTCTTCAATACATAATTCATTTAAATTAACCATTTCACTTTCACGAATTCCACGGTCTACAACACGTGCAAGTTCAATTGATTCAAGGGAAGGTGGACCTGGTTCAAAACTAGGATCCGCCATTGGAAGTAATTCACAGTTAGTCATCAATACACCAACATCAGGTGTATCAGGGAATGGTTCACCTACCGAAGGCTTAATTCCAACAATTACTTTAGTTCCTCCAAGTTTACATAAAGCTGAACCTTCAGCTTTTGGAATTACTCCAGTTTCAATATTAATTTCCCTATATTCATCAAGAGCTCTTCCATCTGCTCTTTGATTATTATTAACAAGATTTCTAATATTATCCCTTGTAATTTCTGGTGTTACGTCCATAATATCCCTCTATTCTTGACTATAACAAGTTTTAAGAGCTTCTTTTTGTACTTCACTAACTTGCATACATCCTTCTATAGCTAACTCAATAGCTTCTTCAAATTCTTCATCAGTTAAATTACCATCAGCTTGTAATAGAGTAATTTCACCAGTTCTAGGCATTATAACAAGTGGTACATCTGCTTGACCATTTTTATCTTCAATTTCAGATAAATCAAGTACTACTTCATCATCCATTTTACCAGCAGCACAACCTGCAGGTATATCTTTCATAGGTATACCAGCATCTGCAAGTGCTACAGCAGCTGCAGTTACACCTGCACAACGAGTTCCTCCTTCTGCTGCTATAACTTCAATAGATACCTCAACCATAGATCTTGGGAATCCTTCTAACATTAATGCTGGACAAAGTGCATCTGCAGTAATTTTTGAAATTTCATTTGACCTTCTATCTGGACCTGGTCTTTTCCTTGTGTCAACTGAAAATGGTGCCATATTATATCTTACTTTAATTACACCAGTATCTGGACGTAAAAATCTTCTCATATAAGATTCTTTAGGCCCATACACACAAGCTAAAATTTTATTTCCACCTACTTCAACATAAGCAGATCCATCAGCTCTCTCTAATACTCCCGCTTCAATTTTAATAGGACGGAGTTCATTATATGCCCTTCCATCAGCCCTTATCTTCCTTTCTTCACTAATAAAAATCACCTAGTCAAAAAATATCTTTTTATAAAAATAATTTGCATTTATATGTCATCATCTTTTAAAATAGAAAAGCCTGTTTTCTTTTTACCAATTTCTAAATGTTTTTGATGTGTTTTCTTCTCTTGGTCAATATTTTCTAAATTACTTATAAAATCATTATTTCTTTTATCTTCATTCTTTTTAGCTTCTAACTCCTCTTGTTCTAATTCTTCTTTAAAATTTTGAAGTTGAGGTTTTTCTAATTCATACTTATTAGAACGAGATTTTTTATGGAATTTTTTATTATGATTAAAACGTTTATTATTAGAACGTTTACTTCTTCTAAAACCTTCTTTTGGTAATGAATCCTTGGTATTTTCTTCTTCTAATTTTTCAGATTTTTCAACATCTTCAAAATCAAAATTAGGACTTTCTACATATTCTTCATCTTTGTAATCCAAATCTTCAGGAATTTCACCATCAATATCAAGATATAATTTATCACGAATTCTATCAGTTAAACCAGAGGTATGAGCTTGTTCTTCAATAACATGGATAATATCTCTTGTAATTTTTTCCATGTCAGAATCTCCCCTAACCCATACAAGACCATTTTGACCAACAACAATTTTACAACCTGTTTTCTCTTTAATCATATTAATCATGGAACCTTTTTTACCAATCAAACGTGGCACTTTAGTTGGAGCAATTTCAACAATAATTCCTCCTTTAAACTTACCCATTCCACGACCTTTAAGTCCAAGTTTTGCTTTTTTAACTTCATCAACATCAACGACTCTTAAAAATAAAACATCACCTACACCAAAAACCTTATTTAAACTTTTTTTGTCACGGCCAAAAACTTCAGAAGATGGTAGTATACCTTCATAAGGTGAGTTAATGTCAACTCCCCACATTGAAAACCTAACATCATTAATTTTACCAATTACTACATCCCCTTTCTTTGGAACATATTTACTTTTTAAAGGAATAACACTTATTTTCTTATTCCTTAAGGAGACTAAACCCATTAAAGAAGAACAGATTTTACCATCTTCTTTAAAGGTTCCCCTTCCTGAATAGAAGTCATCTTCAGCAAGGACTTCCCCAGGAATAACCAAATCTTTATTTTCTACATAAATCATCTATAAACACCGTATAATTAAATAAAAATAATTGCCAATGACTGACTAATTTACTATTACTAATTATTTAATTAATTTAGTTTCACCATCACCATTAGATATTTCAGCCATTTTACCTGAAAATTGGTCTTGAAGACCACCTGGAAGTTCAACAATTCCAATCCAAGAACCATCTTGTTGCCATTCTTCCTGTAAAATTTCACCAAAAGGCCTAATTGCAGAATAAGCTTGACCCGCAATAGTTCCAGGTAATCTTACAGCCATTTTAACTTTTTCAAATTTAATTGGAATAAGTGGCCTAATTGCTTTAAGAGTAGTTTGAACTTGTTGGTCTACAGAGATAAAAGGGTCAACTTTAACTTTTGCTTCATCCATTGCATTTTCAATTCTAAGAGGAGGATGTGGAAATCCTGTTTGAGGATTAATTGATTCTCTTGCAATCTTATTAATAATTAATTTACGTTTATCTGCCTGCATTTGTCTTTTCTGTTCTGCAGTAAGTTGTATATTACCTTTTTCAAGAATTTGTTTTGCACAATCTAATGGATCAGTTGTTTCAAAAACTTTCTCCATAGCTTCATCTGAAGCTTTATCTCCTTTTTTAGAATCTTTAAATATTTCCTCAATAGCTAAAATATCTTCAATAGCCACATCCTGACCATCAGGATTTCTAAACTCTGCAGCTAAATCTGGATCAACCAATATTTCAAAATGTTCTCCATATGACTCTAATTTAGCAATAATTGCCTCATCAACATTTACCATTTTAAGACTCCAATTTAAATAATATTATTAATCATCATCAGATTCAGATTCTTCATTAGCTTTGTCTTCTTCCCCATCGCCTTTATCTTTATTACGTTTTAAAAGAGATTCAACAAAATTTGTTACTTCTTCATCAGTAAGTTTTTTATATTTACCAGTTGATTTTTCTATTACAGCAATTTCAACACTGTCTTTTGAAGTCTTACCTTCAGTTGCTTCATATACTGCATCTAAAGCTAAATCAATAGCAGCATCTAATGATAAATCACTATCATATTTTTCTTCAAATACTTCCATAGCTTCAGTTCTACCAGCACCAATTGCAGTAGCTTTATATTCAATTAATGCTCCACTAGGATCAGTTTCAAATAATTTTGCTTCACCTTTATTTATTCCACCAATAATAAGTGCAGAACCAAAAGGCCTTACACCACCATTTTGGGTGTACATCTGTTTCATATCACAAATATTTTTAACTAATGATTCAACTCGAATTGGTTCGGAATAAGTAATTTTATTAACTTGAGACTCAACTCTAGCCCTATCAACTAAAGCTCTTGCATCAGCTACTAAACCTGATGAAGCAGCCCCAATATGATCATCAATTTGGAAAATCTTTTCTATAGATTTAGGTTCTACTAACCTACTTGTAGATCTTTTATCCACTACTAAAACAATACCATCTTTAGATTTAACTCCTAAAGAAGTAGTTCCTCTTTTTACAGCTTCTCTTGCATATTCAACTTGAAAAAGTCTTCCATCTGGGCTAAATACTGTAATTGCCCTATCATAACCAGCATTTTGCAAAGGTTGCATATTAATTACCTCACTTTAATTTTATATAAAAATTAAATATTTTATAAAAATATTTTTTAAAAAATAATTAACTATAAAATTTATTTTGCATGAAAAAATAAAAATCAAATCTCCATGATTTGACTAAATAGTTTATTACCCTAATGTCCGATTAATAATTTATTAGTTTAATTTTATAAACTTAACTATTTTTTTATATTTTATGTAAATAAATTTATAAAATAAAAATAATTAAATTGATAATAATATTTTAAACTTAATATAAAAATCATAAATAAATTGAATACTTAAAATTAATAATAAATGAAATTTTTTCTAAATAATACAATTAAATTTAAAAAATAGTAATAAAATCATAAAAAGAATAAAAAAATAAGTTTTTTAAATATAATAGTAGTTGTTATATTTAAAAAAAAACATATAAGATAAAATTAAAAAAATATAAAAATTATTGATTCTTTTTTTGATAATCTTCTATAGCTGCTTTAAGTCCATCAGCTGCAAGATTAGAACAGTGCATTTTGATTGGAGGAAGTCCATCTAATTCATCTGCAACATCATTACGAGTAATATTTAAAGCTTCTTCAATTGTTTTACCAACTGCTATTTCAGTAATCATACTGCTAGTAGCAATTGCTGCTCCGCATCCAAATGTCTGAAAACTAATATCAGTAATTTTATCATCATCAACTTTAATATAAATTGTCATTAAATCCCCACAAGTAGGATTACCTACTGTACCTACTCCATCTGCATCTTCAATTTTTCTGCAGTTACGTGGGTTTGCAAAATGATCCATAACTTTTTCTGAATAATCCATTTTAACATCTCCTACATCTATTTCTTTTTCCATTACACATTACAGCTTTATAATCAGTATCCTGATTCCAAAGAGGTGACATTTCCCTTAATCTAGATACTGCATCTGAAACTACACTAACAAAATCATCAACATTAAAGTCATCAGTTTCCGGAGAAAGTGAAATTCTTAAAGACCCATGAACATCCACAGGATCAAGTCCAAGAGCAGTTAATACTGGAGAAGCTTCTAAGGTATTAGAAGAACATGCAGAACCAGTGGAAGTCTGATAATCTTTTGCATCTAAAAGTAAAATTAATGATTCCCCTTCAATTGCATTAAATCTAAAGTTTACTAGATTCGGCAATCTTTTTTCCCGATCGCCATTTAGATAAGATTCAGGAATTGTACTTAATATTTTTTCAATTAATTCATCTCTAATTGCAGATAATTTTTTAGAATTGGAATCTAAGTTTTGACTTACAATTTCACATGCTTTAGCAAATCCTACTATTCCTGCAACATTTTCAGTACCAGAGCGTATACCATTTTCCTGACCTCCACCATGAATAAGAGGTTCTAACCTAATTCCTTTTTTAATATATAATGCACCAACCCCTTTAGGCCCATTAATTTTATGTGAAGATAAGGATAATAAATCTACATTTAATTTTTCAACATCCACATCAATTTTACCAAAAGTTTGAACAGCATCAGTGTGGAAAATAATATTATTTTCACGTGCAATTTTTCCAATCTCTTCTATAGGTTGAATAGTACCTATTTCGTTATTACCGTGCATAATAGTAATTAAAATTGTCTCATCTTTAATTGATTCTTTTAAATCTTCAATTTTAATTATACCATTTTCATCTACAGGTAAATAACTTACTTCATAGTCAAGTTTTTCTAAAAAGTGTAATGTATTTTTAACTGCAGGATGTTCAATATTAGAAGTAATAATATGCTTACCCTTATTACGTAGTTTAAATGCAATACCTTTAATTGCCAAATTATCTGATTCAGATCCACCACTTGTAAAAATAATTTCACCAGCATCTGCATTAATTGCATGTGCTACCTTTTCTCTAGCTTGATTTAAAGCATTTTTGGAGGAACGACCTAAGCCGTAAAGGGTAGACGGATTACCAAATTCTTCCCTAAAGAAAGGTTCCATTTCTTTTAAAACTTCTTCATTTACTTGAGTAGTTGCTGAATTATCTAAATACATATTATTACTCTCCAATATTATTTATATTTATTATATTATATTAATATTATATACTATTTAAAGCTTGGTTTAAGTCATCAATTAAATCATCTGCATCTTCAAGACCTATTGAAAGTCTAATAAAGTCAGGGGTTACACCAGTTGCAGCCTGTTCATCAGGAGTTAATTGTTGATGAGTAGTACTTGCAGGGTGGATTGCTAAACTTTTTGCATCTCCAATATTTGCAAGAATAGAGAATAATTCTAATTTTTCAATGACTTTTCTACCTGCATCTTCTCCACCTTCAACACCAAAACCAATAATACCTGCAAAATGATCTTTTAAATATTTTTTATTAATTTCATATGTTGGATGGGACTTTAAACCTGGATAACTAACCCATTTGACTTTAGGATGTTCTTCTAAGAATTTTGCAACTTTAAGAGCATTTTCAGAATGTCTTTTTACACGAACATCTAAACTTTCAAGCCCTTGTAAGAAGATGAAACTGTGAACTGGTGCTTGTGTTGCACCTAAATCCCTAAGTAGCCTTGCCCTTATTCTTACAGTAAATGCAATATTTCCAAGTTCAGGTACATCGCCAAATGCATCCCAAAATACTAAACCATGATAACTAGGATCTGCTTTGTAAAATTATTAAATTTACCATTACCCCAATTAAATTTACCTGAATCTACAATATATCCTCCAACTGCAGTTCCATGTCCTCCAACATATTTAGTTGCTGATGCAGTAATAACATCTGCACCATGTTCTAATGGTCTAACTAATCCTACTCCCACAGTATTATCTACAATCAATGGAATATCATGACGGTGTGCAATTTCAGACATAGCTTCAAAATCAGGCACATCTAATTTTGGGTTTCCAATGGATTCCACATAAATTGCTCTAGTTTTATCATCAATTGCATCTTCAAAAGCCTGTAAATCCTGTGAATCAACAAATTTAACTTCTCTTGCCAAGTCTTTAAAGGTATAATTAAATAACTGATAAGTTCCTCCATAAAGGTTATCTGCAGATACAATATTATCTCCAGGTTCAGTTATATTTAAAATTCCATATGTTATTGCTGCAAGTCCAGAAGCTGTTGAAATTCCAGAATTACCCCCTTCAATAGCTGCAATCCTAGCTTCAAATACATCACTTGTTGGATTTGTTAATCTTGAATATATTTGTCCAAATTCTTGAAGTGCAAAACGTCTTGCTGCTTCGTCTGAATCATTAAATACATATGATGTAGTTTGATATATCGGAACTGCTTGAGCCCCAGTTGTAGGGTCCGGATTTTGACCTGCTCTTACACCTAAAGTTGCTAATTTATATTCTTTATTCTTTGTCATTAATAATCACCTAAATAATCTAATTTTATAATAATACAATTTCAAATTTTGATTTAAAAAATATTACACCTGTTATATTATATCATATAACAATTGTTATTTTTATATATATAAATATTTTGATAAAAATCATAAGTTCAGAAAAAATAATATAACATGTGTTATATAATTTATAAGATTTTTTTAGTATATAAAGATTGTTATATTTTAAAGAAAAAATTGAGAAATAATTAATGAATATAGTGTATTATTAAATAAACTTTTCAATAGAAGAAGAAATAGTTCCAGATAAACCAATAGTACTAATTGCAATTTCTTTACCATTAAATTTAGTTATACAACAAAGAGCACTTCTTACCTTATCTTCATATGATCTTTGACACCTTAAAATAGCTTTCATATGTAAACAATCATTTCTATCATCTAATACATAAGTTCTCATAATCCAAAGATTAAAATTACTGGTTTCCATTTCACCATATAATCTAATACATGCATCCCATACAACTAAAACCAAATCATCTTTAGAAAAAGGCTCTTTTGTTCTAATATCCAATGTAAGATATCTATTATTTTTTCTAAGTGTTGGTGGTAAAACCTTCATCTTCATTTAATCCACCTTATCCTCTTTTTTAACAATCTTAACACCTTCGAAAATATACTCCCTCCTATGTTCATTAAAATCGACTATACTTTTAGGTGTAGTGTAAAAAACATTTTCTAATTCATCATCACTTAATCCTAATTGTCTAAAAAAGGAAGCAATATCTCTTGGAGAACGTATATCAAAAACATCTTCACTTGAAGTACTAATAATAAGTGGGAATTTGAATTTTCTTTGAAGTTGTATAATATCCCTAAAGTGAGATAGAACTTTTGATCTATAAGATAAAAAATTAGTTAAAACATCTCTAAATGATAATTCAATAGCAACTTGATTTTTTAGAGCTTCTTTTGATAGAACATGATTTATTCCACAGTCATTTCTTCTATAATAAGGTCTTGATAATACATCAATATGACGATTTTCTAAAACTACCCTATTAATCTCATTTTTTCCACCGAAAACACTTATAAAATCAGCTTTATTTCTAAACTTATTAGTTATTTTTCTAATTTCATTAGGATTAGAATCATAAATATATATTCCCATACCAATTTCAGTAGTGTTTTGGGATATATCATATGAATCTTCAACAAGTTTATCCTTATAGTCAAGGGCATTGAAATAATCATCAGGACTATATAATAAATTAAGATAATTCCATCCTAACTGATTTGCCTGTTTGATTAAATTATAATCATTTTGATAAGTGGAACCTTTAAGATTTAAATCATAATATATCATGTAAATAGCCTAAAATAATTTAAAATTTAATAAAATAATAAAATTTAAATTTCAAAATTTAAATTAAATTCATATATCATTATATTTTATATTAATATATATTGTATTATATTATTAATATATTCAATATCCATTATTATTAGATTTATTCTCAATAAATTCCTTCATATTTTCAAGGGCAATTTCTTTTTTAGCAGGAAAAGCTGCAATTTTTATTTTTAAATGAATACTGTCTCCACCATCAACTATTTGCCATTTTTCATCTAAAATTGCTTCTTTAGATAATCTTAAAAATAAATTACACTGATCATCTGTTTTTTTATCTAACTCATCATATAATTTATCAATATCATCTCTAGTTAAATTTTCAAATAAATTATTTAAGAATTCTTTAGTATGTCTTTTTTTACTTACAATACCTGAATATATAATAATCTCATCTGCTTCACCAAATATTCCTTCAGCCTCTTCTCTTTCAGGTATCTCATCAGGAAAAATAAAGTTTAATCCTTCTATAAGTTTTTCTTCATCTTCATTCTCATAGACAAATAGACGATATTTAATATTGTGAATCATATAAATCCTAAGCCTTAAAAAATTAATTAATTAGTAAAATTTTAAATTAATATAAATGAAAAATAATTGAATTAATAAAAATAGTATTATATATAAAAAATAAAATTTATGAAAGAAATTTAAATAAATTTCTAAACATAAATATCACATTTAGAATTGAAGATTCTGAATTTTTAAAATAAAAGAAAATAAAAGAAGAATTATCTTCTTCTTGCTTGTTCAGATCCTTTTCCTCTAAATCTGAGTCCACGACCTTTTTTACCAGCACTAGTTAAACCTCTACCAGCTCTGTCTTTGTGTTTTCCACTACAAATCCAGTTGATTTTAGGATCGTTTTTAATAGAAGGACTTTGTGGGTCTACTAAAATAACTTCATAGTATTTGAATTTACCATCAGCCCATACCCAGTAAGAGTTTAATACTTCCATATTAGGGTATTTTTTAGAAACACGTTCTTCAGCAATTCTTTGGATAGATTTAGCAGCAGTAATTTTATTTACTCCCATTTTAGATGGTTTACGACCTGAAGTGAAACGAGATTTTCTTCTAGAACCACGTCTTACTCTAGTTCTTACTACAACATATCCTTTTTTAGCTTTATAACCTAAAGATCGTGCACGATCTAACCTAGTAGGCCTATCAATTCTAGTTATAACTGGTTGTCTCCTCCATTTAGGAGCTCTTTGCCACATGAGTTCTCTGACATAAGATTCATCTGGTTTTTTCCAAGCATTTCTTATATATTTGTACATCATAAATAAACACCTTTTTTTGTTCAGCTTTACGCCACATCCAGGGAATATATCCCAAAAAAGTTTATCGTTGAACTATAAACTCATTAATATTCTATAAAATAATTAAGTTAATATTAAAATCATAGTAAAAATAGTAAATTTACAACGATAATTTAATTATAGTTTGTATCATTTATAAAGGTTTTGTTAAAAGAAGTGTTTTTAGAATACTCTGCTTATACAAAAAATATTTAAGTATATTCTCAAGTAAAAAAAAGGAATTTATATAATTTCTTTTTTAGTTAAAATTATAAAGAAATGATTATATTTATATATTTAAGATAATAATCTGATTATTAAAACAATCTTTCAAACTTATCTTTTTCTACTTTACAAATAGGACAAATCTCTGGAGGATTATCTCTTGCACATAAATATCCACAAACCTTACATCTGTAAATTGGATATTTTAAATCTGTAAAACTTAAGTCTTTAGATTTATTTTCTTCCTTATTTATCTCATCAAATCTTCTATCTGGTATGGATTTAAGTTCTTGTTTACCTTCAGCTATATCCTTATTAACATATAAAGCACAGTAACATGCACCATAATCATTTAAATCCATATCCCTATAATCACAAGGACAAATCAAATCCAAATCTTCCTGTTTTATACCACTTGACAATCTACATGGACAAGATCCATAGCCATATCTTTCCATATTTGTTTTTATGTTTTCAAGCAAAAATTCAACAAATTCAACATCTGGATTAACAAAATATCCTCTACTTTCAGCCTCATTCTTAAAATCATCATATATTTTTCCCATCATAACACCCCTAAAAAAAAATTAAGACAATAATTCTTTAATTTCATCAGGACTATAACCAATTATAGTTTTATCTTTATTTATTACAAGTGTTGGAAATGATGTTTTATTATTGTACTTTTTTAATTCTACAAGTAATTCCTGCCTCTCTTCATCTTGAGTTAAGTCAGCATAAATATAATCATATTCAACATTTAATTCATCAAGTAAGTCTTTAACTTTCTTACACCATCCGCAAGTACTTAATGCAAATAGTAATATTGAACCTTTATTTTCTCCATTCATATGTGTTAAATTCATTAAATATCCCCATAAATTTTATTAATAATAATAATATATTTTAGATAAATAATATATTTTTTTATTTAAGAAAAATATGTAGAAAACTGTGAAAAATAGTTAAATAGATATGAATTATTTTAAAAGAATTTTTAAAGTTAAAAAGATAAAGGATTAAATTTGTATTAAAAAAATAGATAAAAAAGTATATTGAATTAAAAAAATAGATGTTTAATTAAATTAGTATTAAAAATATAGATAAAAAAAAATTAATGAGAGGTATGAAAAAATAAATATAAAAACAATTATTCCATAATATAAGACTTAATTTATTAAATAAATTTAAAACTTACATTTATAATATTTAACTCTTTTTGAAGAATAGACATTTTTACATCTAACAGTTGCTTTGTTTTTAGAGAAAACAGATCTTGAAAAAGCAGCTTTTTTATTTTGCAGGTAAGCTACACCTCCAATTTTTGCCTTATTACCAACAAATTTAGATTTAGATACATTTAAAGTACCTTGTCTTGTATAAATTGCTCCACCATATCTTTTTCCATAGTTAGATTTGAAATAACTGTTTCTAATATGTACCTTTCCATAAACCGCACAAATTGCTCCACCATCTGTTTTTGCAATATTCTTAATAAATTGACAATTAACAATATTAACATTAGATCTGTATTTATTATCAAAAACTCTTACAGTAATAGCTCCACCATTATAACCTTTATTATTCTGAAATACACAATATTTTACCCAACTGGATAATGAGGCATCTAAACTTACAATTCCCGAATCTTTTAGACTATAATTTTTTCTAAATACAGAGTTCAAAATAGTTGCTCTACCTAACTCATCATCATATATTACTCCAGAATAATAGGATGTATTGTTTTCAAAAATACATTTATAAATATGCAAATTACTTGTTTTTCTTTTACCTTCAGAATAACTTACAACAAGTATTGTACTCATATATGCCTTATTTTGTGTGAAATTAGAATTATATATTTTTACACTACAACCTATAGTAGTTTTAATAGCACTGCCCATACCTCTTTTAAACTTCTTCCAAGCTAAATTACTAACACGTATACATGTATTATTTTTAAAAAATGAAGAATGAATTTCAAGAGCAGAACCCTTATTTGAATATATTGCCGCACCATTAGCATTATAAACCTTATTATTACGTAATACACAATTTCTTAAAACAAGTTTAGATTTTTCACCTAAAAAGATTCCAGCACCCCTACTTTTAGCATAACCAGAATATATTTTAAAATTCTTTATTGTTACATTTAGATTTGGTCTAATTCTAATACATTTAACAAGACCTCTACCATCAATATAATGGCCACCACCATCAATAACAATACTTTTTGTGATACGTACACCTGTTTTAAAACCAGAATCTGTTTTTGGATTATATACACAATTTTGAGTTAATTTAAAAACTTTTTTACTATCTGCAGATTTTATTAAATTATAAAGAGTCCTATAAGAAAAGGTAGGAGCTTTATTAGAGTTTAAAAATTTATTAGCCTTAGATGATGAAATAATTTTAGAATTTGAAACAACTAATGCATTCTTCTTAACTTTATTAGAAATTGTTAAATTATTATTATTTTTCTTAGAACTAGCTAAATTCTTATCATCATTTATAGAACTACTTAAATTCTTATCATCTTTTACAGAACTACCTAAATTCTCATAATCTTTATTGGAACTATTTACTTTCAAATTATTTAAAGCAGATTGATTTTGATCTGCATTATTGGTTTTTATATAGTTTTTGCCAATATTCTTATTATTATCATCATTTGATTGCTCTATTGAAGAATCTGGACTAAATACCTCATCATCTTCACTTTGAACATTATCATTCTCATAAACAACTGACTCAGTTAAAATTGAATCTTCACTGTCAGCTGCTGTGATAGCCGATAATGAAAACAATAATACACAACTAATGATTATAATATATAAATAATTTTTCAAGAATAAATTCACCTTAATTACATTTTGTTAAGTTTATTTAAAAAAATTAAAATTTTTAAAAAAAAATAATAAATTAGGCATAATTTATTAATATTATAATTTTAGTAATTCCTCATTTATATATTTGATTATCAAATAAGAATTTATAAAAAATTAATGATTTTTAACTAAATCATTTAAGACTTTTTCAAATTTATCGGTAATAACTTCCCAATCATTATCTTTTACATATTCACGTGCGGTTTTTGCAAGAACATCATATTCACCACTTTGAATTATAGACTCTGCTTTATCTAGAACTTCATCTGCCCCTTGAACATATTCAACACCATGATTATATCCAAATTCCGTTGAAATTCCTGGAAGTTCACTAGCAATAACCACTTTTTCCATTGCCAAATATTCATATATCTTAATTGGCACAATATCCTGCATAATCTCTTCGTCAATATATGCTGGAAGAAGACAGAATGTAGCAGAAGATAAAAATTCAGGTATCTTATCAAAGGGTTGACGACCTGTTAAAATTAGCTGGTCATGGAGGTTGTAATCCTGTTTTATTTTAATCAAATCATCATATGCATCTCCATCTCCGACAACAAGAAGTTTATAGTTAGGATATTTCTCTTTTTCTTGACCTAACTTAATTGCAAGTTCTTTTATACCTGCAAAATCATATATAAAACCCATAAAGAAAAGTACAATATCATCATCCTTAATATTATATTCAGATTTAATTGCACTTGAGTCGAGATTTGGATTATAGGAATTGAAATCAATACCTGCATCTATAAGGATCGTATCCTCTCTTTTAGCACCAAGTTGAACTGCAAGTTCTGACAATTTTTGATTAATAGTGATAACTTTTGTAGAATTTTTTATTGCCTTTTTATTAATATATTTGCCAAAGGATTGGAAGGTTTTCTCAGGAATCAGTGCATATAATACATCAATCAAGTAATATACAAAAGGAATATCATATTTTTGAGCTAATTTTGATGAGGTATATGCATTAAGTAGTCCTAATGATACAATTACATCAGGTTTAAAATTTTCAATTTGATATTTCACTTCATTTTTATGAGAACAATACAATGAAAGATAGTTAAGTAAAGGTTTTTTAATAAATGAAGGCCTTATAACCTGAACATTTGCACGCTCATCAATTTTAGAAACATTATCTATAACTTCTCTTTCAAACTTAAAACCCCCATTATCATCTTTAGGCCAATCAATAGGATAATCTATAACCTTAACCTCATGACCTCTAATAGACATCCTATCCATAAGATGATGTTGCTGATGAGGATTCCTTTTTAACCAATCTGACTCTTGAACAACTAAAATTTTCATAATAATCAATAAAAATAGTTTATTATTTAAGTTTTATAAAATAATAATATTTAAAATTATACCCAAATCAATTTATAGAAACAAATAAAAATTCACATAAAATAATACAAGTGATAATATGAAAATGCCTGAAAAGATTAATAGTGAATTATATGCCCCCTGCGGTATAAATTGCATTAGCTGTGAAGATTATCTAAAAGAAAATAATCCCTGTTCCGGATGCCTAATCAGTGACAGGGGCAAAAAGAAAAGTGCACTTAAATGTAAAATCAAAGGATGTTATGATAAAAAGAAATTTAAATACTGTGGAAGATGTAGTGAATTCCCATGTAAACTAATAAAAAAACAAGATAAAAATTCGATTAAAAGATATGATTTTTCTACATTAGAAAGTGCTAAAAGAATACAGTACATGGGAATTGGAAAAATCATAGAAACAGATAAGACAAATTGGACTTGCCCAGAATGTGGAGGTATAATAACTTACCAAAAGAAAAAGTGTAGTGACTGTGGATTTGAGAAAAATATATAAAAATTAAACTAATGTAATAAAACTATTTAAATTTAAAAAAAAGTAGGTAAAACTAATATTAGAGCATAATAAATTTAAAAAATTAAATAAAAGAATAGAATGAATATTTAAATCAGACTATTAAATCAATAAATAAATTAAATTAAGTTAAATTAAGTTATATAAAATAATAAATATAAATAAAAAAAATATTAAGGAAAACTTGAAAATCTAATCGAATTCAGCTGATTCTTGAATATTATCCCAATTTTCACTAAACCAATCATGAACCTTAACAAGCCCATCATCAAATGAAACAGTTGGTTTATATCCTAAAATATCTTTAGCTTTTTCAATTGAAGATAAAAGTTTAGTTTTAGCGTCCCAATTACGCCTCTGTTTAAACTCAATTCCTGCAGGATTATCTGACAATTCATTAACTCTGTTTGCCATATCTATTACACGATGGTCCTGACCTGAACCTAAGTTAATAGCTTCACCAATAGCTTCCTCTTCAATACCCATAGCTATAAGACCATTACAGATATCTCCAACAAAAGTCCAATCTCTTGTTTCAGTACCTTCACCAGTAATAGGTAATGCCTGATGATTAATAGCCCAATAGAAGAAGTTAGGAATAACATTTCTATATTTACCTGGAACCTCACCTGGACCAAAAACATTAAAGAACCTTGCATTAACAATAGGCATATCATATAAATTATGGAAGTAATTGGTATATAATTCACCGAGTAATTTAGTTAATTGGTAAGGAGTGTGTAAAGAAATAGAAATATCATGTTCTTCAAATGGCATTTTAGAATCTAAACCATAAACTCCACAACCACTAGATGAATAAACAAATCGATCAACACCTGTTAATTGAGCATGTTCTAATGTTTTAAGAATTCCTAAACCATTAACCATTAAATCGGTTTCTGGTTGATCTACACTATTTTGATTTGCAAAATGTGCTGCTAAATGATAAACATAATCTGGTCTTTCTTTAAAGACTCTTTTTAAATCCTCATCATTAAGAATATCTCCTTTAATAAATTCAATATTGTCTTTTTCTGGAATATTCCAATGATAAGCAGATGACATATTATCAAAAATAATTACCTTATCGGCACCTAAATCAGCAAGTTTACGAGATAAATTACTACCAACACAACCTGCACCACCAGTTACTAAAACAGTTTTTCCTTCAAATTCATTATATGTTCTCATGAAATCCCTTAAAAAATTTTTATAAGAATTAAATATAAAATTAAAAATTTAAACATAAATAATATGATTATTTATTTATATCTTTACATTAATATAATTAAGTTTCAAATTGAATTTTTATAAAAAATAATAAATCATTAACAATAGGTTTAAAAAATTAAAAATAAAAATAAAAAAAAGTTTATAAAACTAGGATTTATTAATTATTTACGTCTTTGTCCAATTTTACGAGCAATTACTAACTCACCAACAGATATTAAACCTACAAAGAAGTTTTCAAGGCCACCAGTTGCCCAAACAGCATTACCAAATGTTGCTTCATGAATGTTTTCATCATACTCTTTGGGAGTAATTTTAATACCAGTATTACGAGTAGATACAATTGCAGATGCTTTCATAAGCTCATCCCATGTAACACCTTTTAATTGATCTTGCATAGCCTCATATATTTTATAAACTTTTGTTTCATATAATTCAGAAAATGTATCAATAATATCAAAAGAACGTATAATACCTTTTAAAATTTCATTATCATCAAATACAGGAACATCTAAAACTCTATCTTCACTTACTTCAAGAACTGCTTCTCTTACAGAATCTTTTTCATATAAGGCATGTGTTTCCTCAGGATTATGCATTATTTCAGAAATTTTATCATTATTTTCTCTTAAACCTTTTGTAATATCTAAAGCTGTTACCCATCCTATTAACTTATTATTATCATCTACAACAGGACAAGTAAATCTTTTATGGTCTTCCATAATTTTAGATACTTCATCTATAGAATCAAATGCTTTAACACTTAAAAAATTTTTATCCATCATATCTTTTGCTTTCATAATAAACCCTTCATTTTATTCTATAAACCCTTTTTATTTTATTTATGAATCTGATTTTATTTAATATAATTTTAACTTGATTTCAAATTTAAATTTGAATATGAATATGAATTCTAATTTGTAGTTTAAATTTGAATTCTAATTTAAAATTTGAATATGAATTCAATCTAATGTGAATTTTATAATAAAGTTATGAATTTAACTTATTTAATTGATTTAATTACTTATGGGAATTTAAATTAATTGAACCATATACTCATAAAGGAATTTTAATGGCATATGATAAATTATAAAAAGCTAATCATAATTAAACTCTACATCCTCAAAGTTTAATGCTCCAACAGGACATTTCATTGTACAGACATTACATCTAATACATTTATCATCATCAAGCTCTGGAATATTATTTGAATTTAATACAATAGCATTTGTTGGACAGTTTTCTTCACATAAAAAACATGACACACATGTATCTTCATCTATTATAAGATTTTTCGTTGGAATTACAGGACCTAAATATCGATCTAATATGTAAACATCCTGAGCACATATATTTACACAAGAACCACAGCCAAGACATAAATCTTTATTGATTATAGGATATAATTCCCCTTCAATAAGAGTATCATAATTTTGAGATTCTACATCTTCAATGTATGATTTTGATTTTAATTTATTTGCGTTAGTTGGACAAAATTTAACACAATGACGGCATCCTATACATTTAGATCTATCCATTTCTATATTATTTAGTCTTATAACCCTGTGAGGAATATTAAATTCATTAAATGTATAATCTATTGTTTGGTCTTTAATTTCTTCCGCCTCATTATTTATAATGGCTTCAGATTCAAAAATGTAAATTGATGAAATTGGACAAGTTTCCACACATATTTCACATTTTACACAATTATCCAATATTCTTGCACGTTTAGAATATGTTGAATCACTTATAGCACCGACAGGACATTCTTCAACACAAAGATTACACCGTACACAACGAGGAGATATTGCTATAAATCTTTCTTTAGATTGAAAATCTCCTATGTCCACTTTAAAATCTTCAATATCATCATCTAATTCTACAGATTTTAAAATGACTTCTTTTTCTAAAAGGTCCATCTTTTTTTGAAATTTAATTTCCATAAGCTACCATCCTATATGTGTTAAATTATATACTTTATTAATAATAAAATTTTTTCATAATTTTGCTTTTTTAATAAAAGTTATAAAGTATTTTTGAAGAATTATCAAATTTAATTAAATAAATTAATTAATGTTTTAAAAAATAACTTTATAAACAGTATTTAGAATTTTTTAAACAATTGTAATTTATCAATCTCCATAATATTCCTGTAAAAACATATCCAATTCTTTTTTATCTGGAAAATTGGAGGTACCAATACCAGAAACTGACCTTGAAGCCACCCAATTACCTATAGTAATTGATTTTTCCAAGCCAAAACCATTAACATAAGAATATAAAAATCCTGCATTAAAAGAATCACCTGCAGCTGTTGTATCAACAGGTTCAACTTCAAATATTGGAACTTTTACTTCATCATCATCTGAATTAATACCATATGCCCCTTTAGATGATCTTTTAACAACCACTGTTTCAATACCATCATCCCGTATTTTAAGGGCTAAATCTCTAAAGCTTAAATCTTCATCTTCGGCAATATTATCTCTTTTTCTATAATACTCTTCAAATAATACAAAGAGTTCATTTTCATTAATAAGTAAAATATCTGTTCGATCCAGTATAACTTTTAGTGCATCAACACCTAATTTTGCATATATAAGACCGGGATCAAAACTTAGTTTTAAGGAATCTGGAAGTAATTTAATTAATTCTTTTTGAGTTTTAAAGCTTTTTGCGAATAGTGAAGTATAATGTAAGATTTTACCTCTTGAAAGTTCTATTAAATTAATCTCACCTAAATCTATGTCTTCATTAACACCAGTCTGAATATATAGTGCTCTTTCACCGTTCTCGTCAACAAATCCTAATGCCTGACCAGATACTCCCTCATCAGCATATATTAAGTTATTTAAGTATACATTATGTTTTACAAGATTATATTCAAGAATTTCTCCTTCTTTATCATTTGCTATTTTACCAATATATGAAGTGGTTAGGTTTAATTTTGCAAGACCAATTATTGTATTTGCTGCAGAACCTCCAGGACTATATTCTTCCTTTAAAATTGCACTTTCTTCATCATGACATGCAATTGAATCAACAGTATATAACTTATCAAGATTTAATGCACCAAATCCAATAACATCATATTGAATATCATCAGCAATTTCCATAATAACACCAAGTATTAAATACCTAAAATATCATGTAAATAGAAGGTATCTTCTCCTAAATTACCACCAAAGTTACCTGCAGAAATTTTTACTATTCCTTCAACATCTAAAATACTATCTATTCCAGCTTTAACTGCATTTCTCATTGACTCTTCATCAACTGCATCTATAACAATTTCAGGAATATAATTTACTTTATCAGGAACCTTAGATTCATCACCTAAACGATTTTTAAGTGATGGACAATATGGATGATTAGTTGAAGGACCTATTTGAGGAAAATTAGTTTCAGGTTTACTTGCAGCAGAACATATACCAAATGGTGCACATGCCCCTGGAACTTCTAAAATAGCATTGACTATTTTTCTACCTGCTTCAAGAACAGCCTCTTTAGTACTACACATATACCAGAAATTAGCCCCCATAATCCCATTTCCATATCCTAATTTATTATCGATTAAAAAGTCAGGTACTGCTATAGGAACATGAATCATTTCACGACCATATATTTCTTCTTCCCATTCATAACCATCACCACAGTGACCTACCTGCTCCATCATAGGAATATAACCTACTGGATTAACAGTATATGAAAACATTGATGTAAATGGTTTAACTAAAATATCCTGGCGAATCCTATAAGATAATTCTAGTTCATATTTTTTTAAATCATCAATACTATACCAGTAGTGAGTAATATAACCAGGTCTGCCATCAGGTGTTTTATCTTTTGAAAGAGGACCTTCCACACCCCCTTCAATTCTTCCAATAACCGAACTTGGAGTTGAAGTTGAATCATAAGCTGCCTCTTTTGCGGTTAATTCATCTTCAGCTGTAATTAATGCTCTTATATATTTTCCTCTAAAACTTTCAAAGAAAGTATCTTCAACTAAACTATAATCTGTCATATTATCACAAAACATTACATTATAGAAGCTACATCATCACCACGGACTTTATGCCTCATCTCAGTACTTTTTTTAATTAATTCTTCCCTATTCTCATCGGTAATTTTAGCAATAATAGGGTACTGTTTACCATCAAAGTGTTCTTTAAAGTAATCTAAGAATTTATGACTAATTCTAAATCCTTCATACATCCCTTCAGGTAAATATTCATATTGATCTATAAATCCCAAAGTATAATATTTTCCAAGTCTTGCAAATAAATCAAGTATAACTGCAAATGCAATTGCATCTTCTGTAATTATTGCAATATCTGCATTTTCTACTGCATATTTATTTCCATTAAATGAAATAGCTAAACCTCCATTTGATTTAACATAACTAAGAGGTTCTAAATCAGTAATGCTATCTCCAACATACATAACATTACTTAAATCAACATGATTTTTTGATATAATATCTTTAACTGAATTTTCTTTTTCCACGCCACCAACAGGCTTAATTTTATTCATAATTTTATATGAATCCAAGTTTTTTATTTGATTAAAAAATATATCATTTAAGGTATTGAAATCTTCTTTAAGTTGTTTTGAATCTTCATTGCCCCTAAAATCAATAATAGATTTACATTCTAAAATCTTTACTCTAAATTCTTCAATTTTTTCCTTTTCATCTTCTGTTATTTCATATTCATCTAAGTCTACATTTGTTTTATATGTATTTTCAAAGGAAAAATCATATTTATCACATAAAGCATGAATATATTGACTATAACTTGTACTTACAATATAGGAATCTATGAAATTATTACTTAGAAAAAAGACATTTTCGATTCCGCAAACAGCATTAATATTTTCTTTAGAATAATTAATTAAATCCTGATTTTTAATACCTGCTGCTTTAAAAAATGGAGTTATAAATGCTAAAGTTCCACCAATATGATAACCTTCCTTTTTTTCAACTTCCACCAAATAATCATCAAAACTACTTAAAATTTTATATAATTCTTCTCCATCTTTAATAAAATGTGAACACATTTCAAAAGCATTATCATTTAAGGCTAATGGACCTTCACAATCAGTAATATAAACTTTATTTGTCAAATTATCTCTCCTGGCCAATATAATTTTTAATGAATAATAAATATTTTTTATAAAAATAAATAAAAAAATTAATTCTCATCTTTATTATTTTGATTATCTAAAGACGAAATATCTTGTGAGATGTTTTCAAAATCATTTTCTTCACTAAAATCTTTTTCACTAATATTAGAATTTTCATTATCTATATCAGCAGAATTATTTTTATTATTATCTTTTTGTTCTTCTAAAGGAGTATTTTCATTAGAATTATCTTCAGAAGTGCTTAATATAATATTGATTGCATTTACAGGACATAAATATTCACATTCCCTACAATAAATACAATCATCTTCAATAAAATTAATATGATCGTTTTCATTTAATTTAAGTGCATCTGTTGGACAATTGTTTACACATACCCCACATCCTTGACAAGCCATATTAGATATTTCTAGTCTTCCACTTCTTGGTTCATGAATTTCACTAGAGATATAAAATATCTTATCATCTTCAGATTCAAATGATTCTTCAAGTAAAGTAATATAATCAAACCTACATGCCTCAACACATTTTGCACAGTAAACACATTTATCAGTAATATGTACAGGAGCAGGATAATCTAAATATATTGCTCCTTCAACTGGACATACATTTATACACTCACCACAACCAATACATCTAAATTCATCTACAAAAATTCTTCTTTTTGGAGGGAATGAATCTATAAGATTTTTGACTTCAGCAATATGATAATTTGATCCTGTAATATCATCAAATTTTTTATTAATTAAATCTGAAGCATTAAATTTAAGTTCAAGTGAACATTTAAAGTCATGAAAATCATCAGGTTGAACTTCACTTTCACATTGTTCATCTAATTCATTTGAAAATTGTATTGCAAGATCAGATACTATTCTATCAATTCTTGAAATATTATGAGATAAGATTGAAATATCTTTTTCTACAATTTCATTAATTGTATCAGATGTTCTAATTTTACTATACTCTGCATATGCTCTTTTACGTGAAGAAAATTTAATTGCTGTTGATGGACAAGCATGCATACATTCTTCACATCTTGCACAGTAACCAGGATTAATATATGGTAATTTTAATGTTTCACTAATTAAAATAGAACCTTTAGATGGACATACTCTTGTACATGTCATACAACCAATACATTTTTTATGATTAACAACAATAGCTTTACCCCCTTTAACTGTACGAGGTAATATTTCACCATATTTTATAGCATCAGTTGGACATACTCTATAACAATATCCACATCTCATACATTTATCTTCATCAATTTCACTAAATGTATCTGAACCGACTGATTTAAGATGAATAGCACCTGTTTTACAATTTAAAACACAAGCCCCACATGAACGACATAAAGCTTTATTAATATTTGGAATATTTTCCTTAATAGGTTCTGCAATTTTTGTTTCCATAATAATTGCATCATAAGGACATGCATTCCTACATAAAACACATCCAAAGCAGGATTCATGTAATCTAATATTACCATTAGGATCCAAATAGATTGCATCAATAGGGCATGATTTTATACAAGGTTTATCCATACAATGAGCACATTTATTATCATCAATATCCCATTGAACTTCTACTTCACGAATGGATTTTCCAAAACGCTCATATTCTTCATCCTTCATTGTGCTCACCTTTTATAAAATCATAATCTAATTGAGATGGTTTAACTGTTATATACATATATTCCTCTCCATCATCATCTATATCTAAAACAAATTTAGAAAGGAAGTATTTTATAACACCGAATGGACAAGTTTGATAACAAATACTACATCTACAACATTTATCTTTATCCCTTACTATAGTGTCTTTTTCATTATCAAAACTTATAGCTCCAATTGGACATTCTGGAACACACATTTGACATTTTTTACACATATCACTATTCCATGTAACAATTCTAACCTTTAATCTGTCCACTGCATTTTCTATAATCTCATGTGCAATTTCTGCATCAGGAATAATTTTTAATGCATCATCCCATATTTCAGATAATGGGATTTTTAACTGTAATAATGATTCTCTTTGTAATTTCTCCAAGTCTTCTTGCTTTGATTCAATATATTTTTCAAGAGTAGATACAACTAAATTGATTAATTTCTTTTGATCTTCCAAATTATCAACAAATACTCCTTTCATTGCACCTTTAACCTTACAGGCATCAACACAATCCCCACAAGTAATACATTTAAGTTGGTCCACTACTATTTTACTATTCTCTTCTTTGATTGCATTTACAGGACATGCTTTAATACATGCCTTACATTTAATACATAAATAATCATCAACAATATAACGTCTTTTAGATGGTATAATACTAAATTCTTCTTTAATAAAGTGGTTTTCACCACATTCTAAAGTTTTTGGATCAGATGGACAAACTTCTGCACAGAACCCACATCTAATACAACCACTTTCATTAATAACAGGATAAGTTAATCCTTCAGCTTCCTCAGTAGTTTTATCTCTAACTAATTTAATTGCAGTTGGAGATGGACAACTTGCAGTACATGATCCACATGCTATACAATTTTCCGGAATAACTTTTGGAAAATCTCTAAATCGAGGAGGTTTATCAATAATAGATTCCTGTGATTTAGCATCTGCAAATCTAGTAATCCATGCTTTTCTTGCAAATTCATACATATACCAAATAATAGAACTCATAATCCATCATCTTTTAATAATAATCATTATATTAATACATTTCTTTTACTTCAACTGTTTTAGCAGCTTTATCGGTTATTTGAACACGTTCTGCACATGCAATACAAGGATCACATGAAGCATAAGTTGACATTGCATCAGCAATTGTTGCAACTCCAGGCAGCATATATTTTGCACAGGAGTCAATATTATTTATACTTGGAGTACGAATAGATATATTTTTAATCAAATTACCATTAGTCTCACACATATACCTTACTTCTCCACGTGGAGCTTCATTTCTCCAATCATAGTAACCTGTCTTAATTTCAATAGGTTTTCTAATATCTCCTTTAGGCATATTTTCAATAGCTTGTCTAATTAAATCAATAGATTGAGGTATTTCATCAAATCTATTCATAGTACGAGCATAATTATCTCCTTCTTTTCTCCAAATAGGTTCAAAATCAAAATAATCTTTATAAGTATGGTGAAACTCACGACAATCATGTTTTAATCCAGATGCCCTACCTATAGGCCCTACAGCACGACCCTTTAATGCTTCATCTCTTGACATTAGACCTACACCTTTAGATCTAAGTCCAATTACAGGTCCTTCTGAAAACATGTCAACAATTCTTTGATGATTGTCTTCGATAACTTTTAAATTGTCAAGGATTTTTTTAAAATGGCCTTCATCTGCATCCATTCTAACTCCTCCTACAACATTCCAGCCCATATTTACACGATTACCTGAAATTAACTCAAGTGAATCCATAGCATATTCTCTTAGTTCCAATACCTTCATAAATAACATTTCATGGTCTAATGTTTTAAAGTAGGTTGAATTAGCAAGATAATGGGATTGTATTCTATCTAATTCATTTACAATAACCCTTAAAAATTGAGCCCTAGGAGGTACCACTTCACCAGCCATAAGTTCTAATACTTCTGCAAAAGATTGGGTGTGCTCATATGAACAAATACCACAAATTCTCTCACAGAGATAAATACATTTTTGCCAGGTTTTACCTTCCATAATTTTTTCTATACCTCTGTGAACATAACCATAATCAATTTCCGCTTTAAGGACTTTTTCTCCCTGAGTTTCTAATTTTAATCTTAATGGTTCTTTTAAACCAGGATGTACTGGGCCTATTGGTACTATCATATCTTAACACCTCTACTCATAATCTTCTATTTCCCGATTTGCCTGACTTTTAGCAAGCATAGCACCAGGCGCTACTTTTAGTACAGCACTTATAATTTCACTAGGCCTTGGAGGACATCCGCTAACTGCTGCATCAACCGGAATGAAATTAGATGCTGGGGCATTGACTCTTCCGCCCTCTTGAGCAAAAACATCCCCTGATTGAGGACAGTTACCAACAGCTAAAACAACTTTTGGTTCTGGAGTTTTAGCATATATTCTTCTTAATTTATCTTCCCATTGCTCTGTAACAGCACCTGTTAAGAGTAATATGTCTGCATCACGAGGATTATTTTGTAAGTATATACCATATTGCTCAAGGTCATATCTTGGTGACAAGCATGCAACAAGCTCAACATCACAACCATTGCATCCACCACAATTAATAATACACACATTAATTGAAGTTTTTCTTACAATATCCTTTAAGCGACTAAGCATTATTATTACCTCAAAATCTTTTAATTTATCTTTAATCTATTATAAACTTGATTTATCTATTTTTAATTTTAAAATGTTTTATAATTTAATATTTAGTTTTTCATTGATTTGAAAATATTATTAATAAAATAATCTAATTATACAAATATATTTTAATTATTTAAATTATCTAATCTTTTCCAGTATTAACTTTTTACCATCTTCCACTGCTTGATTATAATCATATCCATCCAAAACTTTTAAGCTTAATTGAACCTTTAAATCTGAAGCATCCTCTTTTGACATTAACTCTAAAATATCAACATACCAAAATAATTTTAAATCAATATCAAGTTTATTCATAATCATTTCAGGCATAGTTGATTCATAAGTAGAATGAAGTGAACTTAAAGATGACATATCCAAATGTTTCATAAGAATATCTTCAAACTCTTCTTGAGATATTCCTAATTCTTTTGATAAGGGAATTACTATATCTCTTTGCCATTTGAAACTTCTTAAAATCCTTAATTTATAAAGTTTCATTTTTTCTTCATTATCCATATGAATCACCAAATAATAAATTTATTACATTATATATGAGTAATTAACCATATAAATAAAGATACTACAAATCCTATAACAGTTTCTCTTCTACCATAACCAGGCCTCATATCTATTACAAAACCTATTAAAAACACACCAATACTTATTAAAATAAAGCTTGGTATAATATTTAATAAATTAAAGTTTAAAGCTAAAATCCAACCAATTATAGCCATAGCTAAGATAGGTATGTTGATTTTTTCTTTAACAACAAATGGTTCTAAATGTATTGAATAGCTATAGAGAAGACCTAAAGCAGCTCCAACTATAAATACTATTAGATATATTAAGAAATATAGTTCTTCCATCATAATACTCACATTTCATTAATTATATTGGTTTATAAGCTACTATCATCAATATACAAATTACTATAAATGTTACAAAAAATGCAATTTTTTCTATTTGTTCTGAAAGTTTAGCATTATTTTCTTTATTTTGATATAATATAAATGGGGTAATAATTATAGCTATAACTAATAAAGGTAATGTCACTTTACTTTGAAATATTATAACAAGTGCGCTAATGAATATTATACCAATAGCTACTAGTGATGTAAGAACTAAAAAGTCTTTCTCCCCACTCATTTTATCTCTCCTAATCTATTATTTTTAAATTTCTTTAAATCATTATTGGAATTATAGTGCCAATAGCACAAATTAGTGCAATAGATAATTGACTCATTACAGAATGATTCGGATTTAACATAGGGGTTATTGCACTTATAAAACCTGTTATAATTGTAATTATAATCATTCCAATAAAAATCCAAAGTAATGATATTGGACCAAAAAATATGGTCAAGAACAACCATAATAAAACATACCACATTATAGATTCTGAAAGCATAATATATCCTCTTAAGAATCCAAAATGTTCTGTTTCAAACCCTGAAATAATATCCTTACCTGTAGTTATTGAAAATGGTGAATATGGAGCCTTAGTAACAATAATCATAAAGAACATTAATGCAAGTAATGGAGCTTTATATATTAAAGGTCCATGAACCTGCTGATATGTAATAATTGCTCCAATATCCATAGTATGAGTTATAAGATAAAGTAATGCAACTGAAGCAAATAATAAAAGCTCTGAAGATGCAGAGAAAACTGCCCTTACACAACTTAATTTACCATAAGGTGAACCTGATGATGAACCAGAATTATGTTCTACAATCTTATGAACTGCATAAATACCAAAGATTATCATCAATGATCCTTTAAGTACAGGACCTACAATTATACCCGTAACCCATATAGCACATAATATAACTGTTATTGCTATATAAAATGGTTTTGAAATAGTTTTAGGCCATGAAGATTCTTTAAAGAAGAACTTTAAAGAATGTAATAAATATTGTATTAAAGGAGGTCCTGGCCTTAACTGAACACGAGCCATAACTTTTCTATGTAAACCTAAAAGTAAGCTTCCAAATAGAAAAGCTAAACATACATTTATTAGAATATCAGCCATTAAATTATACATATTTAATCGAATACAAATTTTATTGATTTAATTAGTAAATTCATAATTAAATCCCAATAATATTTGGATTTAATATCCAATAAATGGTTCTTGTATTCTTTCCTCCTTTTCGTCTTTTTTAGGTTTTGCCATTGAAAGCAAACCAAATGAAAGGATGAAAAATGGTATAAATATTATTGCTATTGTAATAACTATCCAGTCTGCAGGATTAAATATTAATCCATATAATATAGCAATTGTTGAGATAATAAGTAAAATTATACTTACAATTTTTAATTTATTCATTTTTTTCACCTTTATGTACAAATGATAAGTAATACTTCAATTACTCTTATAATAATAAATAATGAACTTAAGTGTACAATTAATAAGAAAGGAGATCCTGGTGTTCTAAACATTTCTGCCTTAGATGCAAAAAATGGTGCTATACCAGATTCACCACATGCTCCAATAAACATTAAAATTGCACCAAATATCATCATTGCAGTTGGTTTAATAGATTGAATTGCAAGTAAACTAACTGTTCCACATGCACCAAGAATTAATGCAGCACCACCAAATAATGGAAGTGAACACATCATAGCAATTAAACCATATTGGAAAACAGAATCTAGAACTTCTACCTGTTTAACAGATGATATAATACCTATATTTAAGATCCCTATTAAAGACATAAATAAGGTTAAATTATATAAATCTCCTGTAATCATTGCTCCTGCTGTTGCTATACCACATATAATAGATAAAAATCTTCTAGCTTTAAATTCCTTTAAATCGACTTTTTTGGTTTTATCATCCAATGTACCCAATTCTGCTTCAACTTGAGTTTCTGTTCGACCTATTGCAATAAGGAATGTGAATACTAGCATAGTTACAAACATGAACAAATGAAATGGATTAATATATAATACTATATCTCCAAAAGCCAAGTAAATCTCCACCTAAACTTGTTATATCCATAGTTTTCCTCTAAATCTTTTTATGCAATGATTTTAATATTAAATTTTGATTTTTTTATTTATATATTAATTATTAGTTTAATTTTAAATTTTCATATAATATTTAAAGGTTTAAAACCTTTTTAATTTTAAATGATTAAATAAATGTAATATAATTATTTTTTACCATATTCCTCCCTCATGAGAATACCTATAATTCCCATTTTCGTTGCAACTTTTAACATAAGTCCTCCCGCTGCAAGGAATAATGATAATAACCAATACTGAGGCATAAGGAAGAATATACAAAATCCAATAATCCACATACACCAGCCAAGTCCAGATATACCACTAATACCTTCAATTTCAACAACAGGTAATCCTCTTGTCTTTCTGGAGAATATATATAATAGTATACCTCCACCAGCAACTGCTCCACCAGTAAATCCGGTTAAAAATACACCGAAAGCCAATAAAACTAAAGCTATAAAGTTTGGAGCAGTGGTTAAAATTTCCATATCATAAGTCATATCCATAGGAGATAATGATTTATTCATATCTTTTGATTGAATTTTTCTCATTTCACGAGAGATTAAAATCTCACTTATTGCAAGTATTTCTGCAAGTTCTACAACCAAACCTGGAAGTATGAATGATTCTGCAAGGTCAGTACCTACACTTGCAACAATAAGTATCATAGCAAAACCTACAAGATCAGTTAAGATAAGAATATGAATATCTCTTTTTTCCATAGCAATTGCCATTAAAGAAAAGAAACCTATTATAAGTCCTGTATATATTACAGGTAAATACATATTTATATATTCAAAAGGGACATATGGTGGAACCACAGGCATTAGCTTTCCCTCCTCATCTGTTTTCTTTTAGCTTTCTGGTTACTTTTACTTATTTCATTAGCTACTCTATCAGATTCAGAAATGGCAATTTTAACATCTTTTTGAATATTTTCAACCTCATTCTTCCTATTCATAGTATAATTAATAGAAAGCCATGAAGCAATGATGAAAGCCATCATCAATATTGAGGATTCTAAAACCGTATCAAAACCTCTTGTATAATATAAAATCTCATCAATTAATCCACCAGGTGAGGAATATATACTTGTTCCAAAATATGGTGAAATAGACATTACAAACTGGGCAAGCGGCGAAACATAAGAGGTAATCCAACCTAATTTAGGTTCATATTGAGGATATTGTGAATCTGTAATGCCTGGACTATGAAGTACCTCTCCACCACGATCATAAGGAGCTGCCGGATCATTAGCTTCTATTTGAACTTGAGGTTCTAATCTTGGATATATTTGATCCGGATTTAATGCCATAGGCACTAAAAATCCTACTATTAAAAATAATCCCAGAATTAATGCAAATAATCTTGGAACTCTCTTTGGAGTTGCAAACTTATTGAATAAATCACCAATTCTCATAAGAAGCCCCTCCATATATAATTAACATTATACATCAGCCCCCATTTCTTCTAAACGTGAAATTGCTCTAAGTAATATTAATGTACATATAACTGATGTAGCAATCATTGTTAAAAGAGCCAATGTATGGTTATAACATAATAAAATCAATGAGACTCCAACAGAAGCAACTTCAGTATTTAAAGTCCTAACTACAGGGTCTTTAACACCAGGCCCCCAGCAAGTTCCAAGGGTACCGATAATAGTTAGAATGATTCCTGCAATTAACCATATGAAAACATTAAACATTAGGACCACCTTCATTTTGCTTTTTTCTAATCTCATTAATTTTTAAAATTGACATTAAGAAAATAATAGTTGATATAGGGCCTAAAATAGCCATGGCAAAAGCAACATCTAAATATTTAAATGAAACAACAGCAAGTAAAAAACCAGCATCTACAATACTAAATAAAATAACTTTATCTAAAGGTTTCTTTACAAGTATCATACCTAAAGAACCAATTATCATCAAAGCAATTGATATTGTAGTAATGTTAAAAAATCCTAGAAAATCCATACTTACTCTCCATCTAAGACTATTTCATTATCTAATTTATTCAATGTATATGCAATTGCATTAGCACTAATTGTAGATGTTACAAAGAATACTGCTGCAACAATAAGAGCAAATGGTGTATTAATATATAATGCAATTATAGCAGAAGTTGAAAAACCTATGACATTTATATATAATAGTCTTTCAGCTCTATTTTGAGTTACAACTGCTCTTAAAGCCATAAGGATAGTGATTATACCCAAAATTTCCATATACATTTTATCGCCCCATATTAAAAAATATGTAATAATCATTTAAATTAATTTTTTATTCTAATTTAGCGGATCTGTTAAATTTAGCCGCAATAGATCCTAATAGTTTAGAACTATACGGATGAGAAATTCCTTGAATGGTGAATATTGCAATTACCATACCTACAATAAACATTTCTGCAGTAAAACCAAAAAATTTAGTACAAATATATAATATTACAGTCATTGTTAAAGCACCACATGTACCTGCATATCCTGGATCTGCACATAATCTATTTCCAATATAAACTAAAAATCCTGCAAGAATTCCTCCATTAATACCTAAAACTAAAAACCCAATACTACTAAGTAAAGTTCCAGCTGATGCATCAGGAGAACATAATATATTTCCCTGGAAGAAGCCTCCAGATAAGTCTCCACCTCTATCTTTAATGGAACGACCTACAAGGTCTGCTCCTTTCACTCCAGGCTCTTCTGGAAGTGAAAAATAAGTATCAACAATTACGAAATTAAGCCATGAGATAATTGCTGCAAGTATAACTCCTATAATTTCATTCATCAATATCACCTTTTACACTTGGTGAATCTGGAAATACATACTTAAAGAAGTATTTAACAAAAATAGCAGCAATAATTCCCATAATTATTGCAAGTAATTTTCCATCATATAAATAATAAAAATTTATTGAAAAACAGAATGCTAATAGACCCATAGCTATAATAGTAGTGGGAAATATAGCACTTTTAGTCCAGGAAAACCGTCTAGGTTTTTCAGGAAGAAGTGGCAATCTTAAAAACAAAGCCACAATAATAGAAACAAATATTGTAATTAAATAATTTATTAATAACAATGTTCCACTAATTGAATAAATCATATTAATAATATAATAATTTAAATAATATAAAACTTTTGTCTTTAATTTATACAAATTAAAATCACTGAAAATAAATGTTTAAAAATTTTTTTATTTAGAAAAATAAATATTTTAAATAAAAATTAAATGAAATAAAACATTAATTATTCAGAAAAAAAATTAGAAAAAAGACTAAAAAATAATAAGATAATTATAAAAAAATAGTTAAAAAGTATTAAAATTTATTAAAACTAATAATTATTTTAAAATAAAGTTATAATAATTAAAAAAGTATTAAAAATTTATTAAAACTATAGGGGGCTAGATTTTTTAGTATGAGAAACTTGCATAAAAAACCTTATTTTTTCTAAATACAAATTAATTTATATTTATTTTATAACGATGTTTCCATAAAATTCATCAAATTTAAAATAGAAAAATTTAAATCAGCATATTTAAATATAACTGATAACATATATTTATTTGATGATAAAAATGTTACCGAATTTAAATTACGATTCAAAAGACCCAAAATTTAATTTGTTAGACAAAATATTTAAAATTAACAATTCTAAAAAAAAATTAAAGACACATGCAACCGTAAAAAAAAAATTACAAAACATCAAAATGATGGTAAATTCAATTAAAATTCAATTAATAACTATATATTTTAATTATACCGTTTCCGATGTAGTTAATGAGTTAAATCCTAGTACAAAATTGAGAAAAATATGCAGGACTTTCTAAAGAAACACCACCCACAGAGCAAATCTATAAATAC
>NZ_CAJOKH010000013.1 GCF_905235195.1 uncultured Methanobrevibacter sp. | reverse complement strand
ACAAAAAATAAACCATTTATTTGCTTAACAACCGATTTATTTCCAATGTATAGAAATGTAGCAGATGAGATAGGAGTAAAACACCAATTATGCATATTCTACTTATTTAAAACAATAAACCATAAATTAAAAGTATATTGTAGAAAAAACAAGATAAAAGGAAAACAAAAAGATTAATTTTATGAAAATGCACGAGAATTAAAAAATTGTTTCAGACAAAATTCAAAGCAAGAAGAATAGAGAAATTTAAAGAATATTTACAAAATTATAGTGCTATTTTGATTGTATTAAGAGATTTTATAAGAAAACACATTATCAATCATTTCCATAGATATGTCGAACACTTGGATGATGATAATATAGAAAATACATCTTTGAAAATTATTACAGACAAACCAATCCCGAAAAATAAAGAAAATATTTAAAACTGAAAATGGAATTCTAACATTTCTAGACTTCCAAATGCAAAATTGGACACAAAAACATTTAAAAATAAAATAAGCCTATAAAATTTTACAACCTCTAAAAAAAGAGAAAATAAAAGAAAACTATTTAAATTAAGTTATTATAATATATGTATATGTTAAAATAATATAAATTTATTAAAATCTCATTATCAATAATTTAATTTTAAGGGATTTAATTTATTTTATAAAAATCTTGATATGATAAAATTAAATTTTAAGTGAATATGTTGATTAATATTATTTTAATATTGTAGTAATATTGTAAGAAATATTTAATTTCCGAGTTAGATATTTCTTAGAATATTAACTAAAATTTCGGAGGATATGATGAAGAAATTTAGTAAATATTGTATATTTTTATTAATATTAATTACTATAGTTTCTATCTCTTCAATATCAGCTACTGATATATCAGACTATTCTTCTAATGATAATACCCATGCTATTAGTACTGATTCTGGAGATAGTAGTGTAAATGATGTAAAGAATGAAGAAAGTAAACCTGAACTTGCAGATTCCTCTGTTTCTTCTGGTAGGGATATTCCTGTTAGTTCCAATAATCTTAATGAGGAAAATGATGAAGAACATTCAACTAGTGTAAATATTACCACTGGTAATTCTTCACATCTTAATGAGGAAACTGAAATTGGTGCAAAAATTATTGCAAATAATAGTCAACCTATAGGCGGAGGTACTGCTACCATCACCATTTCAAAAAATGGTACTGATATGCATACTGAAACTGTAAATTTAGATGAAAACGATACAGTTAAATTTAAATGGACTCCTACTTCTGCAGGGGTATATGATGTTCTTATTAAATTCAATGAATATATTAATAATGGAACTAAGTGGATGGAATCTAACGCTACAAATAGTTATGAAGTTAATGTTGGAACAACCACTCAAATTACCTCAGTTAACTCATCAGCAGTTTATGATCCATTTGATATTATTGGAGATATTACAGCAAGTGATGGTCAATTATTAAATGGTTCAGCTCTTATAACTATTCTTAAAGGAGATAAGAATATTTTACAAACTGATGTCATAGTTAAGGATGGACATATAGTATATAATTGGATTCCAAAAGAAATTGGTAATTATTCAATTAGATTGGTTTACAATAGATGGGTAAAAGATGATATAGTATATGCATCTTCTGTTGCTAATCAAAGTTTTGAAGTAATTAGAAACAATAATTTAAAATTAACTGTTAATAATGTTAAAATGTATTATAAGGATGGTACTAAACTTATTCTCAAAGTTTTGACTCAAGATGGCCATGCTGTAAATAATTTAACTGTACATGTAAAAATTAATGGTAAAACTTATAATGTTGTTACCGATGGTAAGGGTATAGGACATTTAGCAATTACTTTAAATCCAAATACTTATAATGTTGTAACTTCTATTCCAGACACCCATATAACAGCTAAATCTACATTTACTGTTAACAACTGGAAAAAATCATTAGTTAGTTTAGAACCTAAAAGTTTAACCAAATATTATAAAACTGCTAATAAATTTACTATTACATTAAAACACAATAATGTATTAATTCCTAATGAAATAATTACAGTTAAAATTGGTAAAACTACTTATAGGACTAAAACTAATTCTAAAGGTGTTGCTAGCTTAGCAGTTAACTTAGCTCCTAAAACATACACTGCAAGAACTTCAATAAATATTGCAGGTATTACTAAATCTAAAAATGCTAAAATTGTTATTAAAAAATGGCAAAAAAGATATGCTAAATTAACAGTTAAAAAACTTGTTAAAGAATATCAAGATGCTAATAAGCTCCAAGCAAAATTAACCTATAAAGGTGAGGCTATTGCTGGAGAAAGAGTTAAACTTCTTTTTAATAAAAAAGTTTACATAGCAAAAACTAATAATAAAGGTATAGCTTACTTTAGATTATTCCAAAAAGTAGGAAAATACAGAGCTAAAGTATCAGCTAACGTAACTGGTGTTTCATTATCAGCTGCTACTACTGTTACTATTGAACCTGCTAAAGTAACTTTAACAAGATCTGATCCTGTCAGTTGGAGTGGTTCTATTATTAATGGTACTATTATTTTAATACCAAATTATAAAAAAGGTTCTACTATATATTTAACCTTTTCACATAATAAAAAACCAATGGTATTTAAAACAGTTACTCTTTGTGTTGATAAGGATAAAGATGTTAAACAAATGAAAAAATCTGAAGTAAAAGTTACAAATAAAAAAGGTAGAGTATATCTTTCTACTAAAGGTTTAAAAATTGGTTCACATAAATTATATGTAACATTTTATTCTGGAGATCCTAATTTCTACAGTTTAAAATGGGGTGTAGATTTTAATTTAATATAATAATCCATTTTAAACTTTATTTTTTATTTTTATCTTTTAAAATCTTTTTTTCTTTTTTCTTTTTTTATTATTCATATTTAATTTTCTAGCTATTTTTAGATATTTTACTTTTATATTAAAATAATCCATTAATTTTATTGTTATTTAAACAAAAATGAGTATTTATTTAAAAAAATAATATTAACTTATTAACCTTTTTCATTGATAAATTAATAAATAGTAAAATTAAAAATCTATTTTAAGGAAATTTCCTTTTATAAGATATAAAAAATTAGATATTATGCTAAAAATTAAATTTAAGAAAAATAATTAGTTAAATTATTCAAATGATTATTAAATAATTATTTAAAGTATTAATATGAATATTAATATTGTCAAAATTTACTTTAATAAAATAAAAAAGTAAAAATATATTATTATATTATTTAGTTAATATGTCTTTAACCGCTTTTTCAGGGTTATCTGAAGTGTATATGCTTCTTCCTACTATTATTGCATCTGATATTTTAAGTGTTTCTTTTGCACTTCCTCCCTGGGTACCAACACCTGGAGATATTATGTATGCATCTTTACCAACAATATTACGTATTGTTTTTAATCTATTAGGTCTTGTTGCAGGAGCTACATAATTTTTAATATTTAAATCTACTCCTAATTGAGCAATATCTTCTGCAACTGGTTGTAGGAATTTACGTGCTCCGGGATGTGACATTTCAGTAAGTAAAAATAATTCTCTATTGTATTCATTTGCCTTATCAAGGCATGATCTAATACTATCTTCCCCTACAAATCCATGACATATTAATCCATCAGCACCATTTGAATAAGTAATGTCTGCTATTTTATCATTTGTTGCATCAATATCTGCAACTTTATAATCGCATATTACTTGAAAGTTAAATTGTTCTTTTAAAATATTTATACATTCTATTCCAACTGCTAGAGTTAAAGGATATCCAATTTTTATTGTATCTATTTGTCCTTTAACTTTATCACATATTGTAATTGCTTCGTCTATATCCATTACATCTAATGCTAATATTATATTATTTTTAACTTTCATATTATCACGATTATTTTTAAAAAATTTTTTTATACTATTTTAATCATTATTATTCTATTTTTTATACTTTAATTAATTATCTGAATACTTATAATAATTTTACTTTATTTCTTAAAATTTTAATTTATATTTAATTATATTTTAGTTTTATATGATTTATTTTATGTTATAAAAAATTATGAGTATATTTTTTCTGTTTATTTTATATATGCGTTATTTTTGATAATTAATAAATTAATGAATTTTTCTTTATTTTTTTAATAAGAAAAATTTTTATGTTCGTTTTTTAATATGAAAAAAAATTTTAGGTTAGTTGTTGTAAAATACGAAAACTTTATTAATAATTTAAAATATAATTGATTATCAAGTATACTTAATTTTTATTTAATTGTACTTGATAAAATTAATTTAAAAAAATTATTAAGGAGATTTAAAATGCATATTATGGAAGGATATTTACCTGCTTTTTGGTGTATCATATGGTATGTTATTATGATTCCAATTGTTGGGTATGGAATATATCAAATTAAGAAAATAACTGAAGAATATCCAGAAACTAAAGCTCTTGTTGCAGTTTCCGGAGCATTTATGTTTGTACTTTCTTCATTGAAAATGCCATCTGTTACTGGAAGTTGTTCTCACCCTTGTGGTAACGGTTTAGGTGTAGCGTTGTTTGGTCCTGCAATTACTGGAGTACTTGCAACTATAGTACTTCTTTTCCAAGCACTATTACTTGCTCACGGTGGACTTACTACTTTGGGAGCTAATTGTGTATCAATGGGTATTATTGGGCCATTTGTAGGTTGGATTGTCTTTAAAGGTTGTAATAAAGTTGGACTTAACACTAAAGTTAACATATTCTTAACTGCGTTCTTAGCAGATATTATAACTTATCTTGTGACTTCTATACAATTAGCTTTAGCATTCCCATTACCAAGTTTTGCTGCAGCATTTCCAAAATTCTTTATTATTTTTATGCCAACTCAACTTCCTTTAGCAATTGCAGAAGGTTTACTTACTGTAATTGTATGGAATGGTTTAATTGCATATAAACCTGAAGTTCTTGAAAAATTAAATGCAATTACTCCTCAAAAAGCATAATTAGGTGATGATAAAATGAAGTATGAAAATATTATTTTATTAGTACTAGTTATAATTATTTTAGTTGCTCCAATGATTATGTATAATGGTCTTGGTGAAGATCAGGGTATGTTTGGTGGTTCTGATGATAAAGGGGTTGATGTAATTGGTGAATTAGATCATAGTTACAAACCATGGTTTGAATCAATTTGGGAACCACCTTCTGGTGAAGTAGAAAGTTTACTCTTCGCTGTTCAAGCTGCAATTGGTGCTATAATCATCGGTTATGCATTTGGATATTGGAGAGGCCAATCTAAAAAAGATTAAATCTTTTTTTATATAACTATTTTAAAAAAGATATTAACTCTTTTTATTATTTTTTTTATTATTTACTTAAAAAAAATATTGATTAAAATTATTCTTTTTTATTTAAATTTTATTTAATTTTTTAGTATTTTTATTATTTTTAAAATTATATTAAATATTTATATATTATTTTCAATAATATTATAATGTTTATCAATTGAAAATGATAATATCTGTTTTATTTTTTCTAAAGTATAATTAATAAAAGGTGAACCATGGAATTTGATATAGATTTTATTGCACATACAAATAGGATTGCAGATTATAATCCTTATGTTAAGGTAATAGGTTCAATATTATTAGTTCTTTCTGCATTATTTATAAACAATAATTATTATTCTATTTTCATAATAATAGTATCATCTTTATTGTTATTAGCTTTAGCACGTGTATCTCTAAAAGATTATGTTAAATTTTTAACTATTCCTTTTGCTTTTACATTTTTAACATGTATTTTTATGTTATTTTTCTTCCCTAGCGGGGCATATATTTGGAATAGTGGATTTTTTGGTATAGGTATTACAACAGAATCTTTAAGAGTATCATTATTAACCTTTTTTAGAGTATTTGCATGTTTTTCTGCATTAGGTTTTATGTCACTTACCACTCCTATAACTGATGTTATGTCTGTTTTAAGAACTTTTTATGTTCCTCAAATATTTTGTGAAATTGCAGTTTTAATGTATAATGCAATTTTTATATTTTTAGACAATATTACGGTTATGAGAAATGCACAAAAAACTAGGCTTGGTTATTTGGGAGGTTATATTGATTCTATGAAAAGTTTTGGATCGATGTTTTCAAATTTATTTTTAATTTCACTTGAAAAGAGTGAGACCTTACAGAGAACTTTAGACTCTAGATGTTATACTGGTGAGTTACCAGTATATAAACCAGATAGATCAAAAGATACTTATCCTGAATTAGTTAGTTAGTTATTTTTTAAACATTATAATTAGGAATATATAAATAGATAATAATATAAGTATTAATTATGGAGGAATTTTTATTATAGATATTAAAGGTGTAACATATAAATATCCTGATGGAACTATTGCTTTAAATAATATTGATTTCAGTGTTGAAAAAGGTGAAATGGTTTCATTACTTGGGAAAAATGGTGCAGGCAAATCAACATTATTTTTACATTTTAATGGTATTTATGAGCCTACTGAAGGTCAGGTATTAATAGACAGTGAGCCTGTTGATTATTCTAAAAAAGGCTTAATGAAAATTCGTCAAAAAGTAGGTATTGTTTTCCAGAATCCTGATGATCAGTTATTTGCACCTACAGTAGAAGAAGATGTGGCATTTGGTCCTTTGAATTTAGGTAAATCTCAAGAAGAAACCCAGGAAATTGTTACCAATGCTCTTAAAAGGGTTGATATGTCAGGTTATGAAAGAAAAGCTCCTCATCATTTAAGTGGTGGTCAAAAAAAGAGGGTAGCTATTGCAGGTATACTTGCTATGAATCCTGAAGTGATGGTATTGGATGAGCCAACATCAGGTCTTGATCCTAGAGGAGCTTCTGAAATTTTACAATTATTGTATGAATTAAATAATGAAGGTATAACAATTATTATATCTACTCATGATGTTGATTTGGTACCTGTTTATTCAAATAAAGTCTTTGTAATTAGTAAAGGAAATATCCTAACATCAGGTTCAACGAAAGAAGTATTTTCTGATATAGGATTAATTAGGAAGGCTAATTTAAGACTTCCAAGAATTGCTCATTTAGCGGAAATTTTAGAAAAACATGATGGCGTTGATTTCAATGGTGATTATCCATTAACCATTGGTGAAGCTAGACAAAAATTTAATAATATTCTTTAAAATTATAAATAATGATTAATAGTTAATTATTTTTTTTATTTCATTATATTATTTGTTTAATAATTTTTATTTTTTCATTATTTAACTTTTATTTACTTTTCAAGGATTTTATTCCCTTTATTGTAATTATTATTCCTTGCAATCTTTATTATTATTATTGTAATATAAACTATTTTTAACCTAATTTATCTGATTATTATGAATATATAGATTTATTATTGTCTCTAAACAGTATCAAATGATATTGTTCAATTGAGGATTTTAATTAGTTTCATTTATTTTTTTTAAGATTTTTCCCATATAATATAATATTATGATTTAATAATCATTTTTAAATAAAAAGAAAAATATATTATAAACATAAAAAATTGAAATGATTATTATGAGAATTGGATTATGTGACACTACCTTTGCAAGATTTGATATGGGTGGAGCTGCTGAAGATGAACTTAAAAAGTATGTATATGACACTAAAATCATTAGAGTTACTGTACCTGGTATAAAAGATCTTCCAGTAGCTAGTAAAAAACTCATTGAAGAGGAAAATTGTGATATAGTCATGGCTCTTGGAATGCCTGGTCCTCAAAAGAAAGATAAAATGTGTGCTCATGAAGCATCTACAGGTTTAATTAGAGCTCAACTTATGACCAATACTCATATTATAGAAGTTTTTGTTCATGAAGATGAGACTGAAAGTGATGATGAACTTAAAGTCCTTGCAGATAATAGAGCAAGACAACATGCTCAAAATGTTTATAAGATGATGTTTAAACCTAAACAAATGAGAAAAGAAGCAGGTAAAGGTAAACGTGAAGGATTTGAAGATGCAGGTCCAGTTTAACATATATTATAAATTATTATTATTATTATTATTATTTTAATCAGTGGTTTTTAAATGAACGATTATATTAAAGATACATTTTTAGTTGTTCCGGCATATAATGAGGAAAATCATGTAGAGAAAGTCTTAATTGATATTGCTAATTTAGGATATAATATTATACTTGTTAATGATGGTTCTAGTGATAATACATTGAATATAGCACGTCAAGTTCAAAAAAAATATCCTAGCCAAATACATATTGTAACACATGTATTAAATCGAGGATTAGGAGCAGCATTAAAAACTGGTATGACTGTTGCATTAAATCATAATGCTAAATATATCATTACTTTTGATGCTGATGGACAACATAATTTTGAAGATATTGCAAAAGTAATTAAACCTCTTAGAGAAAAAAAGGCCGATGCTGTAATTGGGTCTCGTATTTTTGAGGATATGCCGACTACTAAACATTTTGCAAATAATGTTATGAATCTTTTAACTCATATTTTTTATGGTGTAAAGGTTAAAGATTCGCAATCTGGTCTTAGAGCATTTTCTGCAACAGCGGCAAGGAAAATTGATGTTGTCTCAGCAGGTTATGGTGTATCATCAGAATTCATTAAAGAAATAAAAGATAATAATATAGTTTATGATGAAGTTCCTATAACTACTATTTACACAGAAGAAACTCAGCATAAAGGTACTAATGCTATTATTGGTCTTAAAATCATGATAAAGATGATTTTTGATTTATTCAGATAATTAATTAAATTAAATTAAATTTAATAATTTTATTTATTATAATAATATCTAATAACAATTAAAATAATATTAAAATTAACTATTTAAAATTTATAAAAATTAATTATTTAAATTTATAAAAATTAACTAATAAAATAAATGAAATAATAAAATATGAGGTAAAGTATGACATCGCCCTTATTGTATCAAGTTTTAGTTATTATACTAGCAATAATTTCCATTATACTTTTAACTATAAGATATAAGAATAAAAAATTAACTACATTTTCTTTATTTATTATTATAATTTTTTGGTTAATCATTATTTCAATAGGATTATTCCCAGAAGAAACTACTATTGTGGCTCATTTCTTTGGGCTTAAACGTGGTTTTGATTTAATATTTTGTGTATCCATTGGATTTTTAGCATATATTATACTTAGGATTAATCTTATAATGAATAAGCAAAACGAAGAATTAACTAAAATAATTAGAAAAATAGCTATTGAAAATGAAGAAACTGTTGAGGAAGAGGACTAAATATTTTGTGATTATTTATCTATTAACTTTTAGTTAATTGATTAATTTTAATTAATTTTTTATTTTTAATTAAATTTAGTTAATCAATAATTAATTAATCAATTAATTATAATATTGTTATTATAATTAATTTTAACTTTAACTTTTAATTTTAATTATTATTATTAAATTTTAATTAGCTTTAATTTATTAATTATCGTTATTTTAATTTATTATTATTTTATTAATTTTAATAATTTATAAAATTTATCAAATTTAGATTATAATGATTATAAGTGATTTAATGTTATATTTTAGAGGTTGTACTGCAAGAGAGAAGGATAAGGATATAGAAGATGCTACAAGATTTTTACTTGACCAGTCAGGTATTGATTATCATATTTTGGATAATGAAAATTGTTGTGGTTCAGTACTTCTTCGAAGCGGGTTTAAAAAGGATGCTATTAATTTAATGAAGGAAAATCTCAATGATTTTAAAGATGAGCTAATAATTACCTCATGTGCTGGTTGTTATAAAACACTTAAAGAGGATTATAAAGACTTGCTTAATGTAGATTTAAATGTCTTACATATATCTCAACTTTTATTTCAATTGATTAATGAGGGTAAGATTAAAGTAAATGATAATTTCACTAATTTTAATGTGACTTATCATGACCCTTGTCATTTAGGTAGGGCATTAAAAGTATATGATGAACCAAGAGAGGTTATCAAAAAATACACTAATCTTATTGAGATGAAAAATATTAGGGACAATGGATTATGTTGTGGATCTGGAGGGGGAGTAAAATCAGCTTATCCTGATATTTCAAATACTATTGCTAAAAGAAGAATTCAAGAAGCTGAAGAAACTGGATGTGATTATATATTGACTGCATGTCCTTTTTGTAAACTAAATCTTAATCAAAATTCAAATAAACTTAAAGTTTTAGATATATCAGAATTTATAGCTAAATTAATTAAAAATGAAAATATTGAGGGGATTTAATATGGAAGATAAACAATTAAAACAAATGAAAAAATCATTTCAAATATTACAATCCCGTTTTAAACATATTGCAAATGATGAAAAAACTCAAAAACTACAAGAACGTGTAATAAATATTAGAAAATGGTCAATTGAAAATATGGAAACACTTATTGATGAGGCTAAGGAAAACTTTAAGAGAAATGATATAGATTATTTTGAAGCTAGTGATGGTAATGAGGTAATAGAAATTATTACACAACTTGTTAATGAATATGATCCTGATAATAAAATAATAATTAAATCCAAATCTAATACTATAGGTGAGATAAAGGGACGGAAAAAATTGGAAGATAAAGGATTTAAGGTAATCGAAACAGATTTGGGAGATAGAATATTACAATTAAAAAATTCTGATAATAGGCCGGTACATAATACAGGTCCTGCTGCACATTTAAGTGTTGATGAGATTACTGATATTGTAAATAACGCTTTAGGTACAAATCTAAAACCAGTACATAAAGATATTATGGAAACTGTTAGGGAGGATGTATTAAATTATGTTAATAATGCAAAGGTGGGTATTACAGGTGCCAATGCTATTGCATCTGAAGATGGTGCTTTTGCAATAGTTCACAATGAAAACAATGTTGCTTATGCATCAAGTAGAAAACTTCATATAGTCATTGCAGGTATTGATAAAGTAGTTTCAAGTGTAGAAGAAGCAGTATCTATTTGTAAATTAGAATCTGTATTTGGTGCTGGTTCTCCAATATCTTCATATATTAATATTATTGCAGGTCCCTCAAAAACTGCAGATATTGAAAAAAAATTATTAAAACCTATGTATGGTGCTGAAAAGGTTGTTGTAATTTTATTGGATAATGGTAGAAGAAAATCAAAAGAAGAATGTTTATGGTGTATAAATTGTGGTAATTGCATAGTTAATTGTCCAGTTTATAATGCTGTAGGTAATGAATTTGGATTTAATTATTATCTTGGAGGGCGAGGAATAGCAATGAGCAGATTTTTAAATGAAAATGAATCTAAAGATGATGATAAACTGTTTATGTGTACATTATGTGGAATGTGTACATTTAATTGTCCTGTTAGAACACCAACTAATGAGGTAATAGAAAATCTTCGATGTCTAGGGGATTATCATATGGAAGTACATGAAAAAATCAAGGACAATATTAACTCTAAAGGTTCACCATATAAAAAATAATATTCTTAAATCCTTATATTTCTTTAGGATTTCGCTATAAATTTATGATAGAAATTTAACACAAATTCTTAAAAGAAACTATAAATATTTAAACATTTTCTAATTTTTACTGAAATTCTATTTTTTGCAAAAATATATTACTTAATATAAGTATTTTAATCAGTCAATAACTAAATAATAGAAATTGGAACTTTTAATAGGTGTAATAAATATTAGTGGATTAAATCTGACAATTATATATTTAATGTTGTTTATGTGGAAATAATAATTATAATTCATATATCAAATCTATTAATTTAACTGTGGATAAAATAGCACTAATATTCTTGCAAAAGATGCAACATTTATAATAAATTATGTGCTAGCTATAATGTTACTGTTAATAAAAATATTTCAATAATTATTCTTTTTTCATATATTTTTAAATATAAAGTAGTTTAAATGTATTTATTTATCACTTATTAATTTATTTCATATATGGTTTTATATTATTAATATAATGAATAATTAAACCAATTTAATATAAAATAGAAAACATTTATATGTATAAAATATATAAATCAATAAATATATTATATGATAATAATTTATGACTATTCATTTTATTAATTTAAAAATATCATATTATTTATAATGTTATTTTATTTAAAAATAATTTATTTTAGATTTAGTGATTAATTTATTAGTTAAATATCAAAATAATATTTTAATTAATGACTTAAATGTATAAAGTAAATAATTGGAGGAAATGTATTGCTTTTATTAATAAGTCCAATAAATTATGAAGAAGCTATTGAATCTATTGAAGGTGGAGCAGATATTGTAGATGTAAAAAATCCTAAAGAAGGATCTCTTGGAGCTAATTTTTCATGGGTTATTAAAGATATTAGAAAACTCACACCTTCCGATAAATTAGTATCATCTACTATTGGAGATGTTCCATATAAACCAGGTACTGTTTCTCTGGCTGCTTTAGGTGCACTTTATTGTGGTGCAGATTATATTAAGGTAGGATTATATGGTACTAAAAATTATGATGAAGCTTTAGATCTTATGGAAAAGGTTGTTAAAACTGTTAAAGATGAATCTCCTGAAACTATTGTTGTAGCAGCAGGTTATGCAGATGCAGAAAGAGTTGGAGCGGTTTCTCCTTGGGATATTCCTAAAGTTGCTCGTGACTCAGGTGCAGATTTAGCTATGTTAGATACTGCTGTTAAAGACGGTAAAACATTATTTGATTTCATGTCTATGGGAGATTTAGAAAAATGGGTTCGAGAAGCTAAAGAATATAATCTTAACACTGCTCTTGCAGGATCCGTTAAAAAAGAACAACTTAAACCTTTATATGATTTAAATTGTGATGTTGTTGGTATTCGCGGTGCTGCTTGTGTTGATGGTGATAGAAACTCAGGTCATATTGATAGAACTGCAGTTAAAGCTTTAAAAGACTATGTCAAATCATTTGATTAGTCTTGTTTTTTTTCATTTTTCACTTTTCAATTAATTAATTATTTTTATATTCATTATATTTTAAAAATTATTTTGTTTTTTTATCTAATTTTCTTTTAACTATTTTATCTGGATTAATTTTATAATTTCTTAAAGATTATTTAAAATTTCTTCATTAACATTAAATTTATATAAAATAAAATATAAAAGATTTATAATTATATAATATCATATAATATATAATAAAAGAAATTATCATAATTTTAAGTATTAATTTTTCTTATGATGATAATCAATTTTATATTATTTTTTTAAATCAATAATTATTTTTATTCGGTGATATAAGTGTTTTCAGAAAAAATCCAAGAGGCAAGGATAGGATATACATTTGATGATTTTCTCTTAACACCAAATGGGTCTTATGTTGAGCCAAAAAATGTAGATACTAGTGTAAAAATTAATGATGATATTATTCTTAATATTCCTATATTAAGTGCTGCTATGGATACTGTTACTGAATCTGAACTTGCAATTGCACTTGCACAGGAAGGTGGAATAGGAGTAATTCATAGAAATAAAACATTAGATCAAGAAGTTGGAGAAGTTAAAAAAGTTAAATCTGCTGATGATATTACTATTCGTGATGTTAAAACCATTACTCCAGATTCATCAATCAAAGATGTACAAAAGCTTATGGATGATATGTCTATTAGTGGTTTACCTGTAATGGACGGTGAAGAAATTATTGGTATTATTAGTCGTAGGGATGTAAATCCAATAATCAAATCTGGTCTAGATCATTTAGTTAAAGACATAATGACTTCTGATGTTGTTACAATTGATGAGAATACTTCAGCTGAAGAAGCACTTGATATTGCATATGAAAATAAAGTTGAAAGACTTCCTGTTTTAAGTAATCATAAACTTGTTGGTATAGTAACAATTCGTGATATATTAAATCATAAAAATCATGCAAATGCTGCAAGAGATAAAGATGGAAGATTACTTGTAGCTGCAGCTACAGGACCATTTGATTTAGAGAGGGCTATAGCTTTAGATAAAGCAGGTGCAGATATTATATCTATTGATTGTGCACATGCTCATAATATGGATGTTGTTAAATTTATTAAAACCATGAAAGAAAACATAAATGCAGATTTATGTGTTGGTAATATTGCTACTCGTGAAGCTGCTGAAGACATTATTGCTCAAGGAGCTGATGGTCTTAAAGTAGGTATAGGGCCTGGTTCAATGTGTACTACTCGTATTGTAGCTGGTGTAGGTGTACCTCAACTTACAGCTGTTTCTGAAGTTGCTGATGTTGCAAAAGAACATAATATACCTATTATTGCTGATGGTGGAATTAGATACTCTGGTGATATTGCAAAAGCTATTGGTGCTGGAGCTGATTTGGTAATGCTTGGTAATGCTCTTGCAGGTACATATGAGTCTCCAGGTGAAATAGTAGTAATGAATGGTAAAAAATATAAAACTTATCGTGGTATGGGTTCAATGGGTGCTATGACTGGTGGATTTGGTGGTGGTGCAGATAGATACTTCCAAGAAATTAAAGGGCCAATGAAACATACTAAATTAATACCTGAAGGTGTTGAAGGTGCAGTACCTTATAAAGGATTTGTATCTGAAGTTATATTCCAAATGGTAGGAGGTCTTAAAGCTTCTATGGGTTATTGTGGTGCTAAAGATATTTCTACTATGAAAGAGGTTGCAAGATTTACTAGAATAACTCAAAGTGGAATTAAAGAATCACATCCTCATGACCTTTTAATTACTAATGAAAGTCCTAATTATCCTACTTTAGATTAATTAGATTTTTTTCTACTTTTTTTATTTTTTTATTTAATTTATTTCATTATACCAGCTATTTAATATTAATTATAAATTAAAGATTAAATTAAATTAGATTCAATGTGGTTTGATGTTAAAATATAGCAAATATATTCGAGATAGTATTAATGGAAATCTTCCTATTACTAATCTTGAAAATGAGATAATGGATTATCCACAATTTCAAAGATTAAGACGTGTAAAACAATTAGGTTTCACCTCCTTAATATATCCTGGTGCAAATCATACTAGATTTGAACATTGTATTGGAACAATGCATTTAGGTGGAAAATTAGCAGAATCATTAGAGCTTACTGATGATGAGATTCAATTGGTACGTCTTGCAGGTTTGCTTCATGATATTGGCCATGGACCATTTTCACATTTATCTGAATCAGTAATAGGGGTAAAACATGAAAAATTTACGGAATTTATTATAAAGAATACTGCAGTATCTACTAAATTATCTGAAAATTATAATCTTGATAAAATTTGCGATATTATTAATGGTAAGGGTAAACTTGGACCTTTAATCTCTGGTGAGCTAGATGTAGATAGAATGGATTATCTTATGAGAGATTCACATTATACTGGCGTTAATTATGGTGTAATTGATGCAGATCGTTTAATTGCAAATCTTAAATTGGAAAAATATCTTGTTCTAGACATCAAAGGTGTTCAAGCTGCTGAAAGTATGCTTCTTGCCCGTTATTTTATGTATCCTAGTGTATATCAACATCATACTGCTCGTATTATTGATGCAATGTTTAGACATGCATTAGATCAAATGATTGAAAAAGAAGATTTAAATACCCGAAAATTGTTTTTTTTAGATGATAATGAATTAATAAATAAATGTAAAAATTCTACAACAGAATCTACACGAAATATGATTGAAAGAATAGAAAATAGGCAATTATTAAAAGTAATCAATACAATTGGTTTAAATAATTTTACAAAACCTAATGATGTATTTAAAATCAATATTGGTGACATAATTAAGGCAGAGCATGAAATAGCAGAAGATTATAATATTGATAAAAATTATGTATTTATAAGTCTGCCAGAATATCCTAAATTTGATGAGATGAAAACACAAATTGCAATTGGTGATGATTTATATAATTTAAATGAGGTTTCTTCAATTGTGCAGGCATTAAATAAAGCAAGGTTTAATTATCCAGATATTGCTTTATATTCTCTTAATGAACATGCAGATATTTTAAAAAAGGTGGATATTTCAAATTATCTAGAGTTACCGGAAATATCAGAAAAAACTCTTAATAAAACCCATTTTGACCAAATAGATTTATTAGAATATATGTGAAATATCTCTAAGATAAAATACTACTTATTTTAAGTATTAAAATTTTTATAATAATATAGACAAAATAAACTATGTAAAAAAAAGAGGTTATATAATGAAATGTAATAGTTGTATTTTTAGAAAGATTGTAAAAAAAGGACACCGTACTCAACAAGTATGTGGTTATAGCGGTATTCAAATTGATCCTGTTTATTCCTGTCAATATTGGAAATTAAAACCCCACAATAAAACTAAATCTAAACTTAAAAAAATTCATCATTATAAATATCATTAGATTTTTATCCTTTTTTATATTTATTTTATATAATTTTAATAAACATTTTTTTGAGGATTATTGATGATTATAGTTGCTATAACTGGAGCAAGTGGAGTTACTTTAGGTGTTAAATTATTAAAGACACTTAAGGATTTAAACATAGAAACTGGTTTACTAATCAGTGATACTGCAAAAACCATTATTGAATATGAATTAGACATAAGCTGTGAAGAGATAATTAATATCTCAGATCATTACTATGAAAATAATGATTTATTTTCATCAGTTAATAGTGGTTCTTTTAAATTTGATTCTGTTGTTATAATTCCATGTTCTATGAAAACATTATCAGCTATTGCAAATGCTTATGCTGCTAATTCCATTACAAGAGTTGCAGATGTAGCACTTAAAGAAAGACGTAAAATTATTATTGTACCTAGAGAAACTCCTCTTAGAACAGCACATATTGAAAATATATTATCTATTTCTAAAGAAGGAGGGATAATCTTACCTCCAATTCCTGGATATTACTCAAAAATAAAAACTCTAGAGGATATGGAAAATTTTATCATTGGGAAAGTCTTAGATTCTCTTGGAATTAATAATGATTTGTATAAACGTTGGGAATAATTAACTTATTTTATTTAGAGTGTTAAAAATGTTTGAAGACAGTGATTTTATTAAAAGTTGTGAAGTTCCAGGGCCAACAAAAGAAGCAATTAGGGCATTGCTTGTGTATAAGTCTAATGTTACAGAAGAAGATGTAGTAGTAGATGTAGGTTGTGGAACTGGTGGCTTAACAGTTGAATTTGCAAGCCGTGCCAAAAAAATATATTCTATTGATAAAAACCCTCATGCTATAGAGATGACTCGTAAAAATATAAATAAACTTTTAAAAAATCAGGATAATATTGAATTAATTAATGCAAATGGCACAGAGGGTCTAAAGGAAATTGATAATATTGATATTGCACTTATAGGTGGAAGTGGCCATGAACTTTTTAATATACTAGATTTAGTTGATGAAAAACTAAATTCAAAAGGTCGGATATTAATTACAGCTATTCTTGTTGATACTAAAGTTGAAGCTATTAATAAATTAAAAAACTTAGGATATAATCCTAAATTTATGGAAGTCAATGTTTCTAATGGTAGAATATTGGATAGGGGCATATTAATGAAAGCTGAAAATCCTATTGGAATTATATCTGCTAAAAAACATTAGTCTGTAAAAAGTGCTTTTTTTTAATTTTTTTGGGATAATATGAAAAGTTGCATACTTTTATGTGGAGGAATGAGTAGAAGAATGGGTCGAGATAAGGGATCTATGAAGATTCATAATAAACCTATGATAATTCACATACTTGAAGCATTAAACAATCAAATAGATGAACTTGTAATTGTTTTAAATGATGATAATAGAATTAGAAAATATAAAAAAATTATTACCCAAAAAAACTATTCTTTTAAAATTTATTTTACAATTGATATTGAAAATGATTTAGGTCCATTATGTGGGATTATGACTGGACTTGAAAAAATCAATTCAGATTATGCCCTAGTCCTGCCCTGTGATTCACCATATATTGATAGTGATTTTGTATATTATATGTTTGATACACTTGAATCAATACTAGAAAATGAGGACAATGAGTCTCTAATGGCATTAGTACCATATCATAGAAGTCCTAATGATGTAGATATAATTAAACGAGCAGAACCTTTACATTCAATTTATCATAAAAGCTACATACCTTTAATAGATGAATTTTTACAAAATAATATTCGTAAAGTAAGGGTTCTTATGAAAAATCAAAACTGTTTATACATTCCTATTGACAATCATTTGATAAATGTGAATAATTTTAAAAATTTAAATAGGCCTACTGATATCGAAGAATAATATGTTTTTGAATTAACTTAAATATATTGGATAATAGTGGTTTTTTTTGAATTAACTTAAATATATTGGATAATAGTGGTTTTTTTAAATTAACTTAGATATATTGAAGAATAATGGGTTTTTGAATAAATTATAATCTATTTATTATTCTTCTATAAATCTTCCATCTGCTTTTTGATTTTTAGCTTTATTATAATTATTTTCAAACCACTATTTTTTATATCATCTACTAGTGTATCTAAAATAATTGATGTAGATAGGGTTTAATATCTAAAGCGGTGTTTTATCTACAACATCTATATTGGATATATGAATAATATTTCCATCAATTGATTCGAGTTTTACAGTACTTAATCCAATATTATTTGGTCTTTTAGGAGATCTTGTTGCAAAGACTCCATGAGATTTATTGTCCATATATGGTTTTACTTGTAGTGCATTGCCATTTGTAAGGTGAAGATAATATATTAATATTATATGTGAAAATTCTTCTAAATCTTTAAGTCCATCTATATATTCTTCTTTAAGATGGATTTCTCCATTAATACCTTTTGCACCGGTTGGTTGAATAGGCATTCCTTGAGGTTTATCAAAAGGTGTTTTTATAAATCCAATACTTTTTAATTCAATCTTATTCATAGCCTAATTTTTAAAGTATTTATTTAATATAGTTTATGAAAAAATTATACTTATTATAATTTTATAGATAATCATTTTTTTTATTAAATGATATATTTTCGATATGCATATATTTTCTATTGGATTATAATCTTTAAAAATTAAATAAAGATAAATTTATATAAAATATTGACAAAAATAATTTTGTTAAAAGTATTTTATCTAAATATGTCTTTATATTTTATAATAATTAAATTTTAAATAATATTTTAAAATTTATTTTTCGATTAATATATTATTCAAAATCGATATTTTGTATATTTTATTAAAAATTAATAGAAAGTTTAAGGCATATTTCTTTTTAAATTCTTTTATTTTATATATATTATTTAAATAACTAAAAAGGAGATATTTTTATGGAAATTAGTGCTAGAAATGGATTAAAAGGAAAAGTTGAAGAGGTTACATTAGGTACTGTTATGGCTAATATACACATTAAAGTTGAAGAACCTGGTGTAATAACTGCTGCTATAACTCGTGAATCTGCGGAAAAATTAGGTTTAAAAGTTGGTGATGAGGTTTCAGCAATTATTAAATCTACTGAAGTTATTGTGGGAAAAGAATTATAATATTTTTTAAATAATTTATTCTAAAAATAAAGTTTTTTTTAATATTTTATAAAATACTTAAATCAATGAATAATAGTTTTATATTATTTTTTGATTTAAAAAACTTTATTTCCAGATAGAGCAATATTTGCATATTTTTTTAGCTCTTCACATTTATTAAAATCTATTTTTTCAAGGTTATAAATACTTGATTGTTTGTTGTTTTTAGAAAATTGTATATGTGTATTAATATAACCATTTTCACGGATTAACTTTAATAGTCTTTTACCATAGGTCAAATCCTCTTTTAATATACGGTCATACATTAAATTTAAAGTTAAATCTGCTTTTGTAATATTTAATTCTTCACACATTTCATACATTTCTTCAATAATCTCACATGCCCAATCTTTTAATTTAACTTCTTTTCCATCTTTTAAAAGTCGCATTGAATCTACATATCCTCTTTCTGCAGCATTTTCTTCATTTAGTTTAGATTCCAGCTGCCAATTGGGATAGTCACTTTCTTCTTTTATTAACATGTATATTAAAAATAAATGTAAAAATTTCATATCATGCTTTACCAAACCACATTTATAAAATGGATTAATATCTAGGGTTCTTATTTCGAGATATTCAATACCATCTTGTTTTAGAGAATTTAATAAGTCACTAGGATTTTTAGTTTTTAATCTAATTTGTGAGTATAATTCTTTTGCTTCAGATAAATCACCATTATTAATAAATTCTTGAAGATCTTTTACAAATTCACGGACTGAATCGTATGATGGAAATAAATCCTTTATATTTTTATATCCGCAACTAGCATTTCTAAATGATGGTCCACGTGTAGAATAATAACTTCCATATTCATCTTTTTTATCCATAAGATGAATACATTCCGGGGAAAATGTTTTATGAGATCCAATTGATGCCCCAGTTAAATAAATTATTAACCAACAGTATCTTATATAATTTCTAGTAATTTTCAAATATATATTATTTTTAAACTCTTTATAGCTAATATCTTCCACTTCATTTTCAAATAACCTGTCTATTAGATAATCACTAAAAGAAAAGTTAAAATGAACTCCAGATATCATTTGTTTTTTAACACCATATTTATTTGCTAAATTTTCACGATATTTTTGAGAAGTTTTTCCTTCTTTAGGGTATTTTGCTATAGGAATCTGATTCCAATAAGGTAAAATACATGGTATTGATTGAAACCATAAATATTCATCATCAGGTAGTGAGGAGTTTACTAGATCTGATAAGATTGAAAAGGTATCAAATGCCTTATCAATAGTGTTAAAAGTAGGGGTGATAATTTCTATTTGACTTTCAGAAAAATCTGTTGTTACTATCGGATTTGTATATTTATCACCAAATACTGTGGGATGAGGTGTTAATGATAATCTACCATCTTTTTTCACTCTTAAAGTTTCCCATTCTATTCCAAAAGAGCCTCTAAGAATTTCACGGGCTGTGAAATCTTTTAACCTATATAAATTCATTATTCCTCCAAATTTTATATTTAATCATTAATATTCGACCCTTTTAAGTGATTTATTAAATTCTTCAAATTTTTTCCTATTCTCTTCAGTTTCTATATATACATTTTCATGTTTTTTACTTTCAAATATAATATTTCCATCGATTAAACCAAATAATTTATTTAATTCTACAGGTTTCCAATTTTTATCTTGATTAAGTGGTGTAGAGCTAACTATAAAATCTTCATCATTTTTAAGATAGTATAATGAATTTTTCATATTTGTATGAATATAGGTTAAATCACCATCACAAATCATTAAATTTAATTTATTTTTTTTAGATAAGTCTCTAATGATTTTAGATAATAAATTAAATCTTTCTTTTATTGATGAAAGTTTTCCTTTTTCTTTTTCAAATTCATCAACCTTATCAATTATATATAATAAAATACGTTCTGAATCTGTATCTCCCTTTTGTTTATCTTTATATTTATCAAGTGGAGAATAATCAAATATTGTTCCATTATGTATTAATATCCAAGACCTTTTATTTGAATCTATTTCATAAAAGGGATGACAATTGACAGATATAATTTCACCTACCGTTGCTAATCTAATATGTGCAAATACATTTTTACTAATAATAGGATTGGATAAGATCTTTTTTAATTGTTTACTACATTTAGCTTTAATTGGTTCTTTTTCAATTTGAAATTTTCCATTTGCTAAATTTGCTAATCCCCAACCATCAGGGTGTTCATCTGAGTGTTCATAAAAACATTGTAAACATTCATTTACTTCATGAGGTTCTTTAGAATTAATACAAAATATTTCACACATTACATCCCCTCAATTATTTTTATTAAAAAATATTTCACATAACAATTGTTATATATTTTTTCTTATTTAAAATTTTTCTATTAAATTTAATTATATATTAGATCTATTCCTTAATTAAATAATCTCGATTAATAAATAGTCAAATTTCAATTTAAAATAAGAAAAAATAAAAATAAATAAATTAATAATTGTATTAGATTTTAATTTTATTATCAATATTAAATAATATTGTATTTTTAATTAATAAAATTTATTTAATATTATAATATTCTAATTGATAGTATGCATTTATATTCTAATGATTAGGCTGCATTTATATTATAATATTCTATAAATTAGTATACATATATTATAATTTACTTTTTATTATATTCTCAATTTATTAATGGATAAATTAAATCAATTAAAAATAAAATACGTTAAAAAATAAATTTATGAATAATAGTACGAAAAATATAATTGCAAGTGTTTTTATGCTACTAATAATAAATTTCAATATTAATACAATTATAGCAATTATTATAAATCCAATCCAAAAATTCATCATTTTATCCACCTGCCAGTATTGTTTTTGATCCTTTGTTTGAGATTTCTTTTTTTTTAAAGTCTACTTCAAATTTAACTCTTTCAATTGTGTTTTTAAGTGCATCATAAGATTCATCTCTATGTGCACCTAAAATTGCAACTAAAAATAAACTGTCGCCAGTATAGAATTCACCAATATAGTGAACTACATTAATTTCATATACTCCATATTTTAGTTTTATCTCTTCTATAATATTTTCTATATCATTTTTTGTTTTTTCTTTATCAGATGTTGTTAATATTAATTTGTCCACTTTTTTTCCTGGTTCATTACCTCTAACAATACCTTCAAAAGTAAATATTGTCCCAGAATTATCTATCTTGCTAGACTTTTTAATATCATTAATCAAATCAGAAATTGTAATAATATCTTCGTTTTTTTCAATAATCCTAACAGTCAATTAATCACATCCATATTTATTTAAGATTCATTTTGTTCTTTTTGTGAAAGATGTTGTATACGATTTATACCATCTATTTCTTTTAAAATTTCAATAGTTGAATGTGGAACTAGAGATTGCCAGTCTTTATTTTCAATCATTCTTTTTCTAATTTCTCGGCCAGATAATAATTTTCGACTATAAGGTAGTGGAGATTTAACTTCATAATTTTCCTCTTGGAATAATCTTTGAACAAGGGAATTTCCGCTATATACAGTATTAAATGGAGGAGTCATCATTTTTACATGTGCAACCCATATTGCATTAATTTCAATATCCTCCATAGGTACAATATAATATTTCAAAGGATCAACATCTTCTTCTGCTAAAAACCTTTTAATCATCATAATCCTTTCACCTGCAGTAAAAGGGTCTTTTAAGGTATGGGATATCTGGGCACTACCAACACCAATGATAATCTCATCTACTTCTTCTAAGGTTTTTAGTATAACTTGTCCATGACCTTTATGAAATGGTTGCATTCTACCTATGATTAAACCTCTTTTTACAGTCATTTAAACAACCTCTAAATAAATATATAGTATTAGTAATTATTAATAATATATTATTCATTATATTAATAATTTAAGTGATTTTTTAATAAACTTTTTAATTTTTTATATTTTTATATTATTAATTAATATTATAGTGGAACTTTTTTTTTAATTTTATAAATCTTATTTAATTTTATATTAGGAACTTTTTTTTAATTTTATAAATCTTATTTAATTTTATATTAGGAACTTTTTTTTAAT
>NZ_CAJOKH010000012.1 GCF_905235195.1 uncultured Methanobrevibacter sp. | reverse complement strand
TCAATAACATTATTTGCAAATAAAAATATAAAAAACTTGCTAAAATAAAATATAACAATGTTAATATATAATTAATTTTTGCTTAAGTTTCTAGCAGTGTCTATAATTAGTAAATTTTATTAATGATTATTCTAAATATATTATTATTATTAATCTCAAAGTTTTTTTTAATAATTTTTTTTGGAATATGATAAAATGATAATGGTGCAAGGAAAAGTTGGTGGAAAAGTTTATACAGAACCTTTTTCTAAAGGAGTTTTGTCACGTTCTTTAACTAGGGCGAAATTAGATATTAATGAAGCATATGATATTGCTTCATCCATAGAATCAAAAATTAATGAAGAAAATATTGAAATTATTTCTACTGATGATTTGTCTGAAATGGTTATTCGTGCCCTTGAAAAATATAATAAAGAAGCTGCACGGAATTATATTTCTTGGACAAAAATTAAAAAGTTCAAAGAGCCTTTGATTGTTTTAATTGCAGGTGCATCAGGTGTAGGAACTAGTTCCACTGCTTTTGAAATTGCTAATCGGTTAGGTATTGGTAATATGATAAGTACTGATATGATAAGGGAAGTAATGCGTAAAATTGTATCTAAAGATTTGTCTCCTGTAATTCACGAATCTAGTTATAATGCCTATGAAGCTATGAGAATACCTACGCCTCCTGAATTTGATGAGGTAATTACAGGATATAAAAATCATATAACCACCATATCTGTAGGTGTAGATGCTGTAATTGAAAGGGCATTAACTGAAGGAATAAGTATTGTTGTTGAGGGGGTTCATATTGTTCCAGGATTTATAAGACAAGATTTGCTAGATAGGGAAAATGTCATTTTATTTACATTGCAGGTAAGTGACCCTGAAATACATAAAGGAAGATTCTATTCGAGAAGTAGTCAAATGTGGGCAGGAAGACCTCTACAGAAATATTTGGATAATTTCCTATCAATTAGAAAAATTCAAAAATATATCGTAATGCAATCACAAAAATACAATGTTCCAGTTATTGAAAATATTGATTTATCAACTACTATTGATTATATGATTAAGACTATTACTGAAAAATATGAGGATTTACATAGTGAGGATAATATTTAAATTTTATTTTTAATTTTATCTGGTTTTAACTTATTTTATTTATATATAGGTATTTCTAAATTTTCATAAACTTTATATAATATTAATACTAAATTATATAATGGCTAGACTGGAGGGTTAGGGGTCCTCTGTAAGCACACATCCCCTTTGGTGCAGTTGAAATCCGAGAGGCGGCTTTTTGATATGGGAAAGGCCTTAAAAACTAATATAGAAACTTCGTCCTGCAGGATTAATGGTGGTAGGATCTTTACTGGAGGGTAAAGGTTAATTATCTTTATTACAGGAACGTGTCAGGCCCGGAAGGGAGCAGCTCTACTGTTTACAATTAATGCTTGTAGAGTAGCGGAGTGGAGTTGGTTTTTGAGATAACCTTTTTTGTTGATTCTTGTCCACTTTCGGATATGCCAATTTATAATGGTTTTTTTTTAAAATCCTGCTTTTTAATAAAAACGAAACACTTTTATATTATTATCTTATAATACTATAATGTTATATGATATTTTTTCACATTTTTATACAATTTTCATATGTCGGGATGGCCCAGCCTGGTACGGCGTCGGACTGCTAATCCGATTATCTTTTTGATAACACGGGTTCAAATCCCGTTCCCGGCGTTTTTACTTTTTTTAGAATTTTTAAATTTTAATATTTTTTATATTTTTATCATATGGCTTTTTTTATATATGGGCTGTGGGATAAAATTTAAAATATTTATGAGAAGTAAATATTATTATAGTTATAAATTTATTTGGATTTATATTTAATATTTTAATTATTTTTTAAATATTATTTAGAGTGTTTATCATGATTAAAAATACAAAAAGAACAGATTCAATAGAATTATCTACAATAAGAAAACTATTTGAAGTAACTAATCCTAATGCAATTAATTTAGGTATTGGTGAGCCTGATTTTGATGTTCCTGAAAATATTAGGGAAGCTATGAAAAAAGGCATGGATGATGGTTTCACTCATTACACTTCAAATAAGGGTTTTGATAATTTAAGAAAAGCTATCGTTTTAAAATTGAAAGAAGAAAATAATATTGAATCTGATATTGATGATGTAATTGTAACTTGTGGTGCTACTGAGGCATTATTTGATTGTTGTCAGGCTTTATTTGAAAAAGGGGATGAAGTTTTAATACCTAATCCTGGATTTTTATCTTATGAGGCAGGGATTAAATTGGCTGAGGCAACTCCTGTAGGTGTAGAAACCCCTATGGAAAATGGATTCAAATTAATGGCAGATGACGTTCAAGAAAAAATTACAAATAAAACAAAAGGTTTAATTATTAATTCTCCATCCAATCCAACTGGTGCTGTTATGGAGAAAGAAGATATTAAAGCAATTGCAGATCTTGCAACTGATTATGATTTTATGATTATATCAGATGAGATTTATGAAAAAATTATTTATGATAATAAAAAACATTATTCTCCAGCTGCCTTTGGTGAGAATGTAATTACTCTTAACGGGTTTTCTAAAACCTATGCAATGACTGGTTTACGACTAGCATATATGGTATCTCCTAAATATATTACAGAAGATTTATTAAAAGTTCATCAATATGTAACTGCATGTACAAGTTCTATTTCACAAATTGGAGGTCTTGAAGCTTTAACAGGTCCTCAAGATTCTGTTAATAAAATGCTTAAAGAATTTAAACGAAGAAGGGATTTAATTTCTGATAGTTTAAATGATATGGGGTATGAATGTGTAAAAGGAGAAGGAGCATTTTATGTATTTCCTAAAGTGAATAATCCTGAGATTTTTGTTCAGAAAGCAATGGATGCAGGTGTAATATGTGTACCCGGTCTTGCTTTTGGTTCTGTAGGTCAAGACTTTGTTAGAATGTCTTATGCTAATTCATATGAAAACATTGAAAAAGCTATGGACATTTTAAAAAACATGGATTAGTCAATTAAATATAAATCTTTTTTTTATTTTACTATTTTTAATTAATAATTTTTTTTTGTTTAAGTATCTTGTAAATTTAATAGAGATAGTTATTTTTTTTAATATTTTTTAATTAAAATGCATTTTTTTTATAATCTTATTAAAATTTATTTAAACCTAAAAAATAATTGTTTTAAATATATTTATTAATATATATAAAATTATTTAATTATTTTTTGTGTGAATTTTTATGGATAATGAGACTCGGAATAAAAAAGGTAAAAGGGCATTTTTAATTGCTTTGATAGGTAATGTTTTTTTAACATTTTTTAATATTACGATAGGTTATTTTTCTGGAAGTTATGCGCTTATTGCAGAAGGAACACATACTTTATCAGATATTGCAACATCAGTTATAGCTTATGTTGGATTTAAAATTGCAAGTAAACCTGCAGATTCAGATCACCCTTTAGGTCATGGGAGAGCTGAAGCTATTGGGGGCCTTCTAATTGTATTATTTTTAGCTATAGTTTCTTATGAAATTATTGAAGGAGCAGTAACAAAACTATTTTTTTCAAATCATATTGTATCTCCTTCCTATCTTGCAGGTTTTATGGCAGTAATAGGTATTATTGTTAATATAATAATGAGTCAAAGTATAATCTCCATTGGTAATAAAGTCCATAGTCCTGCTATTGTTGCAGATGGAAAACATCAAAGAGTTGATGTATTATCTTCATTTGTAATTTTAATTAGTGTTATATTATCAAATTTTGGTTTTCCACAAATAGATCCTATTGTAGGACTGGCTATTGGATTAAGTGTTTTAAAAGTAGCAATTGAAGTTGCAATGGATAATATTAATCATATTATGGGTAAACTTCCTTCTCAAGAATTACTTGATGATATTAAACAAGTTGTTTTGGCTGTTGATGGGGTTGAAGGTATCCATGATATTAGGGCGGATTTCTTTGGGTCTTATGCTACAGTAACATTTCATATAGAGCTTCCAGAGGATTTAACTTTTCCAGAAGCGCATAAAATCGTCCACATCGTTCAAGATGAAGTAGAAGAGAAAATCGATGTAATTTATGGCGCAACGGTTCATGCATGTCCTACTGGTTTAAATTATGATCATAAAAAGAAAATTGATAAGATTAAAGATTAAAAACTTTATTTTTATTCTATTTTTCCATATTGGAAACATCTACTTTCTTTTTTACTATAGCAATTATTACAATTTTTACATATGGACACGCTATGACCATTTTCTTTCCATTTATCTAAAAAATTATTTTCAGCAATAAATGGTTTTGAAATAGATATAAATTCTATATTATTTTCATTTAATAATTTATTAATAGTATCACTATCTCTTATATTTCCTCCAACAATTACAGGGATGTCTACAGATTCAATTAATTTATTAATATCTTTTAAATATTCATTAGGGTTTTCTTTTGTTTGAGCAACTGAAATAGCTTGTCCGGTAAGTTGAATACTGTCTGCACCATATTTTTCAAAAAGTTTAGCTATTTCAATAGCCTCTTTTGGTGTCATTCCTCCTTTTCTAACATCTTCTAAATTAATTTTACAACTAATGTGTAAATCATAATTTTTATTAATTGCATTAATAAGTTCTAAAGCAATTCTACATCTATTAAATGTGTTGCCTCCATAATTATCTTTTCTTTGATTAAAATAATGATTAATAAATCTTGCAAGATAGTAATTATTTCCCATATTTAATTGAATTCCATCAAAACCTGCAAATAAAAACTTTTTAGCAGTTAATAATACCTGACTTTGGAAATTTCTAATTCCTTCTATACTTATGTCATTTGCTTCTACTTTTTGGTTGAGGCCATCATTAAAGTAAAATGGTGCAAGTTGACCAAGTATTGGAACGTTATATTTGTGGCAAATATTTGTTATGTCTTTGTAATCTTTCATAAATCCTTTATAATTTGCACTGCTAGAGTATTCATAAAATCTGTCATGATAATCTAGAGCAAATATTTCAGATGTGATTAATCCTACACCACTTTTTGCTATAGATTAATATCTTTTAAAAACACGTAGTTTAAAAACCCTCCTTCTTTTTCTCTTTCCCGAGCCCAGTTCTAATGATTCTACTTTTAATGTTAAATTCATCAAATTTTACCTTATCAAATATGTTTTTCATTTTCCCATCTCTTTATTATCATTTGATTTAATTAAAATAGATAATGCTATAATTGTAATAATTATTCCTATAATATTTAATATTGTGGGATTTTCCCTAAATAATAAAAACCCAAATATTGTTGCTGAAAGTGGTTCTGCACCACTACATAATATGGTTGCCCTACCATTTTCAATATGGGTTATGGCTATTGTAAATAATAGATAAGGGCAAATTGATGTAAATAATGTATGTGCAAATGCAAAGGGTATATTTGTTATAGGGTTCAAACTAATAAATGAACCAAAGTTTGCCCAGTCTGTAAATGGACTTAAAACAATACTGATAAATAGGAAACTATAAAAAAGTGTAGTATAAATGGAATATCCTTTGTTTGTAGATAATTTGGAAAATATTCCATATAATGCCCAAAATATAGCAGATAAAAGTCCAAATAGTACGCCATTTAAAGACAATTGAAGTGTGGAATTACTTTCTAAAATTCCACTTACAAGTATACAACCAAATATTGCTAAAACCAAACAAAATAGTTTTTTTAATGTAATTTTCTCTTTAAATAGTATTGCTGATAAAAACATTGCAAATATTGGTGCTAAACTTAGTAAAACAGCTGCAAGTGAAAGTGTTAACTCAACTGCAGCTTCATTATTACATAAATTTAACAGCATTACGCCAATTACTCCACTTCCAATAAATAACCATATGTCTTTAAGTTTTATTTTTAAGGAGTCTCTATCAAAGAGTATTAACCCAATAAATAGTATTATACTTGCAAGTACAATTCTTGTTGATAAAATAGTAATGCTATTTATTCCAAAATTATGTAGGGTTCTTATAAATAGTCCTACAGATCCCCAGAAAACCCCTGCAATCACTGGTAATAATAGAATTATTTTCTTGTTCATTATAATCTCCAAATTATCTTTTATATATTGATTATTTTATAATTTTATTTTAAAATTATTTAAAACAATTGTATTTACAATTATAACAACTGTTAATCTCACACCATGGGGTAATTTCATGTTTTTTAATTTTTTCATATTCTTCAATTAAAAAATCTTTTCTATATCCAATATCTATATTGTCCCAGGGTAATTCATCCTCTGCTTCATAGTGAGGTATATGTTTTTTCCATGTACTTGTTGTAATTTTTTTATCATATGCTTTTTCAATTAATTCTCCAATTTCTCGTCCACCACATGATAAAACATATTGCTTTAAACCTAATTTAGCGCTGTTAAATTTAACATTTATTCCATTAAGTTCTTTTTTAAGAAATTGTATCTTTGATTTAATTGTATTAACATTATAAGTTTCCCATTGTAAGGGTGTTTGAGCCTTAGGAATAAGTGGATTTATACTAAATTTTACAGATAATTTTTTATTAATTTCATTTTTCTTATTATTTATAGATGTTATATATTCACTTAAATCTAATAGGTCTTCATATGTTTCATTTGGAAAACCAATAATAAAGTATAGTTTTAAATTAAATCCTATTTGAAGAGCAGTTTCAATGACATTATCAATTAACTCATCAGCTATGTCTTTATTAATTGATTTTCTAAGAGGATATATTGATTCTGGTGCGATCGTTAATGTTTTAAGTCCACTCATTTTTAAAGATTTTAAGGATTCTTCTGTAATTGTTTCAATTCTCATAGAAGGACTTGATATTTCAAAACCTAAATCTAATAGGCTGCTTGTTAACTCATCTATTTTAGAATAATCGGAAACAGCAGGTCCAATTAATGCAACTCTATTAATATTAGAATTTTCTCTTGAAATTTTAGCAATTTCTATTAATTTTTCAAGGGATGTTTCTCTTGTAGGTCTGTACAAATATCCGGACATACAAAATCTGCATCCTCTACTACATCCTCTTGAAATATTTAAGAGTATTGCATTTCCAAAAGCAGGTATGTATTTTTCATCATCTGTTTCTACAATAATTGGATTTGTAATATGATAAGTCTTATCCATATCTTCAATAAGCGAAATTTGAGTTTTATTATTATATTTTGGAATATACACTCCTTCAATATCTAGAAAACTTTCTAAATTTTTTTTAGGATTATCTAAATCATTATATATATCAATTATTGAATTTAGAACATTTTCACCTTCACCTATAATAAAAATATCAATAAAATCAAATAAGGGCATAGGATTTGCAGTAACACAGGGGCCTCCAGCTATAATGAGAGGATCTTTATCAGTTCTACCGTCTCTTTTTAGAGGAATATTACCCTTTTTTAAGATTTCAATTAAATTAAAATAATCCTCTTCAAACTGTAAAGTAAAACTAAGAATATGGAAATTAGATAAAGGACTATTTGTTTCAATACTTCTAGTGTTTGGATATATAATTCTCTCACACCAAGTATCTAATCTATCATTTAGTAAATTATATAAAATTTGATAACCAAGTGAAGACATAGCAACTTTATAAACATTAGGGTAAACTAATCCAAATCTAAGATTCACATCATTAAATTTCTTTTTCACTATATTTGATTCATATAACATGGTTTCACTAGTATTTTTACATTTTTACTTTTGTATTATGGAATTTTTTACTATTGATTTATTAATATCTTATTTTGAATAATTGATTTATAAAGTATATATTTTTATCTAATAATACAAATAATTTAATTTTAATTGCTAATTTTATAATGTTATAAGTTTAATTTAATAAAAGTAGGTAAATTTAAATAAATTAATTAATAAATATTTTTTTAATAATTATATTTAAGGGATTTTATTATGGCAAAGAATTACAAAAAAGTAGTTGTAGGAGGAACCTTTGACAAATTTCATTATGGTCATAGAAAACTTCTTGAAACTGCTTTTGAAATTGGAGAATATGTTGAAATTGGAGTTACCTCTGATGCTTTTGGAGTTCTAAAAGGAGATATTGATTCTTGCCAAGTTAGAATGAATAATTTAAATAATTTTTTTAAGGATTATGATAATTTCCATATTATCCGTTTAGATGATAAATATGGTCCTACTATTTATGTTGATGATTTCGATGCAATTGTTGTTAGTGAAGAAACTGAACCTACAGCTATTGAAATAAATCAAATACGTGTCGATAAAAATATGGCTCCTTTGGATATTGTAGTCGTTAGCTTTGTTTTAGCTGATGATGGAATTCCAATATCTTCTACTAGAATTCGTAAAGGGGAAATAGATAAAAAAGGAAATTTGGTATAATAAATATTTTTAATTTGTCTTATGAATTTATATTTAAACCGTTATGTTTAAATATGCATATCGATATATAATATATTATAATTTATTTAGGTGATTTAATGGCTATTCAAATAGATGCTCTAAAATGTGGACATGTGGAAAATTGTATGGGTGGTGGTTTATGTATTAAAATATGTGAACAAGGTGCTCTAGTAGAGGAAAATGGGGATGTAAAGATTATTCCAGAAAAATGTGACGATTGTGGTTTATGTATTACATCTTGTCCAAATCAGGCTATTTCTAAAATATAGGTGTTTTTTATGTCACTTGTTGAAAGAGAAGGGATGGAAAATAGAAAATTAATCTATGCTAATGATAAATGTGTTGGTTGCGGAATTTGTGCTGATACATGCCCTACTAAATCTTTAATATTAAGTCCTATTGTGCCTATTGCAAGAGGCTTAATTGAAATGGATTATATTTCTTGTAATAAAAACAACTGTGTTTTATGTGGTTTATGTGCATCCAGTTGTCCATTTGGGGTTTTAGGATTAGAAATTAATGGGGAACTCATTTCCAAATCAAAACAATATCCTAATTGGAATAATGAAGCGAAAATCAATGAGGAACTTTGTTTTTATTGTGGAAAATGTGTAGAAGCATGTCCTAGAGACTCAATATTTTTTACAAGGAAGTTACCTGATATTAATGATTTACTTTCTGGGGAAATTAGCATAGATGATGAAAAATGTGTTTATTGTAGAGTTTGTGAGGAAATGTGTCCTTCTTGTGCAATTAATATAAGTTCTAATAATGAATTTGGAGTTCCAGATACTATTGAAGTTGATGATTCTAAATGTGTATACTGTCAGGTTTGTAAAAGAGCTTGTCCACAAGATGCAATTACTGCAATATGTACAACTTGTATGTTTAAAGAAAATATTGATAAACCTAATATTGAGGGTACTATATTTATTGAAGGTAAATGTATTAACTGTGGATGGTGTAAATCAGTCTGTCCTGCAGATGCAATTGATATTATAAAACCATTTATTGGTGAAATATTAAGAAATCCTGAGTTAGTATGTAAAGGAGAAACTTGTCATGCATGTAAGGATGTTTGTCCAGCTAATGCAGTGGAAATTATTGAGGGGGAATCTAAAATTAATCCAGAATGCTGTGTTTTATGTGGAGCCTGTGTTAAAGCTTGTCCACAAGATTTACTCAGTGTTAAAAGGGAAAGTATGGCCCTTGATAATATTAACTCTATCTCCTGGAAGGATATCCTTGGAAAATTACTTGAATAACTTTTTTCTTTTTTTCTATTTTTGATTTTATGAATTTCTTTTATTTAAAGTATTTTTAGCTAATTTTCTTCTTTATTTATATTTTTTTTTTTAACAATTTACTAATAAAAGAATGTGAAGATTATTTAGTAGTTTGAATATTGACTTCATCCAATTTAATTTTATTATATTATTTAACATAGTTTTTTTTTTAAAAAAAGAAAGGTTAATTAATTAATAATCGATTAACCGGATAATATTTTATTAAATATTTGATAGGGTATTGTTTCGAGCATTTTCAATTAGTCTACTTAATGAATTATTAATATTTTCATTAATTTGAAAAATACTACCACCAACAATAAGTGCAATAACAATCATCCCTCCAATAAGTAATATTAATTCAGCACTTAATTGGGCAGTGTTCTCATTAATTAAATTCATCTAACCCCTACTTGTTAAATTAGTTCTAAGTTGCTCTACATCGGATGTGGAAGATAGTGTTAATGTTTGGAAATAGTTTCTATATATTAGAAGTGCAGCAATTGCAATGATTATTACACCTCCGAATAATAGAATGTATTCACTAGCACCTTGTCCATCTGTTTCATTTATTAATTTTTTTATTTTATTTTTAATTTTATTCATTATATCACCAGTTTATAGTATTAAATCATATATTAATAATATTATTCATCTTATTTTAAAATTAATCATTTTTAATTTATTTATTTTTAAATTAAATATTATTCCTATATTTAAAATCATTATTTTTTTTAATTTTTCTTATTTTTAAATTAATATTTTTAAATTCTATAAAATTTTAAAAAAAAAATAGTCTAAAATTTCTAAATTGAAGAAGTAAATTAAGAGTTGTTATTTTAGATTTTTATAAAAATATTTTATATTATGTCTAATTTTAATGGTAAACTTTAAGTATTGTAAAATTTATAAATATGTTTAATATTTTCTATTCATATTAAAAAAATTTTTAACTTTCAAGTAGGTGTACTGGATGGCTAATTATTTAAAAGTTTTTTCAGGTATTTTATTACTTGCTATGGGTATAGCAATATTGATATTAAATTACTTTTATAAGTTCAGGGAATTTATAATTGTTTTAGGGATGATAATAGCTATTGTAGGATTATTAATAATTTTAACTTCAGGTTCTACAAAAATTATTAGTTTTGGAAATGATAAACGAGTTTTTAGAGAAAAATCTAAATCTCCTGCAGATAAATTTAAAAATATGGAAATTAAAGGTTTAAACAATATGCCTAATCTTGATGATATTGATTCCTTTAATCTTGGTAGTTTAGAAAATGCACAAAAAAATATTTCAAATAAAGTAAATGATATTTATAAGTCAGTTCCATCTAAAAAAAATCCTAAAGCAGTACTAAAGGTCGAATCTAATACTTCAAAATTTACAGATAAAACTTATCAGTTTACACCTAATTATGAAAGACCTTTAAAAATTACCCGTAAACCTGCTAAAAAACAAGGCCATAACACTGGTTTATTTAATATTTCTAATATACCTAAATCTGATAAGTCTAAAGTTATTGAAGAAGAATTAGGAAAAAATAATCTTGAAAAATTAGATTCTAATTTATATTTAAATAAAGATGATTTATCTCATGGGGAATTTATTCATGTGGACCACTCTCAAGATGATTTTTACAGTCCTGAGGGAGATTATATTGGATACCGGGAACCTGTATCTGATGATGAATCAGTTGTTGTAGAGGATAATACTTTAGAAGAAGAAATTGTTCCTGTTCCTGTTGAAGATTTATTTGAAGATGATGAAGATGGGGAAATTGTAATAGATCCTAATAATCCAGAATCTATTCCTATTCCTAAACTTTTAAGAAGTTATGTAATTGGTTCTAATGGGAAAATTTCCACTCAAGAGGCATTTGATGAGTTATCTGCAAAGGCAAATCGTGAAGTATGTTTGATAACTACTTCTCTTAAAGATTTGTCACATGATTTTTTGCTTAATATTTCAAATATTCCAACAAAAATCATTATTGAGGATATGGATTTATCTGATTTATCTGAAAAGTTAGTTATTAGTTCAATAATTAATAAAAATGTTGAAATTAGGACTATGCCTAAACTTAATACAATTAATTTAATTATTGATAACAATTATGCTTTAATTGTTTCTGATGATGAAGAGGATGAAAATTTCCAATATGGTGCTGTTTATGATGACAATAAGTCAATTGATGATATTAAAAACATGTTTGATTCAACTTGGAATTTAGCAGAAAAGATTTATACTCCTGAATTTGCTTCTGTATAATTTTTTTAAACTATTATATATTTATTTTTTTTAAAACAAAAACATATTTGTAATATTTTTAATTTTTAAAATTAGATTTGGAGGTTAGATTATGGAAATTAGATGGTTAGGTCATTCTGCATTTGAAATTACAACAGATGAGGATATAAAAATTTTAATTGACCCTTTTATTAGTAATAATCCTAGTTGTAATATTCCTGTTGAAGAATTTAATGCAGATATTATTTGTATAACTCATGGTCATTCAGACCATTTTGGAGATGCATATGAGATTGCCGAAAAAAGTAATTCTCTTGTAATTTCTAATCATGAAATTGGTGTATTCTTACAAAGACAAGGTATTGAAGCAGTCAATATGAATATTGGAGGTTCTGCTTTTATTAGGGATATTAAATTCACTATGGTTGATGCTATACATTCTTCAGATGTTGATTTTGTTGAAGAAGGCACAGTTCCAGGAGGTAGTGCTTGTGGATTTTTAATAACACTTCCAAATGGTGATAAAATTTATCATGCTGGTGACACTGCATTATATGGTGATATGGAAAATATTATTGGTAATATTTATAAGCCAGATATTGCAATGATACCTATAGGAGATAGATTTACCATGGGTCCTTTTGAAGGAGCTTTAGCTACTCGTTGGGTTTCACCAAAGGCAGTAATTCCTATGCATTATAATACATTCCCTCCTATTGAACAAGATCCAGTTATTTTTTCTAATTTTGTTAAACAATTAGATCCTTCAATTGATGTTGTTATAATGAATCCTGGTGAAGTTTACAAACCAGAATTAAAAAAAGAATGATTTAAATTTAATCATTTTTTCATTTTATTTATTTAATTTTAAAACAGCAATATTTTCGTTCTAATTTTAAATAATTTATATAACTTTTTTTTCATTGAACCATTTTTTTTAATTCATCTAAATTAGATTTAATTGCTTGTTTGTATTTTGGGTCAGACAACACTTTAAACTGTTTTTTATTAGTTTTTATATAGGCCTCTTTCATAATTGCTTGTAATTCTTCAATATCTTTTTTAAATATAATATCTAGTTTAGCTTTTTCTTCTTCATTTAAAGATGTTAAATGTGCTTTAATAGTGGGTTTAAATTTAGAAACAAAATTGTGATTTTTTTTCAACATTCTCTCTATTACAAAAGCAGGTGCAATTGTAAATAGTTTTTCATAAACTTTAACATCTTCATATCCAAGTTCTTCATTTGACATAGTATCAGTTTTTTTTCAATTTAATTTTTTTATAATTTCAAAATCAATAGTATTTAATTCAATCTTTATATGAATTTATAGTATATTTCTTAAATGAGTGGAATTAATATTTTTTATCATCAAAATCACATTTACCAGTTGGTAAGACCCTTACAATATCATCAAGTTCAATTAACTCATCTTCATTAATTTTAGATAATATCCTTTTTGCCATAGCTTCTTTTTTAGTATATCCTGGTTTTATAACAATATAATTATCTGTAAGTGATTTCATAGCCTCTTCGGGTCCTGCCATTAAACGTTTTCCTTCATAATCAACAATTCCTACTGCAATCCTTAATTTTACACCTCTTACATGATTTCTTCTACCTCTTATAATAAATGATCCTTTGGCTACATACTCTCCACTTTCCGGACTTTTGGAAACTTGTTCTGGTGTAACCCAATAAACATCCTGTGTAGAATAACCATCGCTCCAAGCAGATGAAAATGATGCTGCAAAAATTGCAGATTCTTTAATAGTATTATCATCTAATTCTTTACCCTTTAATTTTATAGCTATTGAAGGAGCACCATGTATATCTGCATGCATATAAACATCATTATTATCTAAATATTTTTTAACAATATTTTCATTACTATTAGCATCACGTCCACCGATTACAAGTATACCTGTAGAACTTACAAACCATCTTAATTTTTCATACCATTTAAGTTCTTTTTTAACTCTTTTTTGTGGAAGCATAATACTACTCATAGCATTAACTTTTTTGTTTAAAATATCTTCTAATTGTTTTTTGGTATTTTCAATAGCAATATTTGCTCCAGCAATCTTACGTTTAGCTTTTTTTGCTTTTTCATAGTATATATTAGCATTTTCAGGTATAGATATTTTAGAATTAATGTTAATATCAGTATTTTCAATATTAATTATAAGATTGCCCATTTTATCTACTGATTTAATAATCTCAGCTTCATCCATACCTTCCTTTTTAGCTTTTTTTAGGATTTTATCAATTTCCTGATAAGAATAATCATTTGATTTTGCATTTTCAATAACATTAATTAATGATTCGATTTTTTGATAATTGGAATAAATCAACTCTCCTTTTTTATGTGATTTTTCTATTGTATCTTTAAATCCTTTAAGAGTTTCTTCCTGAAATTCTAATCTCTTTTCAAATTTTGATATTTTTTTATTCCATGCTTTTTCTTGTTCATCAGTAATAGTATTTTTTACAGCTTTTGAATAGAATTCATCACAAGCTTCATTAAAACTATCGAAGTAGTTGTGTTTAAAGTTTTTATATTTTAAAAGTTCAAGTGGTAAAACATCATCTTTATCTCCACTTACAATTTCAGGTTTAATTTCACCATTTGCAAGAGGTTTAAAAATTGATCGAATTGCTAAGTGTATTGATTTTACTTCTTCCTCATTTAAAGTAGAAGCTTCACTATTTTTATCAATTAAGCTTAAATCTTCATTTGTTCTAAAATCATTAGTTCTTAATATAATCTCTTCGGCATATAAACTTCCAAGACCACTTTTTGCAAGTGTTCTAATAACATCATCATCGGAATTTTCAAATAATTGTTTTAATTCTTCTTCACTAATTTTAATAGGGTTTATTCCATTTTCAGGAGGATAAGTATATTCTCTTTTAGCACTTATATCTCTATTGCTCCAGGATTTTCTCTTAAGGGGCATTATAATATTTTTATCCTCATCAATTAAGATAATATTGCCTTTAGAAAATAATTCAACAACGATGGTGTATATCCGATCTTTTTTCAGGGTAATTTCAACAATACGATCAAAATTATATTGTTTAATACTTAGGAGATTAGCACCTTTAAGTCTTTTTCTAAGTAGCATTGGAAAGGACGGAGGTTTAGTTGGATTAGGTAGAGGATACTGACTTTTATGAATACGTTTTCCAGCTTCCATTACTAAATCTATTCGCCCAAAACCTGCTTTATGAAATCTCATAACAACAGTTTCCTTATTGGGCTGGAATGATTTATCTACTCTAGCACCTTCTAAAAACTCATTTAATTCATGTGATATTGCATAAATATCAACATTGGTCATTGTCTTCATATAAACATCCTTTTGTATTTGCTCTAGATTATTGTAAAAATATATATTTTTTTTTTAAAATTATTATTTCTTTATTTTCTAATTTTTTATTTGAGTTTTATTTTTTTATAAAATTAATCTATAATTTTAAATAATATATTAAATAATATTTTATTATTGTTTATTTATATGAATTTTACTACTTAATTTTATTAATATTTTTTCATAAATTAGGTGATTATATTCTATATTTTTAAGTAGTCTAATTTTATTAGAAATTATCTAAAATAAAAATTATTAAGTTTTATTTAGAATTATTATATGTTAATAATTTATTAGTAGGAGATATTATGGATGAGGTACAAAAAATTACAACAATCCACATAGTTCCAGCGTTTTTTTGTGGAATAATTTCTGCAATGTTCTCTTATGGAACTTTTGGTTTTAAAAATGAGCTTATTGCATCATTAATTGGTATTGTTGTTATATATTTAATTGGACAATATTGTCAAAGGAATTTTAAAGAATCTATTGATGGTTTTAGTCAATGGTTTATGACTGGAATTATGCCTTTTGGATTTACATGGTTTATTGTTTGGGTAATATTCTTTAGTTATGCTAAATTCATTCCATTTATATAAATTCTTTTTTACTTTTTTAATAGCGCTATAGCTATTTTCTTATTTTTTTAATTAGTTTTTTTATATTATAGTTTTTTTTTTAATTGTTTTACATGAGCTATTTTTTAGATTAGTTTTTATATTCTATTCTTTTTAATTAGTTTTAAATATACTTTTTTTTTAACTAAATGCTATAATTAAGTTAATACATTAATTATATAAAAATTAAAACAAGAATTAAATTATATAAAAATTTATAAAAAATAAGCAAAAAAATTTAGAAATAATTAATTTAATACATTAACCATAAAAGATTTAAAAATATAGCAACTATGAATGTTATTGGAGCTATAATTTTACTTACTTGGACAGTAGAGCTTATGGTGGATATTAACTCTGTAGAATTATTTGGTCCAAAACTTCTAATACTTTTAATTTTTTCAGTAGCACAACCTGCTTCAACTTCTTCAAGGTCTTCTATAGATTTTTTAACACTTGTTTTAGTATATTCAATAATTTCTTCTCTTTTAGATAATCCTATTGGATTGTATCCGCGTGATATTGTATTTACACTATGTGTATCAGTAGTCATAACTTCAGCTTCATCAATATCTAGCTCACAGACTGCATCTATAATTTCTTTTCTAAAACCAACTTCCATATTGTTAGAATCAAATAAAAGATATGCAGTTCTTTGACCATCAACTTCAATAATCATAGTTTTAAGCCCACTATCTCCAATACCATTATCTTTATTTAATCTTTCCAAATGGGATTGGTCACATCCCATTTTGATTCCTTCATATTTTTCATCAGATTCGATTATATCAATAGCTTCAATTAATTCAAATACTTCAGAATCTCCAGATAAGACTTGACCAGATTCTTTAGAGAATGAATTGTGACAGTCTACAATTATTGCAGTGGTATCATCAAATTTTTTACTAGCTCTAATCATCATTATTAATCCTACACTAAATTCAATATCGTCACTACCTAAAGGTGCAAATGTAGAAAGAACATTCATACCTTTATTGAAAAATTGTACACCAATATTTGCTGTTTTATAAGAATATCTTCTAAATTTACTTGCTTTATTAGAATATTCTATTTTAGAAACAGCTTTTTTAACACTTTCTTCGATTTTATCAATTTCATTAATGTGTGTAGGGTTAAAATCATGGGTTGAAGGTCCATGAGCTACCATTGTAAATGGTTCAAATTTATTTGCAAGAACAGTAGGCATATTTCCTCCCCCCATATTTCCAAGAGGACCTGGGTGGACTGCAGGACTTATAAATAATCCTTTAATACCTTTTTCATTTTTAAAACTAACTACACTTACAATAGTATCAATATCTTGACCTACTTCTGTGAATTTGTCTTCAAGTAAGTGGGTACCATCATTTATATGGGATACAAATAAGCTTATTAAATCTAACATCTCTATTTTAAGATTTTTTTTCATAGGTGCTGCAAGTGTTAAAATAAATAATATTATTGCAATTTCAAAGATTAAAGATCCTACTATAATTTTTACAATAAGGGAGATTGATAAATTTATTGAAATTAAGTTTAAACCTAAAAAGTTAATTAGTACAAGTACAATTATTGAGAATAATGGTTGGAAAAATGCAATAATGCTGGATTTAACAAGGCCTATTCTTGTTACACTCCAAAATACAATAAAACTGAATGCAAATATGAGAATACATCCAAATTCTAAAAATGCTAATATTGTCCCTGGGTTTGCAGATAAAATAACTCCTACTAAGGTTAAAAAAGATATTGCAGCCCCATTTATAAATGTTAAAAACATTGAATGTTTAACCATAAGGTTTATTCCTCTCATAAGATGTATTGCTCTTGCAATAACCACACCACAAATTATTGAAGTTAGCCCAAAACTCATAAAACTAACAATGATTGCTCCTAGAATTTGGTAAAAAATATTTTTTTCACCATTAGGTACTATAATTCCAATTAATAAACCTATAATTAATGTAAATATAGTAATGGCTTTAATTGAAAATTTAGTATTAGGTAGGGTGGTAATATATTTTGAAAGCCCTGCAACACTACTCATACTAGACATTTTAGTTCCTCACAATCATAAAAATTAATCTGTATAATATTTATTAATTATATATTATTATTTTTAATATTATAATAAAATTATATATAATCTTATAATATTTAAGATGTTAGTAATTTTTAAGTATTTTTTAAAATGTTTCACTAAAATTATATAGATTAACAATCAGAATATAATATATATTAAACAATTTTTTATTTAGTTTTCAAGTGATATGATGATTAATTTAAAAACTCCTATTTATTCAGAAGATGTTAAAGATTTAAAAGCTGGGGATGTTATTTCTATTACAGGTACTATTTACACTGCTCGTGATCAGGCTCACAAACGTATTGTTGATGATGGAGAGCCTTTTAGTTTAGAGGGTGAAGTTATTTTCCATGCAGGACCAATTATAAAAGAGGAAAGTGGAGATTATAAAGTTGTAGCTATTGGTCCTACTACTTCTATGAGAATGAATCCTTATGAAGCAGATGTAATTAAAAAAGGAGTAAGGGTTATTATTGGTAAAGGTGGAATGGATGAAAGTGTTCGCCAGGCTTTAATTGATAATGAAGCTATTTATACAGTTGCAACTGGAGGATGTGCTGCATTATATGTTGATTCAGTTGAAAAATCTAAAGGTGTTACATGGTTAGATTTAGGTGTTCCAGAGGCAATGTGGGAATTAGAAGTAGTTTCATTCGGTCCTTTAATTGTTGCAATGGATTCAAAAGGAAATTCATTATATGATTAATTTTTTTGTTTAATAATTCTATTTATTTAATTAGTAATCAAATATTTCACAATTCTATTTATTATTATTTTTCCATATTATTTCTTATAATTTCAACTTTAAAATACTAATTAAATCATATTCATTTTTTTGTTTTTAGAATGTTTCCCTTTTTATTTTTGAATGTTTTTTACATTAGCTTTCTAAATATCTTTATATAGTTTAATGTTTATAATAGTTTTAAAGTTTTTTTTTTAAAAAAAAATTATTTTAAACATATTATTTTAATTTATTATTTTATGAATCTTTTTTAATAAGGTTTATATATGGTAAAAAATTATATTAGATTAACAAAATAATGTTTTAATATTTACCTTTATTTCAAAAATTTAAATTATTAAAAATTTAAATTATTATTGGTGATAATATGGCAAGTGAAATAAAAGAAGCTGCGGAAAAAAAATATAAATCTAGAATAAGGAAATTAAAAAAAGTAGTTAAAAGTGATGAAGAAAAAGATAAATTTTTCTCTCAATTAGGAGCTTCATTTGAAATATTTTTACCTACTAAAGATCCAGAAGAAATGGCGGATAGTTTTCTTCTTTACTGTGATGTGGATGGTACAGTTGTTGATGCAGAATATACTTATAATGAAAGAGAGGAATTTGAATCTTTACCTGTTGATGAAAAAGATTTAAAACTTTTAGTGGAAGCAGTTGAAGATTTTAAATTCGTTATATTAAATGAAGAATAAAATATAAATCCTTATTTTTTTAATTATTTTTATTATTTTTATTATTTTTTTATACTTATTTTGTATTATTTTTTTATAAAAAAAGTAATTATTTTTTTTTTAATTAATTAGTATTAATATATTTTTTTTTAAAATCAATATATTTAATTAGATTGTGGTAATATGATAGTTGGAAATTCTTTAGATGAACTTAAAAAAAGAGAAGCTGCTTATGAAATTATTAAAGATTCTATTGAATCAGGGACAGGTTCTCAGTTATATGATTTAACAGGACTTTCTGGAGGATTTATTGCTGAGGAAGAAGAACTTGATTTGCTTCAAACATATATTGGCCCAGCTATTTTTGAAGATAAACTTCAAGATTTAGGGATAAAACATATGGGTGGAGAAAAAATATTTGCACTAAATAGGACTAGTTCCGGAATTCTTGCAAGTATACTTGCACTTGTAAGTGAAGGAGATTCTGTTGTTCATTTTCTTAAAGCACATCCGGCACATCCATCTATTATACGGGCGTGTAATTTGGTTGGTGCAGAATATAAGGAATATATTGATTTAGATAAATTTAATATTGAAAATAATACTGCTCTTGTAATTATTACAGGTTCTACTATGGATCATCAAGTGCTAGATGAAGAAAGCTTTAAAAAAGTTATTGAAATGGCACATAATAAGAATATTCCAGTATTTGTGGATGATGCAAGTGGGGCTAGACTTAGAACAGCAATCTTTAATCAAAAACCTGCGTGTGATTTAGGTGCAGATTTATCTGTTACAAGTACTGATAAGCTAATGAAAGGTCCTCGTGGAGGATTAATGGCGGGAAAAGAAAATTATATAAATATGGTTAAGGCAAAATCTAATGAATTTGGTCTTGAAGCACAAGCACCAGTTATACTTGCTATGATTAATGCATTAAAAGAATATAATCCTCAAAATTTAAGGGATAGTATTTCTAAAAAAGATAAATTGTTTTCATTTTTAGCGAAATCTTTTAATATGTTTGATGAGACTCCAACAGGAGTAATGGTTTCTAAAGAATCTTTAAAAAAAGAGGTAAATTCAAAAGTAGATATTTGTAACTTGTCAGATACGGATTTATGTTTCCTTTGGAGTATGATTTTACTTAAATTTCAAAATATTATTACAATTCCAGCGGTTTCAATGCCTGGTGCATCAACTACAATACGGGTTGATTTATCAAGTAATGATTCAAATAAATTAGAAATTGAAGATATTTATGAAAAAATATTTAAGTCTTTTAATCAATTACTTGAAGTATGTGTTGATGAAAATCTAAGTAGAAAAATTATTTACAATTTATAATCTTATTTTTAGTTAATTATTAATTTTCCTTATTTTTATTTTATATTAATTAATTTTATGATTTAATTATTTTAGTTAGCTATTATTATTATTAATTGAACTATTAATTTAGTTATTAAGGATAAAAATAATTAGGTTAATATATTTAATATTTTAAAATAATAGAAAAAAAGAAAAAAAGAAAAATTTAGTTTAAAGTTCTCTACACTCACCAGAGAAAACTTTAACTAAGTTTCCATTTGGTTTTTCAATAATTAGAACACCTTCTGCATTGATTCCAATAGCATAACCTACTAAAATTTTTCCTAAAGGTTGTTTAATTTCGACCATTTTACCTATGGTGTGGCTATGTTTTCTCCATTCATAAAAGATATTTTCATAATTTTCAGCAATAAATTCATTATATGTTTTTTCAAATTCTTCAAAGAATTGTCCCATAATTTTTTCATTACTGATTTCACTATCTGCAACATCTTGAAGGGTAATGCTATTTTCTTTAAGGTCACTTGGAAAATTAGTTATATCAATTTTCGAATTAATTCCAACACCAATAATAATACTTTCTAATTCATTAAATTTAGCTATTGATTCTGTTAGAATTCCACACACTTTCTTTTCATTTATTAAAACATCATTCGGCCATTTAATTTCAGCTTTAATATTTAATTTCTCTAATGTATGTGTTACTGCTACAGCAGTTGCTAATGTTAAAAGAGGAGCTTTTTGTGGTGAAATATTTGGTTTTAAAATTATTGATAACCATATTCCTCCGTCAGGAGATTCATATTTTTTACCACTTCTACCTTTTCCCTTTGTTTGCATTTTAGAGATTATAACAGAACCATTTGGAACATCTGGTGCTAAAAATTTAGCTATTAAATTTGTTGATTTTACAGAATTATAATAATAAATATTTTTACCAATAAATTCACTATTATTATTATCTTCTATTTTATTTTTTGTATTAGGGTCAAAGGATTCTTTTCCAAGTTCTTTTATTCCTTCTCTAATCTCATTCATACTCATTTTAAGTAGTTCTTCAACGCTTTTCTTTTCCATATCTATTTTTTCAGATAAAAGTTCTAAGATATCTCGGTCCATTTTATCACAGGTTTCATTTAATTAAAAAATTTTTTTTTTTAAATATTTTTTTTATAATTAAAAATCTTATTTTTGTTGTTGATTTTGGTTTTTTGCTTCATTTAAGTAAGAACCAACAGCTGATGAAATTGCAGCTATCTTTTTAGCAGGCATAAATGTAGATTTTAAACGATTTACATTTTCTAAATCTTCAGCTATTACATTCTCCATTTCTTCATAAATTCTATTTTTATTATCATCAATGAAATGTGTATTTAACTCACCAGATAGGAAATTAGGATTTCTAATTATTGCTTTATGGAATGGAATAGTAGTTTTAACACCAAGAACAATATATTCACTTAATGCTCTTTTCATTCTAACAATAGCTTCTTCTCTATTACTTCCGTAGGCTATTAATTTTGAAATCATTGAGTCATAGAATGGAGGAATGGTGTAATTTGCATATACTCCACTGTCTAAACGTACTCCGGGACCTCCTGGCGAACGGTATGCAGTAATTTTACCAGGATTTGGTGCAAATTCTGCAAGAGGGTCTTCTGCATTAATACGGCATTCTATTGCATGTCCTTTAACTGTAATATCATCTTGACAATAGGATAAGTCTTTACCTGATGCAACTTTAATTTGTTCTTTTACAATATCTACATTTGTAACCATTTCTGTAATAGGATGTTCTACTTGAACACGGGTGTTCATTTCAAGGAAATAATAGTTTCCATTATCATATAAGTATTCAATTGTTCCTGCATTAGTATATCCAATATATTCTGCAGCTTTAACTGTACTCTCTCCCATTTGTTCTCTTAATTCTTCTGTCATAATAGGAGAAGGTGCTTCTTCTAAAAGTTTTTGATGCCTTCTTTGAATAGAACATTCTCTGTCGGCTAAATGTATAACATTTCCATTTTCATCAGCTAGAACTTGGAATTCGATATGGCGAGGTTTTTCTAAATATTTTTCAATAAATACTGTAGAATCTCCAAAATTAGTTTTTGCTACAGATTGGGTTGATTCAATAGCACGTACTAATTCATCTTCTTCATATACAGTACGCATACCAATTCCGCCCCCTCCTGCTGATGCTTTGATAATAACAGGATAACCAATATTCTCAGCTATTTTTATTGCCTCGTCAATTTCTGAAACTCCTTTATCAGTACCTTCTATTACAGGGACTCCTGCTTTTTTCATAATTTGTTTTGATGTTATTTTATCTCCCATTTTATTAATAACATCTCCACTTGGTCCAATAAGTGTTATTCCATTTTTTTCACATTCTTTTCCAAAGTCTGGGTTTTCAGCCAAAAAACCATATCCTGGATGAATAGCATCTGCACCAGATTTTATTGCAACATCAATAATTTTATCAAGATTTAAGTAGGATTGTTGTGGGCTGGGATTTCCAAGCGGATATCTTTCATTTGCATAGTTTGTATAAAGAGAAGATTTATCTGCATCAGAATATATTGCTACACTTTTAACATCAAGATCACGACATGCTCTCATAATTCTTATTGCAATTTCTCCCCGATTTGCAATTAATATTTTATCAAACATTTGATACCTCATTTAATTTTTCTTTTATCTAATTATAATTATTTTAAAACTTTTTTAATTTTAATTAACTAATATATGATTAGTTTTTTAAATAATTTTTTTTATAAATATATATTATTAAATATATTAATAGAATTTTCCCCATACTTTTTTTCTGTTCATATATTTGGGCTTTTTATTATTAATAATTTTTTTATTATTTTAAAATACTTCAATTATAAAACTTTTATTTTACTATTCAAAATTCAAACAAAAAAATAATGAGGAATTAAATGATAATATATGTTAAAATATATATTTTTAGCAAATTTGATAGAATATAAGCATTAGCTATATAATATCATTTAATTGTGAATTTATATTTTCTTTAACTTGTTTCAGATAATATCATAATTTTTTAGTTTTCTTTTTAAAATTAATTTTTTTCTTTATAATTTTTTTTTATAATAAATTTAGATGGGATTTCATATTATTTTTGAAGGGGGGAATTGATTTTTTAAAATAATTTAAGTTTTTGAAATTACCATTTTTTAGGAACTTTCAAAAACTTAAGTGATTTTAATTTTTAATAAATATTTCAATATAATTTTTTTTCTCTATTAATTTTCCGTTATTTTTAATTTAAAAGTATGTAAACTTAATATATAAGGTGAAGCTAATATATTAATATGAAATAACCAAATATAAAAGCTTCAAATAGTATTATGTCTGATAAACAATTTAAACTTTCCGATTTGATTCTGGAGTTTTCTAAATTCCGTACGATTGAGGATAAAA
>NZ_CAJOKH010000011.1 GCF_905235195.1 uncultured Methanobrevibacter sp. | reverse complement strand
GAAAACACCATTATAAAATTAAATTAAATTAATTGAATTTAGTAAAAATAAGAGTTTTGTGCAAGTTTCTCGTACTAAATAATCTAGCACCCTATAAAATAAAATATATAATCAGAATCCATAATTTTCAGTTTCAAAAGTTTTTTGAACATCCTTTAAAACTTCAGGTATATTTATCTGTTGAGGACATTCTTCAATACATGACTGACATTCAGTGCAATCAGAAGCAATTCCTACATTAGAAAGTTTCGAATAGTTTAGATATGCATTTCCTGCTTGTGACCAATCTTCACGACCAAGGATTTTGTGTTTATTATATAAATCAAAGATTTTCGCTATATCAATGTTGGCAGGACATATATCAACACAATATCTACATTTTGTACAGTTAACAGTAATATTACTATTTATAATATCTGAAACTTCTTTAAGAATTTTATATTCCTCATCATTTAATGGACCCGCATTATTAAATTCTTGTATATTATTTTCAACTTGTTCTAAACTGCTTGCACCTGTCAATACAACACAAGCATCTAAATTTGCTACAAATCTCATTGCCCATGAAACAATTGACCTATTAGGATTATATTCTTTCATAAGCTTTTCTGCTTCTTCAGGAACATCTGCTAAAAATCCTCCTTTATATGGTTCCATTATCATAACCGGCTTATTATATTTTTTTGCTACTTCCAAACATTTTCTTGATTCAATTCCCTCATCTTCCCAATCAAGATAATTGATTTGTAATAATACAAATTCCAATTCAGGATGAGTGAAAAGAATTTCTTCTAAAAATTCTGCATTACCATGTGTAGATAATCCTATATGTTTAATAAAACCTTCTTCTTTTTTATTTTGGATAAATGAATACAAGTCAACATTTTTCCATGCAGTTTCAGTAAATCCACTTACATTATGCAACATATAATAATCAAAATAGTCTACACCACAATTTTCAAGTTGTTCGGAAAATATTGGCTCTAATTGAGATTCTTCTGAAATAATAAACAAAGGCATTTTAGTTGCAATTTTATATGAATCTCTAGGATATCTCTCAACAACTGATTTTTTAAAAGCGGATTCAGATTTACCTTCATGATAAATATATGCAGTGTCAAAGTGATTAAAACCGGCATCCATAAATGTATCTACCATTTTATTTACTTGCTCATAATCAATATTTGTAAAGTCATTTTCATCTAAAAGAGGAAGTCTCATCATACCCATTCCTAATTTCATAATTACACCTCTATAAAAAATACATAATAATAAAAATAAAAATAAAAAATAATAATAATTTTTTTTGCCTCTTAAAGATTAAATTAATCATTTTAAGAATTATTTGATTAAAAATATTAATTTTCCAAAATATTCCATTTAGAAAAATCGATAAAAATAAATGAATTATTCATTATTTGACCTGTGAAGAGATTTTTTAATTCTAAATGAGATATATTGACTTCCACCCCTGACATTTCTCTTCAATTCTTCCCAAGTCAAATTAGCAATAAATGTTTTAAATATATATGCAAATGAGAAATAATATTTACTCATAAGATTATCTCTAATTTTTTCAATTTCCTTATGATTTGCATAAGGATAATCTACAAGACAATTAAGATAACCATCATCATTTAACCATTTGGAATAATCTTCAGTTATAAGATATCCATTGTTTTTAGCCCAATTATAAAATTCTGTTCCTGGAAATGGTACAGCCTGTTGGAAAAAGCACATATCAGGATATACTTCTTTTGCAAACTCATAAGTCTGGTTAATTGTATCAAAATTATCTCCAGTAAGACCTATCATAAAGCAACCAAAGACTTTAATATTTAATTCATGGGCTGCTTTTGCGAAATTACGTGACTGTTCAAGAGTAATTCCTTTTTTAGTCTTATCAAGGACTTCCTGATTTCCAGATTCATATCCACATACAAGTAATCTACATCCAGCCTCTTTCATTTTTGCCATAGTCTCATAGTCTAAATCTACCCGAGTATTACAACTCCATACAGGTTTAAGATTTCTTTTTAAAATCTCATCACAAACATCCATTACACGTTGTTTATTTACTGTAAAAGTATCATCTTCAATGAAGATTTCCTTAATTTCAGGAATTTCTTTTAATATATATTCAATTTCATCTACAAGATCATTTACAGAACGAAGTCTATACAATCTTCCACCCATAGTAGATGGATATGAACAAAAATTACATTTATTTGGACAACCTCTACTTGATACAATCTGTATCATAGGTTTTTGTGCAAATGCATATGCATAATCGTCATAATTTAAAAATTTTTTATAAACTTTACTTACCCATGGAAGCTGATCTAATTCTACTAATGGTCTATCAATATTGTGAATAATTGAACCATCACTTGCCCTATATGATAAGCCTTCAATATCCTTTAGCTGATTATCATCTACAATCTCATTTCCACCTGCTTGAACAATCTCAGGTACTGTAAAATCATATTCTTGACGAACAACAATATCAATACCTTTACATTCTTTTAATACCTCATCAGGTAAAATTGTTGGATGAGTTCCTCCACAGATAATTTTTATATTTGGAAATTTATTCTTTATTTCATTAAGTGTATTATAATCATAATTACATGTAGGTGTAGTAGTCTCACACATAATATAATCTGGATCATATGAAGATATTGCATTTAACGTGTCTTCAAGTGTAAAGTTTTGGGTAATACAATCAATTAAATTAACCTCAATTCCATTATTTTCACATACTCCAACACAGTATGCTAACCAGTATGGATAATATAAAGTTCCAGATTTAGTTTTTTCAGGCCATCTACTAGCCCTACTAATATTAAATTCATAAGGTAAATTTAAAAATAAGATTTTCATCAATACACCAAATTTAATTTTTTAAAAATAAAAATAAATAAACATAATCCTTAAATTTAATATTTATTAGATTATTAATTATAATACTTTTTAATCAAATATAAATTTTATTTTTATATTATATAAATTTATTAATAGAAATTACAAATGAATTTACTTATCATAAATATATAAAGTAAATATCAAAAACAAAAAAATAAAACACAAAAACAATAAAATAAACATCAATATAAAAAAAATAATAAAACAATTTAATTAAATATAATTATTATTAGAAATAAAGTTTTAAAAAGATTAAAACAAAATAAATATTAAAGAATTAATAAAATAAGGAAAACTAATTAAAAAAATCGAATATCTAATTAAAATATAATATTAAAGGGATAAAATGGAAAAAAGAGTTATAGAAAAAACTGGAGATGAAATATCGCCACTTGCATTTGGAGCAATGAGATTAGATATTAAAAAAGGAAGAGAAGAATCTAAAAAAATACTTCGTCATGGAATTGATAATGGTATAAATTTAATAGATACTGCCTATCTTTATGGTCTTGGAGAAAATGAAAAATTTTTAAGTGAAGTGCTTAAAGATGGATATAGAGAAAAAGTTAAAATATCTACAAAAATTCCTGCATTTAATATTAGAAAAATAGAAGAATGTGAAAAATACTTGAATAAACAATTAGAAGCCCTTAATACTGATTGTATTGAATATTATTTTCTCCATAATATTGATTTAAAAATTTTAAAAAGACTTGAAAAGAAAGGAATCTTTGATTTTCTAGAAAAAGCAAAAAAAGAGGGTAAAATCAAATACACGGGATTTTCCTATCATGGAAATATAAGCCAATTTAAAGATCTTGTTGATTTATACAATTTTGATGCATGTATAATCCAATATAATTATTTTGATGAAGGAATCCAAATGGATTTAGATTGTATAAAATATGTAAAATCCAAAGGTATGGGCGTTTTCGTTATGGAACCTCTTAAAGGAGGAATTTTAGCAGGAAAATTACCTCAAAAAGCAGAAAAAATATTTAAAAAAGCAGATCCATCTAAAACAAATGGTGAATGGGGGCTTTCATGGCTACTTAACCAGAAAGAGATAACCGCAGTATTATCTGGAATAACAAGTTTAGACATATTAGATGAAAATCTAAATACTGCAAAACATGTAAAAATCAATTCTTTAAGTGAAAGGGAAATAAATACAATTAATGAAGTTAAAAATATTATGAGAGAATCACTTAAAATAAATTGTACAAATTGTGGTTACTGTATGCCATGTAAATATGGTGTAGATATACCGAGATGTTTAAGTTTATATAATGAAAAGTATTTATTTGATGAAAGTAAACTTGAAAGCTTTAAAAATTATTTTATGCAAGTTTCAGGAATTGTAGGTGGAAAAGAACAATATGCCAGCAAATGCATAAAATGTAATAAATGTGTAAGATTATGTACTCAAAAATTAAATATTCCTGAAGAACTTAAAAAGGTTGAAAAAGAATTTGAAAAAGTGGGATTTAAACAAATCTTATGGATTAGCAAACATATTGTTATGCCTATTGTAAATAAGATTAATAATTATAGAATCACATAATATTATTATAATACTAAATGATAAAAAAATTGATTAATTGTAAAAGAAAAAATAGCTATATTGATAATAAAAAAAATAATATTTTTAAAAGATTATAATAATTGAAAATAATATAAAATCCTGATATATTATTTATTAATCATTTATAAAAAGAGGAGAATGAAAAATGAATATATTACTTATTATTTTAATAATTATAATAATTGCATTAATTTTATTTGTAATTAGTACATATAATGGCCTTATAAAAGCTAGAAATAAAGTTAAAAATAGTTGGGCTCAAATTGAAGTTCAATTAAACAGACGTGGAGATTTAATTCCAAATCTTGTTGAAACTGTAAAAGGATATGCATCACATGAAAGTAAAGTATTTGATGAAGTTACCCAAGCAAGAACAGGTCTTATGAATGCAAATGGAGTTCAAGAAATGGCTGATGCAGATAACACTTTAAGTCAAACTTTAAAATCATTATTTGCTGTGGCAGAAAATTATCCTGAACTCAAAGCAAATGAAAACTTCCAAAATTTGCAAAATCAACTTGAAGATACTGAAAATAAAATTTCCTATTCTAGACAATTTTATAATGATACTGTATTAATGTATAATAACAAATGTGAAACTTTCCCAAGTAATATTTTTGCTAATGCATTTGGATTTAAACAAGCTGAATTCTTTAAAGCTCAAGAAGGAACTGAAACAGTACCTAAAGTTGAATTTTAAAATTCAACTTAATTTTTTTAATTCTATTTTTTAGGGATTTAAATGAATAAAGCAAATATTACTACATTACTCGTTATTGGAGTTTTAATTCTATTTCTTGTATTTGGCTTAGCTGGTTTTTATTTTTTAAATGGGGATAATAATAGCCATAGTAATGTAAATAGTAATAGTAATAATAATGACAATATTAAAATTAATGATGGAGATAGAGATTATAAAATATCAAATGGAGATATTAATCTAACTATTAATGATAATGGTTTACTACATGTTAGAGAAACTTATACTTATAACTTTGATGGATCATATCAAGGTGTAAAACGTAATATTCCCCTTAAAAATCATGAAGAATTAAATAATCTAAATGTTTATCTTGATGGAGCCTATGGAACAGTTGACGAATATTCATCAAATACTGGATATAATATTACAACCTATCTCTACAGTAATGAAGCTAAAACAGAAAGAATATCAAATAATGCAGAGGTAAATATTACATATGACTATGAAATGAACCATGTAGTTAAATTTTACAATGATACAGCAGAATTCCAATATAAAATATGGGGAGATACATGGGATAAACCTGTTGAAAAATTAACAGCACATATAAACTATCCTTCAAGTAATAATGTTGAATATTGGATTAATCCATATGAATATAAAGATACTAATAGTAAATGGGAAGGGGACACACTTGTAATTACAAGAAATCAGAAAACAAACCAATATTTAGAGATAAACTCTCTAATACCTTTAGATACCTTCTCGTCTATTGATAAAATAACTTATCATCCCAATAAGCAAATTGATAAAGTCCGTAATAATCAGGATAATTATGTGAAAAATTATGAACATGATAAAACATTTCTACCATTATTAGGAATTCTAGAATTATTAAGTTTAATTATACCTGTAGGTTTATACCTAAAATATGGTCGTGAACCTAAAATAGATTATAATGGAATTTATGAAAGAGAAACTCCAAGTAATGATAAACCTGCGTTTGTTAATGCAATGGGTGTATCAGGAAAATTAAAAAGCATTGGAGATTTAAATGAAAATGGATTTAAATCTACAATTATGGATTTAATAAATAGAAAATATTTAATTTTAATACATAAAGATGAAAAAGATACTGTTAAGCTTCAAATAGCAGATGAAAATATGTCTGAACTTGAAAGTTTTGAAGTTGAAGCAATTAATCTTTTAAAAAGATTTGAAATTAATGGCATAATTGACTTTACTTATATGGAAGAGGAACTACAATATGAAAGTATGGCAAGTACCTATATGAATAGTATTGAACAATGGAAAGAAAATTATAAAGAACAATATATTAACCCACAATTAGATCAATTCTTTAATGATAAAGGAGCAAGATATATAAAATATTATGGAATTGTTCAAGTAATTTTATCAATAGTAATAATAGTATTTTCACTGTTTAGTAATAACAAATCTGCATTCTATACACTGCTTATAATGAGTATAATTGTTATAGTAATATCCATAATACTTATTATTATCCCAAATACTATTGGTGGACAGTGGACTAAAAAGGGAAGAGAATATTATCAAAAGTGGAATAACTTTAAAAAATATCTTAAAGACTTTTCACTTATGAAAGAATACCCTCCAGAGTCTATTATCATATGGAATGAATATTTAGTCTATGCAACTGCACTTGGAGTTGCAGATGAAGTTGAAAAAGCTATGGGAGACTTAGCATATAGTTCAAGCGGATATGATGATTATAGTGCAATCTATATATTCTACTCATTTGGAGGATACTATGCATTTGATAGAACATTTGCTACTGCAATTTCAACTATAAATCAAATAGACATGGATTCCATAGGTGATATTGGTGGGGGATCTGGTGGTGGAGGTGGTGGAGCATTCTAAACTCCACTACAGATTTTTAAAAAAATAATCTGTTTTTTTAAAGATTTAATAATAATTTATTTTCATAAAAAAGAAAAAATAATAAATAAAATAAACTGGGGCAAACTATGAACAATAAAAAACTAATAGCATTAACTCGTCCTGTAAGTAGAAGTGATGAAGCTAAAAAATTAATAGAATCATATAAGGCTGAAGCACTTATAGTTCCAACACTTGAAATAGAACTATTAAATTCTCCTACACTTAAGACATTTATGGAAGAAGTGGAAAATATGGATTGGTTAATATTTACCTCCGTTTCATCTTTAGATTCAATATATAAATATTATCCTGATTTTAATGAAAAGATAAACAATAAATGTAAAACGGCAGTTATAGGCCATAAAACTGCAGAAGTTGCAGAAAAATATGGTCTTAAAGTAGATTTAATACCTCGAGATTATACTGCAGAAGGATTACTTGAAAGTTTTGAAGATATAAACATTAAAAATCAATGCATAGGAATTCCAAGAACATATTCTGCAAGGAAACTTCTACCTGAAGAGCTTGAAAAAAGAGGAGCTAAAGTTATACTTGCTGAGAGTTATAAATCAATACTACCTAAGGATACAAGTAAAATAGACAATTTGATTACTAAAATATTAAATAAAGAAGTTGATGCAATAACATTTACAAGTCCTTTAACTGTTCACAACCTATTTAAAGTTGCAGATAAAAGAAGTGATGATTTAGCTATAGGATTATCCGATTATTTATTATGTGTGTCTATTGGACCAATAACTGCAAAAGCATTAGATACATATAATGTAAAATACGTTTATCCTGATAGATATACAGTTAAAGATATGATTGAATTAATGTTTGATATGATTTAATACATTGACTATTTAAATTCAATGGAATATGAAAAAAACTAGCTAAGAAATAATATTATAAATTAAAATAAATATAATTAATAATTAAGTGAGATTATGACCTATAAAATAAGTATTATAATACCAGTATATAATGGTGAGAAAACCATTGAAAATACATTAAATAGTCTTATAAAACAAACAATAGGCATAGAAAACTTACAGATAATTATAGTTAATGATAAATCAACTGACGATACCTCAAAGATAATTGAAAATTATATTAAAGAGTATCCTAATATTGAACTGATTAATCTGGATAAAAATATTGGAGCAGCATATGGACCTAAAAATATAGCTCTTGATTATGTTAAAGGGCCATACATAATGTTTTTAGATGCTGATGATACTTATGAGCTTAATAGCTGTGAAGTATTATACAATACAATTAAAAATGAAAATGTAGACATTGTCTTTGGTAGATATAAAAGAATATATACTGATGTAGATAATGATAAATATGAAAATCATTACATAAACAATAAAAACCAATTAATACAAAAATCCCACTCTGCATTTAAAGACAGATTAAATGATTACACAGACGATATTATAGATAATATAAACCTTGAAGGATTAAGTGGATTTATATGGAAAAATATTATATCATATTTTATTTATGGAAAAACCTATAAAAATCCAAATATCTCCTGTGGAGTTTATGATAAAATTTATCTTGAAACATTAAATGATAATATAAATATACTTAGAAGTCTTCCTTCATTCTGGACAAAAATCTATAAATCCGATTTGATTTTAAAAAATAATATTAAATTTCCAGAAGTTATATCTGCAGAAGACTTAAACTTTTTAATGGAAGCATATTTTCATGCAAAGGGGATAATATTTCTAAATAACCAATTTGTATATAATTATTATATGAGAGATAGTGAAGATGACAAATCCATTACAAAAGATATTAGTTTTAAATTAGTCTATGATTCATTAATTGGATATAGTAAATGTTCTAGCCTTTGTAACAAATATAAATTTAAAGATGTTGAAATAATATTAAATCCATTTTTACTTAATTTTATAAGTCTAGTTAAAAAGTCTAATCTAACAAAAGATGAAAAAAACATAATCATTGATGAATTTAATAAATTTAAAAAAGAATATAATTGTGGAATTATAGGAAAATTAATAATACTATTAATTAACAGACTTTTAAATTAAATTTTTAAATAAGAATTTCTATTATAGTAAATACTAACCTTTTATTATAGTTATTTATAAATGATTTATAATAAAAATTTGCTAAATAACTATAAAACTAATTTTAGGATTAAATGATAGAATTAGAAGTATACTCTTCTAAATAATTTTAATTTTCAAATTTTATTCTTGTTTTTCTAATTTCATATCTTGCAAATGCATAATTTAAAATACTGGCAATTGACCTTCCAACAGTTAATCCAAGCCAGACACCCACTAAATTCCAATTAAATACAAATACAAATAATAGGATTAAAGGAAGGACAAATATAATTTCTCTTAGAATTGTAAACATTAAACTATACAATCCTTTTCCAATTCCTTGATAAAAAAAACTTGATGGAATTCCCATACCTGTAAAGAATAAACATGGAGATGCTAATTGTAGATATTGGGCGATCCCCGGTACTAAATTAGCAGTTTCTGGAGTGTATGCAAAAATTGTAGCTAACTGAGATGAGAAAACCACCAATATTATTGCAATTGCAATTCCTACAGTCAGTCCCATTTTAACACCATAAATATGTGTTCTGGAAAGGTAATCTCCATTTCGAGCACCATAAGCACTACCAGATACTGCAATAACAGCAGACCCTATTGCTGTTAAAGGCATTATTGCAAAAAGATATAATCTTTGACCTGTTGTGAATGTTGCTATTCCATAATCTCCACCAACCATTGAAATTACAATCAAAATGATTGACATTGCAATTGCCATAATTAACATATCAAATGAAGAGGGAATACCAACTTTAAGTATATCTTTTACTATTTTTGAATCGAATACAAAATATTTAAGGTTAATATCAATATAAGTATCCTTTTTAATTAGAATCCAGTATAAAATTACTATTGCAGCAATTGCAGAACTTACAACTGTTGCAAGTGATGCTCCTGCAGAGCCCCATTTAAAAACATATATAAATATTGGATCTAATAATGCATTTAAAATAACTGTAATAACTACAACATACATTGAACGTTTCATATCACCTTCCCCACGAAGGATTCCACTACAACCATTTGCAAACATTAAAGTGAATAATCCTACAAACAATGGAGTAGAATAAGCTATAGCTTCATTTAAAGTTTGACCAGAAGCACCATAACTTTCAAGTAATGGTCTTTGAATTAAAAAGAAAATAATTGATAATATAATTGAAGCTAGTGCAAAAATAAATAATGCTTGTGTTGCTGATTTAGTAGCCATATCACGATTTTTTGCTCCAATAAACCTTGAAATACTACTTGTAGCACCGTTTCCAAGTCCAACACTTGCTCCTGTTAAGACCATGAAAATTGGAGTTACAAAACCAATCCCTGCAATTGCAGTCTGTCCAAGTCCAGCTACCCAAATTCCATCAACAATATTGTATAGTGCTGTTAGAATCATTGAAATCATAATTGGGATAGCTAATTTTTTTACAGCCTTTTCAGGTTCTCCCCTCATTAATTCCACATTTTTATTTGTCATATTATCTCCTTTAATAATCATTCTTTAATTATTTCCTCACTTTTCTTGCTATTTCTCTTAACTGGTTTTTTGTCCTATTGTCTAATTTATTAACTCCAATAAGCTCTTCCTATTTTTTTTTAGATTTTATTTCAAGTAATAGCTAATTTTCACCTTTTTTGTTGTTTTTATATATATTTTCTTATGTTGGTTTCCTGGATTTTTTTCTACATACCCATTATCTTCTAGTTTTTTCAATGCCTTAGCTATAGTTCCTTTGCTTTGAGCAAAAAAATCATCAAAATCATCTTGAGATAAATCATTGCTTCTATGTATCTGCATTAAATAACGACCTTCATGAACCATATCTGCAAATTTGGATTTTTCATATAGTATTTTAGTTTATTTTTAGATATATAATTAATTAATGTAATAAAAGGCATACTGTCGAATTTATCTATATTTTTCTTCTCCAGAGACATGTTTTTCATCTAGTCTTATTTATTTATATATTACATCTTAATGAACATATATAATTTCCTACGAACTGTTCATATATAAAGAATTAATTAAAGAATATTATCTTATCTGAGAGTATTTTTAATAAATTAAAAATTTAAAAATAAAAAAATAAAAAAACAGAAATATCATAAGAATATTGTTAAAAAGAAAATAAGAAATAATAAAAAATAGTCAAAAAGATGAAAATAATATTTAAAATTTTTGTTCCATCTAAGAAGATATAAAATTAAATTTGCATAATATCAATGTCTAAACTATTTCATATTTGCAAATCTTCAATTAAAATACATTTTTAAGATCTTTTTATTTCCTGAATATCCAAAGAATCCATATGAAAAATAAAAATCAAATCATAAACATATTTTTTGTAACAAATGATATAATATATAAAAAATATATGTAAATATTATATTAATAATAGAATTCAATATTTTAAATTATTTTATAAATAATAAATATCATAACTTAGGAGATAATTTATGAAAAATGAACTTACTACAATATGGCCTGTATATATTGATTCCAATAGAACTTTAAAAGAAGGACGTAAAATATCTAAAGAATATGCTGTGAAAAATCCTAGTATTAATGAAATTAGAAAAGCATGTTACAAATTACAATTACAACCTGTAGTAGATACTGAAAAAAGTTATCCTGGACTATGGTATGAACATTCAGGACGTGTAGCTGTAGATACTGAAATGAAAAAAAATGAACTTCTAAAAGCAGTTGCAGATAAAATAAAATCCAACAGATACTAATTTTTTTATAAATTTTAAAATTCTTTTTTTAAATAATATCTTATAATCAGGTGGTACAATGAGAGAAGAAGTTGCAATGGAAATTGAAGATTTACCAAAAGGTATGAAAGACCTATACAGTCAAGCAAAGAATATGATACTTTCAAATGAAGATATTAAGATTTATTCCCATAATGATTGTGATGGAATTTCTTCAGGAGCAATTTTATCTATAATCCTTGATAGACTAGGTAAAGATCATGAAATAGAATTTGTATCTCTTGATAAACTAGAAGATTTAGAAATTAAAAACAAATTAACAATCTTTTCAGATTTAGGTTCAGGTCAGCCAGTTGAAAAAAATGCTAAAAGGGACTCTGAAATTCTCATATTAGACCATCACCCCCCACTTAGAGATTTAGATTATAAAGATACTGTTGATTTTAAGTTTCTTGAAATTAATCCTATGCATTTTGGTATTAGTGGAACTTACTATATTTGTGGAGGAGGATTATGTTATTATTTAGCAAAAGAATTTGGATATAAAGATTTAAGTTGGATTGGTGTCTTATCTGCTGTTGGAGATATGCAAAACAGTCATACTGGAAAAATGGAAGGTTTAAATAAACTTATACTCCAAGATGCAATTGATGAAGGTTATGTGAAAAAAATAGGTGATCTTTCATTATATGGTCGTGAAACAAGACCTTAGCATTATCCTATTTTAGTGATGTTAATCTTCCAATAACAAATAGTAAAAACGAATGTATAGAACTTCTAAAAAAATTAGATATTGAAAGACAAGATGATGAGGGAGTATTTAGAAAACTTTCAGATTTATCCCATGAAGAAAAAAGCAGATTATTCTCAGAACTTGTTAAAATGTTATCTATGGAAGTTCCACCAAAATATGTTAAACATATTCCTAAACTCGTTTATGCTGACAGTTACGAATTCTTACATGAAGAAAACCATACCTCCCTTAGAGATGCATCTGAATTTTCAACTGCAATGAATGCATGTGCAAGAAATAAAGAAGAAATGGTTGCACTAGAAATATTAAAAGGTAATAGAAGCGATGCTCTTGATGCACTTGAATTAATTTCAAGAGAACATAGAAGATATCTTGCTTTAAAAATTAAAGATTTAGATGAAAATAATGCTATTACTGAGTTAGATAATTTACAATACTTTAATGGTAATAATATTAAAAGTGAGGTTGTTGGAACTATTACTGGAATGATCTTATCACAGGGAAATTGGCAAAAACCAATTATTGGTTATACAGAAATAAGTGAAGAAAATGATGATTTAAAGATTTCACTTAGATGTTCAAGACTTCTTGCCTATGATGGAATACATTTTGGAAATATTATACGTGAAGTTGCACAAAGTGTTGGTGGAAATGGTGGAGGGCATTCAGTTGCATGTGGAGCTTATATTCCTAAAGAAAAAAAAGATGAATTTATAAATGCATTTAATGATAAATTAGAAGGATATTTATAAATATTTAATCAACAGCCACGATTTAAATTTTAAGCACTTTTTACTATTTTATATTATCTAAATACATTATATTATTTTGACTGTTACTTTAACTATTTTTACAGTTTTAATATTTCCTATTTTTTACTGTTTTAATATTTTAATTATTTTTACTATTTTTAGTCAATTTAGATTTGATTTTTTTAAACTAATACTTTTTAAAAAGAAAATAAGTAATTAGAAAAATATTAACATTTTTATTACCTCAAATCCCATAATTTATTTTTTTAAAATATGATTGAATTTATTAAAATTATTAATAATTTAAAAAATTAAATAATAAAAGCTAAAAATTATTAAAATAAACTTTAAAAAAATTAAAATCTACTTTATTACATATATTATGTGTTTAGATTTTTCAAATAAGATTTAGAAAAAATTTAAATAAGATTTAATTTATATTTTATATCAATTACAGTTTAATAAATTTCAGAAAAATTAATTTAAATGAGGAATAATAATGGAAATATTTAAAAAAAGAGGTGCAATGACTAAATTTCAAATATTAAGTGAAATTTCAAAACAAGAACCTCACCTTAAACAAAAAGACTTAGCTGAACGTTTAGGTATAACAGTACAAGCAGTATCTGAAAATATTAAATCACTTATTGATGAAGGTTATATAACCTCCAAAGATGGACGTTCTCCATACAAAATTACCCAAGAAGGTATTAAAAAGGTTAAAAAGGATGCAGTTACATTACGTAAATATTCTGATGGCGTTCTTGAAGTTATGAACCATTACCAATCAGTATGGCCTGCAATAGCTAAAGAAGATATTGAAAAAGGAGATACTGTAGGACTATTTATGGAAAATGGTTTACTTTATGCATCACACAGCGAACAATCTGCAAATGCAACTGCAGTTTCTGATGCAAAAGTAGGAGAAGATGTTGCGCTTGGAGAATTAAATGGAATGATTGAATTAAATATTGGTAATGTACTTATAATTACAATTCCAACTATTAAAGAAGGAGGATCTAATGCAACTGACTTAAATCTTATTAAAACCATATACAAGGTAGGTTTTAAAGAATGGGAAAACAACAACCAGATTGATAAAGTAGCTGCTGTTGGAACAGTTTCACATGCAGTTGCAAATAAATTAGATATTCCAATTGACATTCAATTTGCAGCATCATCATCAACTGCATCTGCAGCTAGAAAAGGACTTAATATTATGGCATTATCTGTTGGTAATATGACAAAAAGTTTTATAAAAGCAGTAGAAGCAGAGGACATTAAATACCATGTAATTGATGGTAAATTATAATCCATTTATTTATTTTTTTTAATTTTTTATATTGTTTAAATCCTATTGATTTTTGCAAAAATTAATTAAATTTAATTTTAATCCCATAGGATTTTTAATTACTTTTTTTATTCATTTTTACAATTTCAATTAATGCTGAAATTATTTCAATATTTTTATATCCTTCATTTTGTAGTTGTTTAATTAAAGATTTATTAATATTATTAATTTTATTATCTTTATTATCATCATTGTTTAAAATATCTTTAAGCTCATCAATAACCTTTTTAGATTTTTTTAACTCTACATCCTCAACAGTAGGTACTTTTAATTTAGTGATTTTAGTTTTGGTAAACCTTTGTATACTTCTTAAATACTTTACATCACGACCAGTAACAAAGCTTAATGCATAACCAGTACTACCTGCTCTTCCACACCTACCTATACGATGAACATAAACCTCATCAATTTCAGGTAAATCATAATTAAATACAATCTCAACATTACTTACATCTATACCCCTTGCTGCTACATCAGTTGCAATGAGTATATTGATTTTAGATTTACGGAATTTTTCCATAATCCTGTCTCTTTTTACTTGTTTCATATTACCATGAATGGCTGAAACATTAAAACCTCTGTTTTTAAGTTTTTTATTTAAAAAATCAACCTGATTTTTAGTATTACAAAACACTAAAGCTAAATTAATGTCATATAATTCAAAAATATTAATCAATGCACGGAATTTTTTATTTCTAGGAGTTTCAAAATAATATTCTTTGATTTTAGGTTTATTAGTATTATTATCCTTGGTTTTTAAAAATTTAGGATTTTTCTCATATTTTTGAGCTATATTTTTAATATCATCAGATATTGTTGCAGAAAAAAGCATAGTCTGTCTTTGTTTAGGAGTATATGAGATGATTTCTTCCATATCCTCAATAAAGCCCATATCCAACATTTCATCTGCTTCATCTAAAACAAGTGTTGAGATTGTTGAAACATCCAGATTGCCCCTATTAATATGGTCAATTATACGGCCAGGAGTACCTATTACTACATGAACTCCTTTTTTAAGAACCCTTGTTTGTTTACCAATCGCTTGACCACCATAAACCGGAAGAATCCTTAATTTTTCCATAAAATTTGAAAGTTTTACAAACTCTCCTGCTATTTGAATAGCAAGCTCACGAGTAGGAGTTAAAACCAATATTTGTGGAGATCTATCTGGAATCCATATTTTATTAAGTGATGGGATTGCAAATGCTAATGTCTTACCTGAGCCAGTTTGGGCTTGTGCAATAATATCTAATCCTTCAAGAGCTGGAGGAATAGCTAGGATTTGAATTGGTGTAGGTTCACTAAAACCCATATCTTCTATTGCATCCTTAATATCATCAAGTATATCAAAGTAATCAAAACTCATAAATCTCAATTTATTATTCTTCAAATTAAATAGCTAATAATAATTTTATCTATATTAAAATTTTTAAAGTATACCAAATATCATTAATTTTTATTATGTTCACATTCTTTGTTAAATCTACAGCTTCTACATTTATTTGGATTTTTTGTAGGTACAAATGGCCTTGTACCATCCAATAATCCCTGCATTCTATTAATTAAATATTTAATCTGATTTTCAACATTTTCATCAAATTCCTCTGTGAAGAATATGTTATCTGTTCCTCTTTGTCTTAAAGCCCCAATTATTTTACGATTATCATTACCTTCAGATTGTTTTTCAATGAGTGATTTAAATGCTAAACAATATGCTCTAACTTGATTAATTTGGGAAGAATATGCTTTATTTCCAGGTTTATCATCTATTATAATAAATGAATCTGGAGTCATCTGAATCTCATCAATAAATCCTCTTATTCCATAATTTGGCTCAATAACAAACATTTCCCTTGTTTTTGTTTTTGCAGTTTCAGATAATTTTAATGTTTCCTTAAAACTTGCAGGTTTGGCAGTTTTATTAAATTCATCTTCTAATTTTTGATGTACCTCAGTTCCCTTTTTCATATGTGTAGTTTCCCCTACAACTATACCTTTAAAATATTCAAGATACAATTCATATTCACAGTACCCTTGAATATTCAACCAGCTTATTGGAAAGTTATTTAAACCATTAACTATTTGTACACCTTTAATTTGAGGGTGTTTTTCATAATTATAAGCTGAATAATTATCAATAGATATATTTTCCATCAAATACCTCCTAAATAAAAACATATAAAAAAATTAAATCAGATAAGGCCTTTTAAATTATAAAAAATTGTTTAAATTGAATTTATAAGTTAAATTATCATTAATGTATTTTAATTATAAATTTAATTATAAATTTTGTTAAAATTTAATTTTAATATTAATTTATATATAATAATATAATAATGATTTTTTAATAATAAATATGTACAGATAACTTATCAAGATTGAAACTTGATGTTTTAAATTTTACTACAAATAAATCAAATAATCAATTAATAATTCAAACCCTTTTTTATTAAAAACACTGTTTAAATGAACGAAAATTAAAGTAAAATTAGTTAAAAATTTTTGATTTTTTAATTTTTATTTTGGAACAATTATTAAACTAATAATGAAAACTGAAAATAAACTAATAATCAAAACTGAAAATAAACTAATAATCAAAACTGAAAATAAACTAATAATGAAAACTGAAAATAAACTAATAAGATAAAAAAAGATAAAAAAATTAAAATTATAAAAAAAAGATAATAATAAATAATTATAGATCAAATTTAGATTTATCTTCATTTACTACTTTAGTATGGGATAATTGTCCCAATAGACGATCATCTTTAGAACCATATAACATTCCCATAAGATAATCAAAAATAATGAATATCCACCATAATTTAGAAATATTTCTAAATATAGCTTGTTTATAGGAAATTCTTTCTCCTTCTTCATTCTGCACTTCAATAAATGTTAAAAGTTTACCTACAGTAGCACCTCTAATCTTTTCACAAAATACAAAATAGATTATAATAATTATAGGTGCCGTTATAGGAAAATAATGATAAACCTGATATTTAAAAACAGGATTTGCAAATAAAAAAAGGAAATAAGATATTGGCCACATAATTGCAAATACAACTAAAAAATCCAATATATATGCTATAAATCTTTTTGTAGTCATGCTCACCATAATATTCCTCACAATAGATTTAATTAAGATTTAAAATAAAAAATATATAAATAATATAGTAATTAAGGCCATATTATTTTATTTATTAACAAACCCTAGGAACAGGGTCAGCTATCGGTGCTTCAAGAATTCTTTGTCCACCTACAGCAGTTTCAATAATAACATGTTTACCTTCTACAACTTCACCAATAATTGCAGCTTCTTTACCATATTTATCTGTTTTAATAGCATCAAGAATTTCATCAGCCTTATCTGCAGCTACACCCATAACAACTTTTCCTTCATTTGCAACTTCAAAAGGATCAATACCTAACATTTCACTTACAGCATGAACTTCCCTTTTAATTGGAATAACATCATTTTCTAGTAAAACACCAACATTAGATTTTTCTGCCATTTCATTTATAGCATTTGCAAATCCCCCTCTGGTAGGATCTTTCATTGCATGAACACCACCAACTTTAAGAGCTTTCTCAACAATACCCCACATAGGTGCACAATCAGATTTTAAATCAGTTTCAAAACCAAAACCTTCCCTAAATGACATAAGACTCATACCATGATCTCCAATACTACCTGTAACTATAATCTTATCACCTACTTCAAGTGTAGAATCACGAATAATCTGATCTTTTTTAGCAATACCAATACCAGTGGTTACAATTACTATACCATCTAATTTATTAGATTCCATAACCTTTGTATCACCTGCAATAAGAGCAACATCTGCTTCAGCACATGTATCATTCATAGATTTCATTATTTTATCCATATCCCCAATATCAAATCCTTCCTGAACAATCATTGCATTAGTTATAGCAAGGGGTTTTGCACCCATCATTGATACATCATTAATAGTACCTGCAGCTGAAATTCTACCAATATCCCCACCCGGGAAGAAAAGTGGCTGGATGGTATGACCATCAGTTGAAACAATAATTTCATAATCATCCATAGGTATAGTTGCACCATCATCTAAATCTTCTAAACCTACACCTCCATTAACGGATTTTTTACTTATATTTGATAAAATTGTTTCTTTAATAAGTTTTTCCATTACTTCTCCACCAGCACCGTGGTTCATTCCAATTTTCATAATATCTCCTTTATGATTTTAAATTTAAAATGATTATAAAATAAAATTAATTTTTATTTTAAAATATTATAATATATTTAATATATTTTTTATTAGCAATTTAAATAATTATTGAAAAAGTTTTGTCAATAATGAAACTTTTATTATATTTAATTTTAAATGATTTTAGAAGAAAAATTAGATTAATGAGGAATTATTAAAAAAATTAGAAACATTAAAATAATGTAATCAGATAATAAAAAAAATCTTAAAAAAAAGTTAAAAATAAAATAAAATAAAATAAAATAGAAAAGTTAAAAAAATAAAAAATTAAGTTTAAATTATTAAACTTAATAAACTTTTAAATTTGTTTTAAATGTTTTTGTGCTATAACACTTATTTCCAACAAAAACTACTTTTACAGAATATTTACCTTTTTTAAGGTTGATTTTTTGGAAAATTTATCCGTTCTTATTGGTTTAGAAAAATGAAACTTTTTAAAAAAAAAAGACATCATATTAAAAAAATATATAATTCTAAATGAAAAAGAGATAGTTTAAAAAAAAGATTAAACAAAAATCTGAAATTCAAAAAATAACTAATAAATTAAAATTTAAAATTAAATATTTATAAAAAAGAGTTAAACTTATTTTAAAAAAAAGATTAGTAAAAAAAACTTATTGAAAAATAACTTAAAAAGTCTTAAAATTAAAATAAAAAAAGAATTAGTGTTTATAATAAAACACCAGAAATAACACCAGACTGACCTGGTCTAGAAGTAACTTTTGCATTACCTTTAGAAGTTTCTACAATAGCACCTTTAGTAATGATGTTCCTTCTTACAAAGTTAGGGTTAGCTTTATTTTCTACAACATCTAAAATGTCAAGAATTTCAGCTTTATTATTTTTTGGATCAATAACATTAATTTTGTTTCCAACATCTAATCTCAATTTCTCGTTTCCACCACGAGTTCTAATTTTTCTTAATCTTTTTCCACCTAATTTGGTTTCAGCTGAAGATCTACCTAATTCTGATTTTCTTTTACCATGATTAAATCTTAATCTTCCACCAGAAGGACTCCTTATAGATTTTCCTTGACTAATTGACATTTATTTCACCTAATAAAATTAATCTTTAATTAATAAATTGTTATATAATAATTTTAAATCGCAAACTTAAAATAACTCTTAAATAAATAAGTTAGCAAGAAAATACTTATTTATATTCTTTTTAATATTAAGAACCATAGAGCAAAAAGAGTCATTAAAAGAATAATGATAATTAAATATTGATATGTTCTTATATATAAAGCTTGTTTTATAAAAAAATTTTTTTGATAATTTTGAGTATTTAAAAAATCTTTAAAAAAAATAGTAAGCTAAGTATATACACTCCAAACACTATTATTTGAAAAAAAAATATTAATTAAAAAAATAATCTTATAAAAAATAAGCTAAAAAAAAATATATTCTAATAAAAAAAATACCTTATAATGTTAAATAATAATATATTAATATATAAACTTAATCAATATTATCTAAAAAAAATTAAAAAAATCTTCCAGGTGTGAAATTTGTTAAAAGAAAGATATGGTGAACGGCCAGTAGAAAGTGAAGAACAGCTTGAACTTGAAAAAACAATAAAACATCAAGCTCAAGAATTTTTAAACGAATTTAATTCTAATTTACCTGAAGCCATGGAACTTGAATATGAAGGATTTTACAGAAGAGGATTTTTTGTAACTAAAAAAAGATATGCAGTAATTGAAGAAGGAAACATTATAGCAAAAGGACTAGAACTTGTTAGAAGAGATTGGGCACCAATTGCTAAAAATGCACAGGAAGATGTGCTATATGCTGTTTTAAATGAAGGTAATGTTGATGCTGCTGTAGAAGTTGTTAAAGAAGCACTTATAAAACTTAAATCTCGAAATGTTAACCGTGACGATTTAGTAATACATACACAGATTACAAAAAGTCTAGATAAATATAAACAAATTGCACCACATGTAGTTGCAGCTCGTATAATGGAAGACCATGGAATGAAAGTTCAACGTGGAGATATTTTAAGATATGTAATTATTAAAGGAAAAGGTTCAATTAGCTCAAGAGCAGTTCCATACCAATATGTTGATGAAAATACTGAATTTGATATAAACTACTATATTTCAAATCAGTTAATCCCTGCAGTATCACGTATTATGAGTTCATTTGGCTATACTGTTGAAGAATTAGAACAATTAGATAGTAAAGAAAAACAACAAACATTAGACTCCTTTTTCTTTTAAAAAGAACCGTTAAATTTTAATTAAAATTATTTCTACATTTTATGATATTTTAAAAAAATAGAAATTAAAGATAAAATTTAAATTTATAAATTTATAAATAATTGAATTTTTTAATATACTATATAGTAAATATATATATTAAAATAAAAATATGCATATATTAAAATTTATATAATAGTATAAACGATTTAAGAATAAAAATAAGGTGAATAATATGGATGAAGATTGCAAAGATAAAGCAGTATTTTTTGATATTGATGATACCTTACTTGACACTTCTTCATTTGCAGAACTTGCAAGACATGCCGCAATTAACAATATTGTAGAAAATGGACTTCCTATTGAAGAAGAAGAAGCTTATGATATTTTCAAAGAAATTATTAAAGAGAAAGGATCAAATTATGGTAAACATTTCAATGTACTTACAAAAAGAGTGATTGGTGCAGAAGATCCTTACCTTATAGCACTTGGTATGACAACATACCATAATGTTAAGTTTTCACTTCTTGAACCATTTCCAAGAACTATTGCAATTTTAATTTATTTAAAACAAAAAGGATATACAATTGGTGCAATTACCAATGGTATTACCATTAAACAGTGGGAAAAACTTATAAGACTTAATCTTCACCCATTTTTTGACATTGTTTTAACTTCAGAAGAGGTAGGTTATGAAAAACCTCATACTAAAATATTTGAAGAAGCACTTAAACGAATGAATTGTAGTGCAGATAAAAGTATAATGGTTGGAAATAAATTTGACACAGATATTATTGGAGCAATTAATGCAGGTATGAAAGGAATACTTGTTAATTCTGAGTTAAGCTTTGAAGAAGAAGAAATGATTGAAAAAGAAAATCTGGATGTAACTGTTTTAAATAATATTTCAGACGTTGATACTGTTTTATAATATTATATTTCATAAATTATTTTGATTTAAAATTTTAAATCAATAACTATTTTTTTATAATAATTACACTTTTATTTGAAGTGCAATTGGACAATGGTCAGAACCTAAAACATCAGATAAAATATAAGAGTCAGTTACATGAGATTTAAATTCATCATTTACAAAGAAATAATCTAATCTCCATCCAACATTTCTATCTCTAGCTTTAGTTCTATAACTCCACCAGGTATAGTTTTCACCATCTTTGTTAAATTCTCTAAAGGTATCTACATATCCATTATCTAAAAATTTACTTACCCATTCTCTTTCTACCGGTAAAAAACCAGAAGTTTCTTCATTTTGTTTTGGCCTTGCAAGGTCTATCGGTTTATGTGCAGTATTTACATCACCACAAATTACTAAATTTAAACCCTCTTCAACAAGATTATTTGCATAATCTAAAAATGCATCATAAAAATCAAGTTTATACTGTAATCTTTCCTCACCAGAGCCACCATTAGGGTAATAAATATTTAAAAGGGTAAAATCATCATAATCCAATCTGATTAATCTTCCTTCAATATCAAATTTTTTAATGCCCATACCGTTTATAACCTGATTTGGCTTAAGCTTAGTATAAGTTCCAACACCACTATACCCTTTCCTTTCAGCAGAAGAAAAATATGAAGTGTAACCATCAATATTTATTAATTTACGTGGAAGCTGATCAATATGTGCTTTAGTCTCTTGAACTGATACAATATCTCCATCTTCTTCTACTAACCAATCAATAAATCCTTTTCTATGAGCCGCTCTAATACCATTAACATTCCATGAAATTAATTTTATCTCATCCATAATAACAAAACCTATTTATTTTTTTATTAAAATTATATATTTAAAATTTTTTAAAAATTATTACCTACAGCCCTATATTCCATCCATTTACCGCTTAAATATCTATAAATATAAAATATTGCTCTAACATACCAGTCTATAAACATTGCTACCCATGTACCAAATACTCCCCATCCAAAGTAATCAGCAATTACATATGCAAGTGCAATCCTGCAGATAAACATTACAAGTAAACTTACAATCATAGGCCATTTAGCATCACCTGCACCTCTAAAGCTTGTAGGTAATGTAAATGCTAAAGGCCATATAATGATTGCAAATATACCATACCAAATAATCATATCCGCTGCTAAATTTTTACATTCTGGTGATAGATTATATAAAGAAAGAACCGGATCTAATATAATAAATATTATTATATTAACCAATAAATGAGTGATAAATGTTATTAATATAATTTTTTTATTATAAAATTTAGCCTGAGTATAATCATTTGCACCAACACAACGAGAGATAACTGTTGTAAGACCTAAATTAATAGCAAAACCAGGCAGTGCAGAAAAAATACCGAAACTTATACCAACAGCATTTGCAGCTATAGCTATTGTACCGAAAGTAGATACTAAACCTAAAATTAAAATTCTACCTAATTGAAAGAGCCCATTTTCAATTCCATATGGAATACCTACATTTAACACCTTCTTAAGCATAGAAAAGTCAAATTTATATTTTAAAGTCTTTTTAATATGAAGGTCATTTTTCTCATTTAAAACAAAATAAATCATTACAACTGATGCTATTAATCTGGAAAATACCGTAGGAATAGCTACACCTTCAACACCAAAACCAAAGACAAAAAGAAGTATTGCATTTCCTATAACATTAAATAAATCACAAATAAACATTATAATCATAGGTCGTTTAGCATTTCCCATTGTCCTATAAATTGCAGCCCCTGCATTATAAACTGCAACAAATGGAATAGTTAAAATCATATAGCTTAAATAAATATCTGCATTGACAAATACACTACTACTAATTTGTCCAAATAATAATTTAATTATATATGTTTTAAAAAGAAAAATAAGTAGTCCAATTATAATAGAAATTATTGCTGAAAACCATACTAATTGATTTGATGCTTCACATCCCTTATCTAACTCCCCATTACCTAAATATTGTCCTGCAATAACTGCACCTCCACTTGCAAGTGCTGAAAAAGAAAATATTAAAAGCATCATAATAGAATCAATGAGAAAAACACCTGAAACAGCTGCCTCACCAATAGTTGAAACCATCATAGTGTCAATAAAACCGACAAAAAATTCTAAACCCTGTTCTATTAAAAGAGGGAAAAATAAAGCAAAAAGCATTTTATTTGTGAAAAAATATGATTTTTCATTAACTGTTTTATCACTTAAAATATTGTATGTAGCCCTAAATAGATTCATAATATCAACAATAATTTACGGAAAAATTTATAAAAAAATGTTTAATAATCTTAATAAAAATAACATTTATAAATTATCTTATCTATACATATATTATTACATTTTAATATTTATTAATTATTTAAAATATCAAAATTCTAAAAAAAAAATTTATTACTAATTTAAAATAAGAAATTTAAATTATTATAACCTTTAGGTGTAAAAATGAGTGAAGATATTTCAAAAATCATTAAAGAATTACCTTATTATGAAAAGATTTTACTTAAAAATTTAGAAGAAAATGAAGATATTCTTCCTGAAGAGGTAGCAGAAAAAGAAAATATAAATATTAAATCTGTTATGAGTGCTGCAGGTTCCTTAGCTGCTAAAGGTATAATTGATGTTAAAAAAAATACCGAAGAAGTAATTAAATTAACAAAAACTGGAAAAGACTTTGCAGAAAAAGGTCTTCCAGAACGTAGAGTATTAAATGTCTTATCCCATGAGAAAAAAATTCCTATGAAGGAATTAAGTGAAAAAATAGGTATTGATAAAAAAGAAGCTAATATTTCACTGGGTTGGTTAAATCGGAAAAAATGGGCTAAAATAAACAATGGTGAATTAACTGTTACAGATAATGGAATTGAACAAAGTGACCTGCAAGGAGAAGATGAAAAACTCTTAAAAAAAATATTTGCTGACCAAAGTTTAAATAAAAGTAATTTAAATAAGATTGAACTTCAAGCTTACAAACATTTAACCCAAAGAAAAGACCTTCTTATAAGTAAAAAGACCAGTTCACATAGTTTCAAGCTTAATAAGTTAGGTAGAGACATATTAGAAGAAGGTTTTGAAATTGGGGATAAAAAAGAAGAAGCTACTCAACTTAGCCATGATGATTTAAAAGAAGGAACATGGAAAAATAAAAACTATAGGCCTTATGATATTACAGCAGAAAGCCCTAAAACATTTGCAGGAAAAGCACATCCTTTAAGAAAAATCATAGAAGAAATTAGAGAAATATTTTTAGATTTAGGTTTTACAGAATCAAATGGTACTACCCTGGATTCTGCTTTCTGGAATTTTGATGCACTATTTCAACCTCAAGATCATGCTGCACGTGAAATGCAAGATACATTTTATGTTAAAACCCCTTCAGAATGTAAACTACCTGAAGGTGAAATTGTAGAAAATGTATCAAAAACCCATGAAGATGGAGGAAATACTAATAGTACTGGATGGGGTTATAAGTGGGATATAGATGTTGCAAGACAATCATTACTTAGAACCCATACTACAGGTATTTCAACTAAATATTTAGCTTCACACCAACCACCAATGAAAATGTTTTCAGTAGGTAGAGTATTTAGAAGAGAAACTATTACTTATAAACATTTACCTGAATTCCATCAGGTCGAAGGTATTATTTCTGCTGAAGGAATTAGTTTCCAACATTTACTTGGAATTTTAAAAGAATTTTATAAAAAATTAGGGTTTGAAGTTCGTTTTAGACCGGCTTATTTCCCATACACTTACCTCTCATGTGAATGTGAAATTTATCTTGAAGACCGGGAAAGTTGGATTGAACTTGGAGGAGCTGGAATGTTTCGTCCTGAAGTTCTTGAACCATTAGGTATTAAAGTACCTACTCTTGCATTTGGTCTTGGTATTGAAAGACTTGCTATGATTAGATATGACATATCAGATATTAGAATGTTGTATAAAAGTGATATCAAATGGTTAAGAGAAATTCCATTAGATAATGGTGTAAAATTAAAATTTGATTATTAATTAAATAATTAAATTTAAATTCAATTATTTTTTTATTAATTTTTTCTCTTTTTATAATTTAATTTATTAAATTTTTTAAAAATATATTAAAATCCCCCTTTATTAGGCCATTAACTTTAATATTTTTATTTATAAACCTATTTTTAAAATATATCTACTAATTTTAATTTCACATAGATATTTCCACGACTAGAATTACTAAAGTTTATCACAATCTTATTTTTCAAATGAAAATTATTTAATCGTTAAGCATTCACTAATATATATTACATTATAAAATCATCTAGAATATTTTAAATAAATTTAAATAGAATTTAAACACATTTATTATATTGTTACTAGAAATCATAAGACCTCATGATTTTCTGTTTTTTAGTAATGGGGATGATATCGAGGTAATGACACCTACCTATCCCTTGATTAATACAAGTTTAATATCTATTTTTTTAAATTAAAAAAAACTTAACTTATTAAACTTAATATGTCCTGGATAAAATTTAATAAATGTAACAGGACATATAAAACAAAAAAAGGTGGAATATGTATGAAAAAAATTTTAAAAATACTAATCGGAATAAGTTTACTATTCCTTTTAATTGGAGCAGTAAATGCTACAGATAATTTAACTAAACAATCTACAGTTCAAGACAAAAAAATTGATACATCAGATTCCTACAATGGAAAACCAATTATATGGGAAGATCAATCCTCACAAGTCTCTAAGAACGATCAAAAAACTGTTCAAAAGACAAATACAAAACAAATTAAATGTAAAGTAAAAACTCATGATATAAAACGCAGTCAAGGAAAAAATATACAATTTGCTGTGTGGGTAAAAGACAATAAGAATAAGCCCGTGGATAATCTTAAATTAAAACTTAAAAGAGTTTACAAAGGACATAGTTATACCTCTTATATAAGAACAATTTCTGGTGAGGGTATTAAGTTTTATTCAAAATTAGGAAGCGGTAAACATAAAATATATATTACAAGTGCCAATCCAAAATATAAGGTATCTGCAACCTCTACAATCACAATAGGCAATGGTAAGCTATATTATGTTGGGCTCAAAATTAGAAATCCTAACAGTTATCCTGCACATAAAAAAGGTATAACCGCATATTATACATTTGGAGGGCAAAGTAATCCTGGAGTATATGCTACTGTAGATGGTCGAAGTAGTTCAGATGGATACATTCATAAGAAAATTGTATCTGCTATGTTTTATTTTAAAAATAATAAAAATAGTAAACTAATCACTAAAAAAGTTAAAGGTCAAACTAACATTTATGTTTCTACAGCTTATTACCATTTAATTAATGGATATACACCAGTTTATGCTAAAGTATGGTATACACCATATAATAGATGATAATACTTTTAGAGGAATAAAAAATAATTTCTTATAATTCTTTCTTTTTTTCTTTTTATATTTTTCTATTGCATTATAAACAGATTTTACGTGAAAGATCTTTTTTTCTATCAATAACTATTTTAAATCTGTAATTAACTGAAAATTAAATTCTAATAATTTTATCGGTTGTTACTATCATATTCAAAACTTTATCATGTTGATCATTAATTACAGAGTCAACTAATTGGAGAGGATGAATTGTAGTTACAATAGGTGTATTATTATCAATCAGTTTACGATTTAATAAATCCTGGATTTCTCTATCACCAAATCCTTTACCTTTTCCAATTCTATTACCTTTTTTATCAACAGCAACAGAACCTTCAACCACCATATCAACTTTAGGATAATCCTCAATATTTAAATCTTCTGAAAACTTAAAAGCCCCATCTTTAGTAGAGGCTTCAACAAATGAAGTTATTTTACTTGATTTTAAAAAAAGATAACCATGTTGAAGATTAGGGCTAGCCATAATCAAATCTTTACCATCTTCTAATGGAAAATATCTAACAGGTTTTTGGGCAGTGTCTGGACTTGAAAAAATAGTTTGAGCAGTTTTCCACTGAAAAGTCGTTCTAAGCAGTTCTGCTGCAATAACACTTCCTTTAAAATCAGGGATTTTACCATAATCTCCATTAGGCCTATTTGAAAAACCATCATTATATATTGCATCATAAACAGATTTACGTAAAATATCTTTTTGAGCATCAATATCCATTATAAAACCTATAAGTTGCAAATTAAAAAAAATGATAATAATAATAAAATTTGAAAATTCTTAACTATTAATATAATAAATCTTAGTATGAATTATTTAATAAATAAACTTTAAATTCTTAACTATTAATATAATAAATTTTAGTATGAATTATTTAATAAATAAACTCTAAATTCTTAACTATTAATATAATAAATCTTAGTATGAATTATTTAATATAATACTTATAAATTCTTAATTATTTAATATAATAAACCCAATTTTCTTTTCTCTTTAAAGGTTCAGGATAGTCACCATCAACATATCCAATAACACAATGGCCAATTCCTTCATAATCCCCTTCAATACCTAAATTCTTTAAAACTTCCTTATATTCATCCATTTCAAATTCTTGTTTTGCACGATGAATCCAAATACCACCATAACCTAAATCATGTGCTGCAAGAAGTAAATTACCCATTACTAAACTTCCATCATAAATATAAGTTGGTACAGATTTATCTGCAAGAACAATAAGAACAACAGGACCATTATAAAATGGATTAACATCTTCTGGAAAGCCACCTATTTCTCGGTTAATTTTTTCTAATTTGTCCCTAAACTCTTTATTTGTAACAGCGACAATTATTGGAGATTGTAATCCTCTACCATTTGGAGCATAAGTTCCAGCTTCAATAATCTTTTCGATATCTTTTTCTGGAATCATATCACTTTTAAAATTTCTAATACTTCTTCTTGATTTTATTTTATCTATTAACTCAGGCATTATATAACCCCTATAATTTTAATTAATAATAATTATTTAAATTACTCATATTAAAACTTATTTAAAATATTTGTAAGAATTTATGAATTTTTAATATAAATAAAGAATGATTTAAAAAGTTTAAAATAACAAAAATATATTAAATAAAAATAATAAAATTTTATTTATAATATTTAATGAAATTTAAACCATATATATGATATAATATTATAAAATGTTCTTAAAAAATTTAAAAACTTATTAAATTCAGTTAAAATTAAAAAGGAGAAATTCAAGTGTTAGATATAAAATTATTTAGAGAAAATCCTAAAATAGTACTTGAATCTGAAAAGAAAAGATTTAGGAATAATGATTATGCTGAAAAAGTAATTGAATATGATACTCTATGGAGAGAAAGTGAAAATAAATTAAATACATTACGTCAAGAAAAAAACAAATTATCCAAATCTTTCAAACAGGCAAAACAAGATGGAAATCTTGAAGAAGTTATAAGCAAATCCAAAGCTGTAGCAGAAGAAATCAAAGAGTTAAGTGCTAAAGGAGAAGAGTATAAAAGACTTCGTGAAGAATACAGATACAAAGTGGGAAATATTATTGATGAAGATGTACCAATCTCCGATAGTGAAGATGATAATCAAATAATAAAAGAATATGGCCAAAAACCTTCATTTGATTTTGAACCCTTAAGCCATGTAGATTTAATAGAAAAAATCAATGGTGCAGATATTGAAACTGCTGCTAGTGTTTCTGGTGCAAGATTCTATTATTTAAAAGAAGATATTCTATTTTTAAATTTAGCCTTAATTCAATTTGCATTAAATGAACTAAAATCAGAAAATTATATTCCTCTTCAAACACCATTCTTTGTTAAAGGAGAAGTTGCTGCTGAAACTTCTGAGCTAGGTGAATTTGAAGAAACATTATATAAAATTGATGGTGATGATTTATACTTAATTGCAACTGCAGAGCAAACTCTTGCAGCATTACATAGAGATGAGATTATAAGGCCTGAACAATTACCTCTTAAATATTGTGGTCTTTCTACCTGTTTTAGAAAAGAAGCAGGATCTCACGGTAAGGATACTCTTGGAATATTTAGAGTACATCAATTTGAAAAAATCGAACAATTTATTTTTACTACTCCCGAAGATTCTAAAAATGCACACAAAGAATTATTAGAAATAACTGAGAGAATATATCAAAAATTAGAAATCCCATATCATATTGTATCAATCGTATCTTCTGCATTAAATGACAATGCTGCTATAAAATACGATCTTGAAGCATGGTTCCCTGGTTCTAAAGCATATAGAGAATTAGTTTCCTGTACAAATTGTACTGATTATCAAGCAAGAAAAACTAAAACCCGTGTTGGAAAAGCAGGTTCAGGTGATGCTCAAATATTACATACTTTAAACAGTACTGCAATTGCTACAGAAAGAACCATATGTTGTATTTTAGAAAACTATCAACAAGAAGATGGTAGTATTAAAATACCTGAAGTTTTAATACCGTATATGAATGGTAAAACAGAAATTAAAGCACAAAATTAAATAAGATTTAATTAAATTAAATGAAATTAATTTAATAAAGACATATTTTGAAAAACTGTGTTTTAACTAAAGCTAAATTAACTCAACGAGGTTAAATATGAATATATTAATATCTAACGATGATGGTGTTAATACACCTGGAATTTTTGCTGCAAAAGAAGCTGTTAAAGATTTAGCAGATGTAACTGTCGTTGCACCTGAAGATAATAACAGTGGAGTAGGACGTCATCTTACAATGTTTAAACACCTTCAGGTAAGTTCATGCGAACTTGAAGATAATAGTCCTGCTTATAGTGTTTCTGGTACACCTGCAGATTCTGTAGTAATTGGTGCAAATTACATTATGGATGAAAAACCTGATTTAGTAATTGCAGGTATTAACTCTGGAGTTAATATTAGCCGTAAAGATTTAACCTCATCTGGAACTGTATGTGCAGCATTAGAAGCTGTTGCTATGGGAATACCTGCTATTTCTGTATCCTTATTTATGGATTATACTTCATTTGAAAAAGATGAAGATGGTAATTGGCATTTAAACCAAGACTTTGAATTGTCTAAAAAAATATTAAAGGATTGTGTTTTAAAAATCCAGAAAAAAGGATTTCCTGAAGGAGTAGATTTATTTAATTTAAATATTCCATCAAATTGTTTATCTGAAAATATAAAAATCACCAGACTATCTGATAAAATGCTTAATAAAACTGTTATTGATGATAAAGAAGATAGCCTTCAGGAGATTTTTACCTACGAATTTAAAAATAACACTGTTCCAAATGAATTTATTGAAGATGACACACATAAAATCGTTATGATTACCTCAAAACTTAATGAATCTCATGAAGAAGGAACAGACGGACATTGTTTAATGGTTGAAAAAAGACCTAGTTTAACTCCACTAAATGTTGATATGAGCGTACCAGTATCCAAATTAGAAAGTTGGTATTAAAACATGAAAAAAGTAGTTATCTATGGGAAATGATTAAGTATTACATATTACCCTTTTCATTATTTATTTTTAAGCTCTAATTTTTAAATACATGTTTATAGATTCATTTTAAGTATTTAATATATTATACAATTTACCTACATCCCATTTCATTTCATTGATTAATATCATTTTTGATTTTTTTTATTTAATTTTCATTAAACGGAAAACTATATTAAATTTTAAACATGGTTTTCATTCAACTGAAAATATTTATATTAATATCTAATAAAAGTAGTATTAGGTGATTTCAATGATTATTCAAAGACAAAATTATATTGAAAAAATTAAGCCTTTCATAAATAAACATATTATTAAAGTTTTAATTGGAATCAGACGTTCTGGAAAATCTACAATACTAAAACAAATAATTAATTCATTAATAAAAGATGGGATTCCTCAAGAAAATATTATTTGGATAAACTTTGAATTAAGTGATTATTTTGAAATAACAGATATTAAAAAGCTTGAAGATTATATTTCCTGCCAAATTACAGATGTGGAAGGTAAAATTTATCTTTTTTTTGATGAAATACAAGTTATTCCCCAATGGGAAAAATTGATTAACTCCTATTTTGCAAAAGAAAATTTTGACATATACATAACTGGATCAAATTCAAAACTCCTATCCAGTGAATTTGCAACTTATTTGTCTGGAAGATATGTGGAATTAAACATTTTTCCATTCTCTTTTGAAGAATATATTGAATATCATAAAATAAGTGAAGATTATAAATCTCATTTTTACAAATATTTGGAAGATGGAGGGATGCCTTCAACTTATGATTATGTAAGTGATGACAAAAAGTTGATTATAAGAGATTTATACAATTCAATAGTTTTAAAAGACATTATTCAAAGAAATAATATTAAAAATATTGATTTAATAGACAGAATCATGAGATTTATAATGTATAATATCGGCCAACCTTTTTCAGCAAATAAAATCTATAAAAGATTAAAACAAGATATGGTGAATTTATCTGTAAATACTATTTATAACTATTTGAAATACTTTGAAAATGCCTGTTTTATTTATCAAGTAAAACGTGAAGATTTACAGGGAAAAAAAATACTTAAATATGATGAAAAATATTATTTATGTGATTTAGGATTTCGTCAATCAATAATTGGAAATAATCAGAGAGATATTACCCGAGTAATTGAAAATATTGTTTATATTGAGCTTTTAAGAAGAGATTATGATATTACAATAGGTAAAATAGATAATTTAGAAGTTGATTTTGTCTGCAAAAAACAAAATAAACCAATTTATATTCAAGTATCATATTTGTTGGTCAGTGAAGAAACAATTGAAAGAGAATTCAAACCATTAAAAAATATTCCTGATAATTATCCTAAATATGTGATTACATTAGATGATGTGAATATGTCTCATGATGGTATAGAACATTTAAATATTGTTGATTTCTTATTAGAGGATAAAATTTAATATGTTTTAAACTGGTAAATTTCTAGTAAAAAAATTTTAACCATTGATTTTATAAACACTACAATAAATAAGTTTTTTTAGGCTATGGAAGAATAAATATTTAAAAAAAAATTTTCATAAAACTTCATATTAACAATATTCATTAATTAAAAAAATAAATTTTAAAAAAAAACTATAAAAATAAGTTCAATATGGGGGGGAAAAATTAAGTAATAAACTATAAAAAACCCATAAAAGGAATTATTTTGAAAATAAGGAATTTTTTATTGAAAAATCAATTTTGAGAAAAACCCCTCACATAAAAAGAATATTTTAATATTAAAAATAAAAAAATAATGAAAATGCTTATGCATTTTCAGTCATTATAGGTACAACTTGTTTTTTACGGGAGACAACACCTTCAAGAAGTGCAAGATTATCTTCTAATTTTACATTATATGCCTTCTCAACAAGATCTGCTCTTTCACCTAAAACAAGTACTTCAGAATTACTATTAATAATATCAGTAATTAAAAGCATAAAAATATCAAGTTTTTCATCCTCAATAATTTTTTCTATACCTTCTTCTAATTCATCTTTCATTTCTAAAACATCTGGAATACTTGCAGTATTTACCTGATTTACAATAGATTTAACATCTTTAAAGTCTATTTGTTTTGCATCTAAATTTAAAATCTCTTCAATTGAAAAATCAGATAAATCAGTACCTGCTTTTAACATTTCTAAACCATAAGTTTCATAATCTATTTCGGCAATTTTTGAAAGTTCATCGACTGCTCTTCTATCATCATCAGTAGTAGTTGGAGATTTTAAAAGTAATGTATCGGATATAATTGCAGATAACATTAAAGAAGCAATTTCTTTTGATATGAAACAATCATTTTCTTCATACAATTTAAATAAAACTGTTTCAGTACATCCAACTGCTTCTGCCCTATAAAATAAAGGATAAGAAGTTTCAAGTGCAATTTTATGATGGTCTACAACTTTTTTAATATTTAAATTTTCAAGATTATCAATTGATTCTGCAGGACTGTTATGATCAACTAATATTACATCAGACCCCTCTTCAAGAGTTTCAATTAATTTTGGAGCTTCAACATTAAAATAATTTAAAACATATTCAGTTTCTTTATTTAAATTTCCTAATCTACATGCTATAGCTTCTTCGTTTTTAAGTTCATGTTCTAAATTAGCCATAACTATACTTGAAGTAATTGAATCAGTATCAGGACTTTTATGTCCAAAAACATATGTATTTGCCATATAATCTTCTCACTATAAGTTTTTTTATAATATTTTAAGAGCGTATATAAAAAAAATATTATGATAATTATAATAAGAATTTTTGAATATAAACAATAGATTCTTAAAAAATAATCGTTAAATACACTCCTAATGAAAAATCAATCTATAAATTTTGTTTAAAAAATATAGATTTTATATAAATATAGGTTTAATATAATTTATTAATAATAATTATTATTAAAATTTTAGTATTAAATAACTTACCCCTAACAGATAAAATATTTAATAACTATAAATAAATAATAAAAAAATCAAAAATTTAATTATAGTTTAAATTAAATTGTATAAAAATATCCTTGTTTTAAAAATATTGGAGCAAAATAATGAATAAGAAACTGGTTATCCTATTAAGCTTTATTATATTTTTTGTATCTTTACTTATTATTGTAAACCTCTCTAACACTCCACCTGAAAATGATGAGAGAACCTTAGTGATTGGAATTGATGCAGAATTCCCCCCTTATGGATATATGGATAAAAATGGAGAATATACGGGATTTGATTTAGATTTAGCACAAGAAATTTGTGATAGAAATAATTGGACTTTAGTTAAACAACCTATAGATTGGGAAACAAAAGATTCAGAATTAAACTCTGGAAGTATTGACTGTATATGGAGTGGATTCAGTATAAATGGTAGAGAAAATAAATATACCTGGTCTAAACCATATGTCAATAATAAACAGGTTATTGTAGTAAAAAACCATTCTGGCATTAAATCACTAGCAAAATTAAAAGGTAAAAATGTTGAAGTGCAAAAAGATTCATCAGCATTAGCAGCACTTAAAAAGAATAAAAAATTATCTGGAAGTTTTAATAAATTAACTGAAATCGCTGATGATAATACTCTATTTATGGATTTAGAAGTAGGGGCATGTGATGCTATAGCTATGGATCAGGGAGTTGCACTATATCAAATTAATAAAAAATCCAATAATAATGAGTATATAATCTTAAATAAAAGTATTTCATCCGAACAGTATGGAATTGGATTTAAAAAAGGAAATACTAAACTAAGAGATAGAGTGCAAGCTACATTAGATGAAATGTATGAAGATGGAACTGTTGAAAAAATTGCTGAAAAATATAAAGATTATGGTGTTTCAGAGGCTCTAATAAAAAACAATAAGGAATTTTTATAGGAGAAAAATATGATATTTGAATCAATGATTATTCAATTATGTAAAGGAATGCTTACTTCAATTGAAATTTTCGTTCTCACATTACTTTTTTCCCTTCCTTTAGGACTTCTTGTTGCTTGGGGAAGAATGAGTACGATTAAACCAATCAGATGGTTAATGAAAGTATATATTTCCATTATGAGAGGTACCCCATTAATGTTACAATTAATCGTAGTATTTTTTGCACCATATTACATTTTTGGATTTAATACCTCAAGTCATTTTAGAATGATTGCAGTTATTATTGCATTTTCAATAAATTATGCAGCGTATTTTGCTGAGATATATAGAGGAGGAATTGAATCAATTCCAAAAGGACAATATGAAGCTGCAAAAGTATTAGGTTATTCAAAATTTGAAACATTTTTCATAATTATTTTACCTCAAGTCATTAAAACTGTTCTTCCTTCAATTACAAATGAAGTTATTACTCTTGTAAAAGATACGTCACTTTCATTTGTACTTGCAATTCCAGAGATGTTTACAGTTGCAAAACAAATTGCAGCAGCACAAGCATCAATTACAGCATTGATAGTTGCAGGTGTATTCTATTATATATTTAATATAATAGTTGCATTAGTAATGGAATCTATAGAAGAAGAATTAAATTACTACGATTAGGAGGAATATTATGAGTTTATTTGAAGTAAAAAATCTTAAAAAAAGTTTTGGCAGTAAAGAAGTTCTTAAAGATATTTCTCTTAAAGTAAAAAAAGGAGAAGTTTTATGTATCATTGGACCTTCCGGTTCAGGAAAATCCACATTACTTAGATGTGCAACAAATCTTGAAACTTACGAGGGAGGGGAAATTATATTTGACGGAACATTCGGATTAGTATTCCAGAATTTTAATTTATTCCCCCACCATTCAGTAATTAAAAATATTACTAATGCACCTATAAAAGTTCAAAAAAGAAATAAAGAGGAAGTTTACAAAGAAGCAAGAGCTTTACTTAAAAAGTTTGGTCTTGAAGATAAAGAAGATTCTTACCCTTGTAATCTATCAGGTGGCCAACAACAAAGGGTTTCAATTGCAAGAGCACTTGCAATGAATCCTGATATATTATTCTTTGATGAACCTACCTCTGCATTAGACCCAGAACTTACTGCAGAAGTTCTTAAAGTTATAAGAAAACTTGCAGAAGAGAAAATAACTATGGTAATTGTTACCCATGAAATGAATTTTGCTCGTAATGTTGGAGATTATATTATCTTTATGGATAACGGATATATTATTGAAGAAGGTTCACCTGAAGATGTATTTAACTCCGATAATTCAAGAATGAATGAATTCTTAGGAAAATTAGGAGATTAAGATTATCTTAATTTCTTATTATTTTATACCATTTTTATTTTTAAAATAAATGATTTAATAGGGATTTTAAAAAAAAAGTTTTAGACGGGACTGTAAAAAATTTAACTGATAAAAATTTATTTAAGTCCTGAAACATTATTTTCCATCCATTTTATATTATTTGATTTTATTTGTCTTTTAGCACC
>NZ_CAJOKH010000010.1 GCF_905235195.1 uncultured Methanobrevibacter sp. | reverse complement strand
CAAAGGCACCATTAAAAACAGACCAACAAAAACTAAAAATCAACAAAAAAGAAGAGCAAATATCACTCTTAAAATTTTGCTCTATCTAGCACCCTATTAAAACTAATAATAATTTTAAAATAAAGTTATAATAATTAAAAAGTATTAAAAATTAAAAAAAATAAGATTATTGAGGATTATCTCTAAACCATTGAATAGTCTTTTTAAGCTGATTTCTAAATTGTTTAGAATCAACTGTAAAATTAATATTTTTTTGATTAGATACATCCGCAATAGAATGTTTAATATCACCAATACGTGCATCTAAATATTTTGGTTTAATATCAGTATCTAAAACATCACAAATTACATTATAAAGTTCATTAACAGATAATCCTTTACCACTTGCAATATTTACAACACCATTATAATCAGATTCACAAGCAAGAATATTTGCCCTCACAATATCTTCAACATAAATAAAGTCCCTTGTCTGATTACCATCTCCATAAATAACTGGCTGTTTATCATTTAATAATGCATTAATAAAATTAGGAATAACAGCCGCATATGAAGAGTGAATGTTTTGTTTAGGACCAAATACATTGAAATATCTTAGTGTGACCCCATTTAAACCATAACTTTCAGTAAATGTTTTAATATACAATTCACAACTTGCTTTTTGACATGCATATGGAGACAGTGGAATATAAGGTTCATTTTCTTTAAGAGGAATATTAGGATTATCACCATAAATTGCAGCAGATGAAGAGAATACAATTTTTTTCACATCATTGTCCTTACATGCTACAAGTAACTTTAAAGTAGTGTCAAGATTATTGGAATTTGAAAAAAGCGGTTTTTCAACACTTTCAGGAACACTAGCAAGTGCTGCTAAATGAAAAACATAATCAACACCTTTTAAAATATCATCCAAATCAAGATCATTTAAATTACCTTTAATAATTGTTAGATTTTCATGATTGGGATTAGCTAAATTCTCTAGTTTACCAGAAGATAAATTATCAATGACAATAATAGTATTATTGTCAACTAACTCATCAACAATATGAGAACCAATAAAACCTAAACCCCCTGTAACTACAATAGTCTTTCCTTCCATAATAATATCCTCAAAAATGAAAAATTTAATAAAGTTACTTATGATTAATAATGGTTATATATTATAAATTTTATTAATATTAAACTTTTGTAAATTTTATTAATTTTAAAATTGATAAAAAAAAATGATTAAAAAGATAAAATAGCTAAAAAATATAAAAAAAATTTTTAATAAATACAATTAACCCTGGAAATTGTGGAATCCACAACCAACACATACATGATCTTCTTCAGGATCATCTACAGCTGGTTTAAGTTCCTGTAGAGTAATTGTGAAAAAAGCATTTTTATGAACTCCATTAATTGAAGGACCTTTACCTACAATTGGAGAAACACCTTTAAAGTAACATCTTATATCTCCAGTTCCACCAATAGGTTCAAAGATTTTTAAACTTTCAAAGAAAAGCATGCTTTCCCCTACAATCTCCTGAGGTGCCTCAACACTAAATACAAAGATATTTTCATCTAAAGATTTTAACCTTATGTATTTATCATTAAATTCAAAAGAATTACCATCATCTTTTTTAAATGCTACAATATTTGAAATATCACTATTAACCATAATTTATCACCTTAGATAATTAAAATTGAAATATGAATATTTCTAAGTATTAAATAATGTTTTTATTATTTTATTAAATTTTCCCATATAGTTAAGTAAACTTTACTCATTTTTATTTATATAAATAATTTATTGACAATAATTATATTTAATTATCATATTGAAAAATAATTCTTAAAATAAAATTTATAGAAATTTTGATTAAAAATTACTATTATATAATATAATATATTAATAGATATTATATATTAATATTTTATAAAAATTTATATAAATTTATAAAATTTTGATATTTTAAAAATTAAGTGATAAAATAATTATTTTTCTAATAAACTATTTTGAATATATTGTTTTTATAAAATTAAATTTTAAAGGGATAAAATGAAAGAAAATAATATTAATATTAATATTGGTAAAAGAATTAAAGAATTAAGAGAACTATCCGATATAAGTACTGATGAAATAGCATCCCAAGTAAATATGGATGAGCAAACCTATATTTCATATGAAAATGGAGAAAAAGATATTCCTGCAAGTCTAATTTATGAAATTGCAAATATATTCAATGTAGATATGGGTTTATTATTAAATGGTGAAGAAAGTAGAATGGCTGTTTTTGATGTTACACGTGCTGGTGAGGGAGTAAGTGTAAAAAGAAGAAGCGAATATAGATATGAGAATTTATGTAGAAAATTCATCAATAAAAAAGCAGAAATGTTTATTGTAACAGTTAATCCAAAAAAAGAACCTACTCCTTCATTTAATAACCATCCAGGTCAGGAATTTAATTATATTATAGAAGGAAGTATGAAACTATTTATACATAATAATGAGATTATCCTAAATGAGGGAGACTGTATATTCTTTGATTCAACCCATGACCATGCGATGATTGCATTAAATAATGAAACTGCTAGATTTTTAGCAGTGCTTATGTAAAACCATATATTTTACTAATATAATAAAGTTGTAAATCTTTTTTGATTATAAATTTTAAAATATATATTTTTGTAAATTTTAAGCTCAAAAGGAAAATTTATTAATTATTGCTTTAAAATAGCTAAAATTTTTTAAAAATTATTAAATTAATTATTTTGCGCAAATACAATCTATAAATTAATTAAGATTTTAAAATTTAAAATTATCATTCAAGAAAAAAAACTAATATTTTGTGATAAAATGACATCATTAATAAATGAATATGTAGAAAGGGTGGATTTTGACTCATATGAAGATTTTGCCCAAAACTTTAAATTTAAAATACCTGAAGACTTTAACTTTGGTTTTGATGTAGTAGATAAATATGCAGAAATAGATCCAAATAAAAAAGCACTTGTTTGGTGTGATGATAAGGAAGATAGAGTTTTCACATTTAAGGACATTAAAGAAGAATCAAATAAAATTGCCAACTTATTAAAAAGTTTTGGTATTAAAAAAGGAGATTGTGTTATTTTAACTTTAAAAAGCAGATATGAATGGTGGTATACTATGACTGCCCTTCATAAAATTGGAGCTATAGCAATTTCTGCAACTCATATGTTAAAACTTCATGATATTAAATATCGTCTTTCTAAAGCACATATTAAAGCTATTATTACTATAGATGAGGATGATTTAATTAAAGATTATACTACTGCAGAATCAGAATTAGAGATGGATATTATAAAGATTACAGTTAGTGATAAGAAATTTGATAATTGGTATAATCTTCACGAGGAAATGGACAAACAATATAATGCATTTAAGCGACCAAAAGGCCATGAAGCAACAAATATACATGACCCTCTTGTAATGTATTTTTCATCTGGAACAAGTGGTAATCCTAAAATGGTTAAACATAATGGAAAATATCCTATTGGAGACATTGTAACTGCACAATATTGGCATGAAGTTGTTGAAGATGGACTACATCATACTGCAGCCGATACGGGATGGATTAAAGCAGTATGGGGTAACCTTTATGGGCAGTGGTTATGTGGAGCAGCAGTATTCATTTATGATTATGAACGTTTTCATGCTCTTGATTTGATTAAAAAAGTTACAGAACATAAAGTTGATACATTTTGTGCCCCTCCAACCATATTTAGATTTTTAATTAAAGAAGATTTATCAGATATTGATTTTTCTTCTCTCAAACATGTTTCAACAGCAGGAGAATCATTACCTCCGGAAGTATACAATAAATTTAAAGAAATCACAGGTCTTGAAATTAAAGAAGGATTTGGTCAGACAGAAACTGTAATAAGTATTGGTACATTTAAATGGTTAGATGCAAAATTAGGTTCTGTTGGAAGAGAAAATCCAAATTTTAAAATCGAACTTTTAGACAAAGATGGAAATATTGTAGATATTGGTGAAGAAGGAGAAATATGTTTTGATTTAAGTGCCGATAATACTGGTTTGTTTGATGAATATAATAATGATCCTAAACGTAATAACGAAAGCAGATATGGTGGCTATTATCATTGTGGAGATAAAGCTTGGAAAGATGAAGATGGATATTTCCACTTTGTTGGACGTAATGATGATGTAATTAAAAGTTCAGGTTATCGTATTGGACCTTATGAGGTGGAAAGTGCAATTATTTCACATCCAGCTGTAGTTGAATGTGCTATTACAGGTTATCCTCATGAAGTGAGAGGTCAAATTGTAAAAGCAACAGTTGTAATTTCAGATGATTACCAAGAAACAGAAGATTTGAAAAAGGATATTCAAAAGCATGTAAAAGAAGTTACAGCCCCATATAAATATCCTCGTATGATTGAATTTGTCCCTGAAATACCAAAAACAAGTAATGGAAAAATCATTAGAAAAGTTATACGCGAAAGAGATTTAAAAAAATACAACGAGAATAGTTAAAAAAAATACTGATACTTAAAATTAATTTTTATAAAAAATAAAAAATTGTGATCAAATGACTTATAAAAAAAATTCAAAGAAATTTCTATCAAATGGAAATGTTACAATCGGAGATACTGTAAAAGTATCTAAAAATAATACATCCTACAAAGGAATATTACTTGATAGATCAGAAGATGCAGAAGATAATTATATTGTACTAAAATTAGATAGTGGATATAATCTTGGAATAAATATTGAAAATGCTTCAATTGAATTAATTGAAAGTGGAGATAAACCTAAAATAGGTTTTGACCAAAGTGAAATAGAAAAAGATCCAGATAAAATGAATATTTCAATTATTTCAACAGGAGGAACAGTATCATCCATAATAGATTATAGTACTGGAGCGGTTCATCCCGCATTTACAGCGGGAGATTTACTTAGAGCTAATCCTGAACTTATTGACCTTGCAAACTATGAGGTTAAAGCTTTATACAATATTTTAAGTGAAAACATAGAACCTAAATATTGGGTAGAAGCTGCAAGAAGTATTGCTGATGATATTTCAAGTGGTGCAGAAGGAGTTGTTGTAGCTCATGGAACTGATACAATGCATTATACTTCAGCCGCACTTAGTTTTCTAGTAAGAACTCCAGTACCAATAGTTTTAACTGGAGCTCAAAGAAGTTCAGACCGTCCATCCTCAGACACATTCATAAATTTAATTAATTCAGTAGGTGCTGCAAAGTCAGATATTGCAGAAGTTACAGTTTGTATGCATGATAGTTTAGATGACACTATTTGTGCATTACATAGTGGTGTTAGAGTAAGAAAAATGCACACATCAAGAAGAGATACATTCCGCAGTATAGACTCAGAACCAATTGCATATCTAAAAGATAGTAAAATCCAATCAAGAACTCAAAATTATATTAAACGTAATGAAAGAGACCTTGAATTATATGATAATATTGAAGAGAAAATTGGCCTTATAAAAGCTTATCCTGGAATTAGCTCTGAATTAATCGATTACCATATAGATAAAGGTTATAAAGGTCTTTTAATAGAAGGAACTGGTCTTGGTCATGTACCTGAATATTTAATAGATTCACTTCAAAGAGCTAATGATGAAGGTATTCCTTGTGTTATGACTTCCCAATGTATTTACGGCAGAGTAAATATGAATGTTTACAGTACAGGACGTAAACTTATAGATGCCAATTTAATTTCCGGTGAAGACATGACTCCAGAAGTAGGATATGTTAAATTAGCTTGGGCATTAGGTCAAAGTGATAAAATAGAAGAAATTAGAAAAATTATGGAAACCAATATTGCTGGAGAATTAAATGATAGACTTTCAGCAAAATACTTTTTAAACTAGGTGATTTGATGAGCGAAAAATATGATTGGGAAGATTTAGGTCTAAAAATGGGGCTTGAAATACATCAACAATTAAATACAAAATCCAAATTATTCTGTTCATGTCCAACTGAACTTATAGACGAAAATGTTGATTTAACAATTAGAAGAAATTTAAGACCAACACAAAGTGAGTTAGGTCAAATAGATAGAGCAGCTCTTCAAGAATCTATGAGAAAATTAAATTTTAATTATGAATCATTTGACAAACATACCTGTCTAGTTGAATGTGATGATGAGCCACCACATTCCCTTAACCGTGAAGCTCTTGATTTGGCAATAACCATATCTACCCTATTAAATATGCATATTGTAGATGAATTCCATACTATGAGAAAACAGGTTATTGATGGAAGTAATACAAGTGGTTTTCAAAGAACTGGACTTCTTGCAACTGACGGATACTTAGATACCCCATATGGTAGAGTAGTAATTGAAACAATTGGTCTTGAAGAAGATGCTGCAAGAAGAATAGATACAAATAGTGAATTTACAGAATTTAGATTAGACAGACTAGGAATTCCTTTAGTCGAAATTACAACAGACCCTTCAATTCATCATCCAAAACAAGTAGAAGAAGTAGCATATATGATCGGACAAGTACTTCGAAGTACAAATGTTAAAAGAGGACTTGGAACAATAAGACAAGATTTAAACATTTCCATTGCTAAAGGTGCAAGAGTAGAAATTAAAGGAGTTCAAAACCTTGAACTTATGCCTTTAATTGTAGAAAGAGAAGTTGAAAGACAATTAAAACTTATAGAAATCAGAGATACACTCCATAATCGTAATGCATCAGTAGATGAGACAATTTATGATTTGAATGAGGTGTTTGCAAATACCGAAAGTAAAATATTGAAATCTGCAAAATCCATAAAAGGTATTGTTTTAAAAGGATTTGATGGTCTAATAGGTATTGAAGTTCAAAAAGACAGAAGATTTGGAAGTGAACTTTCATCATATGCTAAAAAACGTGGAGTAAGCGGACTTTTCCATACTGACGAATTACCAGCATATGGAATTACAGCAGAAGAAGTAGACAAACTAAAAGAATACTTAAAAACCTCTCCAGAAGATGCTATAATAATTGTAGCACATGATGAAGAGATTGCAATTTCTGCACTTGAAGAAGTTATAAGAAGAGCAAAATTAGCATTTGATGGAGTAGTAGAAGAAACCCGTAAATCATTAGATGATGGAAATACTGAATATATGAGACCTCTTGCAACTGCAAATAGGATGTATTTAGAAACTGATATCCCTCTCTTTAAAATAACTGAAGATATAATAAAACCTATTAAAAATAATCTTCCAGAGTTACCTGACGCTAAAAAAGAAAGAATTATGAAAGAATACAACTTAAGTGAAGATTTAGCAAATCAAATCGTAAGAAGAACATTAGCTAATGAATTTGAAAATATTTTAAAAGAAGTTAAAGTAGATCCCACCACACTTGCATCTACATTAAGTTATGATTTAAGAGATTTAAAAAGAGAAGGAATTGACATAACATCAATGAATAAAAATCGTATTGTAAGTGTATTCAAATTAGTTGAAGAAGGAAAAATATCAAAAGATGCTGTTAAGGAATTAATTGAAGCAATGTGTAAAAACCCTACACAAGATGCAGAATCCATTGCAGAAGAAGCAAACTTATGTTTACTTGGCCTTGATGATGTTAAAGAAATCATATCTGAAATTGCAGAGGCCAATAAATCAATGATTGGAGATCGTCAAATGGGTGCAATGGGACCATTAATGGGTATGAGTATGAAAAAATTAAAAGGAAAAGCAGATGGCAGTCTTGTAAATAAAATAGTTAAAGAAGAAATACAAAAACGCCTATAGTCTTTCTTAATTTTCTTTATCTTCTTTTTTTTATTTTTTCATTAATTCATTTCTAAATTTCTTATATTTAACTTCCATTTTTTATTTTTTAATTTTTATTTCATTAATCCATTATTAAATTTCTTTTCTTTAACTTCCTTTTTTTATTTCTTTTTAAACATAATTTTATATTGTTTTTTATTCTTTTATAAAAAATGATTTTATATTGCTTTTATTTATAAAAATTATATTAAACCATTTAGAAAAATAGAAAAAATGAATATAAATTTTAATAAAACTATAAAACAAGCAGAAAAAAAAATAAAATTAAAAATATAAAATAAGTAAATAAATTAAGAATTTTAAAATAATTGAATAAACTATTTATAAAATTCCTTATTTTTATTAGTATACTTAAAATAAAAAAAATATATTCTAAAAATTATTGCCATACATATTTTTAATTATCATATATATGAAAAATGCGATTAAAATAATTATTGCAACAGGTAATAACCAAATGAATAAATAAAATATTATAATCGCCATTAGAATTGAAATTAAACCAAATACTAAATCTTGTGCTTCCATAAAATATTATATCAATAACCTAGTATATAAAATATTTGAATGAAAATAAGATTATAAAAAAATAAATTTTATAGATAAAATTATTAATAGAAAAAATAATATAAAATCATTATATTATATAACATATATACATGTATAATATATATTAAAAATTCATAAAAAGTTTAAATATTTTTATCTAAAATTTTTAAAAATCATGAAGAGAGAAATTATGAAGATTATAATAATTAATAATAGAGGCCAATACAATCACAGAATCAAAAGAAGCTTAGAAAACTTAAAGATACCATGTGAGCTTGTTGATAACTCTTTAAGTCTTCATGAAATTAAAGAAAAAGAACCTATTGGTTTGATTTTAGGTGGTGGTCCATCAATTGATTTAAGTGGAAATAGTAGAGAATATATTCAAAATTTAGACATTCCTATTCTTGGCATATGTTTAGGCCATCAATTAATTGCACTTGAATTTGATGGAGAAGTTGAAACATCTAAAACTGAAAGTTATGCTCAGGTTCAAATACAAATACATGATGAAGAAGAACTTTTAAAAGGATTATCTCCTGTGATGGATGTTTGGACTTCACATAAAGATGAAGTAAAAACATTACCTTCAAACTTTAAAGTAATTGCTAATTCTGATGTTTGTGAAATTGAAGCTATGAAGCATATGGATAAAGATATTTATGGAATACAATTCCATCCAGAAGTACACACTACTCCAAAAGGAGATGAAGTATTTTTAAACTTTTATGAAATCTGTAAAAGCAGATTATAATACTTTTAATTAAATTAAAATATTATAACTCATTATAGCTAATAATAGCTTAACTTAATTTCATTTAATAATTTAAAAAAAAATAAAGAGGAATAAAATATGATAGATAATGTAGATGATTTAAAAAACAAATCTTTAAAATATAAACCAGAACTTAAAAGAGAGCAAATTCACGTACCTATAGGAGATATGGAATACGACTTTAGAATTTCTGGTATTGGTGAAAAAAGTTTCAAAATTGAAAAATACATTAAATATGATGATATTATTGAAGCTATTGAAGCTGGAAATGACGACGGTCTTGAATCAATCATTTTAGAATTAGTTGATAGTTTTGAACCTAAAGAAGAATAATATTAAATCTTGTTAATCAATTTTGTATTTTTTAGAGGAATAATATATGTTAAGTCCAAAAGAATTTATAGATGATGCTATAACAAAAATCAAAGAGGAAATACAAGATGAAAAAGCAGTTATAGCATTATCTGGTGGTGTTGATAGTTCTGTCTGTTCAGTTCTTGTTGGTGAAGCTATTGGCAAAAACTTAACTGCTATTTTTGTCAATCATGGATTACTTAGAAAAGGTGAAGCTGAACAAGTAATTAACACATTCGAAGACAGATTGAATTTCATTTACATTGATGCATCTGAGGAATTTTTAGAAGCATTAAATGGAGTAACAGATCCAGAAGAGAAAAGAAAAATCATTGGTAAAAAATTCATCGATGTATTTGAGAGAGAAGCTTCTAAAATTGAAGCTAAATATCTTGTTCAAGGTACTATTGCTCCTGATTGGATTGAAACTAAAGGAAAAATTAAATCACACCACAATATTGCACTTCCAAGTGGTATGGTTTTAGAAGTGGTTGAACCTATTCGTGAATTATATAAAGATGAAGTAAGAGAAATCGGTAGCGAGTTAGGTTTACCTGATGCAATTATTCACCGTCAACCATTCCCAGGTCCAGGTTTAGCTGTAAGAGTTATTGGTGATTTGACTCGTGATAAAATTAAAGTTTGTCAAAAAGCAGATGCAATTGTTAGAGAAGAAGTTGAAAAATCAGGATTCAATAAAGAATTATGGCAATATTTTGCTGCTTTAACTGACACCCAGGTTACTGGTGTAAAAGGTGATGAGAGAGATTTTGGATATTTAGTTGTTGTTAGAATGGTTTCATCCTTTGATGCAATGACTGCGTATGTACCAGAAGTACCATGGGAACTTATAAGAACAATATCCCGAAGAATCACTTCTGAAATCTCTGAAGTAACTCATGTTTCACTTTCAATTAGTGACAAACCACCTAGCACTATTGAATTTGCTTAAAAATACATTATAATTTTTAAAGTAAAAATTTTATTTTATTTTTTTTTTTACTTTATTATAAATTATTTTATTAAAAAAAAAATTAAAATAATTAAATTAAAGATTAAAACTAATTAGAATTATTAATTTATAAAAATTGAAGAATGATAAAATGCATGGTGCAAGAACTAAATATTGTATTAATTGTGGAAAAATAATAGACATCTATGCAAATAAATGCCCACATTGTCACGCATGGCAAGAGAAAGACAATATTTCAAGAAATCATTTATTAAATAGTTATGTATCTCCAGAACATAAACATGAAATAGAAGAAAAAATGTCTAAGGACCATGAAATTATTGAAATTGAAAATAAACCTATTGAAAGTAAAGAAACTGAAACCATTAGTGAAACTACAGAGACTGTTTATTCAGATGTTCTTGTAATTAGAAGACTACTTCTTCTTTTAATTGTTAGTTGTGGATTATATTCTATATGGTGGTATTATAAAAATAATACTCTATTAAAAAATAAACTTAATAGAAATATTAGTCCAATTCTACGTACTATAGGTTTTATTATACCTGTAATTAACTGGTTTATGTTTTATATATTAATACATGACTATGAAAAAACATTAAAAGAAAAGAATATTGAATCTTATTCTTCTATTTTAAATACATTATTATATATTTTCATTCCAGTTATTGGGTCTATTTGGACATTATGTAATATTCAAGAATCAATAAACAATTTATGGTATAAAATGGAACCAAATCTCCCAATAAAAAGAAAATTTACAAATGGAGAAATAGCATTTTTAATTATTTTACTATCAATTATAATATTATTTTATAGTTTAATACTTTTAAGCATATTTTTTATAGTAACAAACACTCTCCTAACTATTAAAATTACTTTTTTTTATTAAAATTAAATATTTAATGAAAATTATGAAAGGAAGAAATCAAAGAACTTCAAAAAATGCATATCTTGAAAGATTAACCAAAGATATACATATGAAGTCTGTGGAAGTTGGTCGAGATCTTGAAGGAAGCACTCCACCATCTGTATTTATTGGTCGTTGGTCTTATCCAAAAGTATATGCAGGACCTATGATGGCTAATCAACTTGGAGACACCTATATTATGGATTCTCCAGAATCCTGGTTAAATCAGAATAAAAGCCAACAAGACATATTAAGTTATAGAATGAATCTTGTAAGAGGTAAACAATTAATTGAAATTAATGATTTGGACAATCCTTTCGTTGAAAAACTTCAAGATATTTCACTTGCATCAAAATCAACAGATACCGAAGCTAATTTTCTAAAAAGACCTACAGGCGCATCTATATCAGACGAAGCTATGCCTCATGGTCCAAGTGCAATACTTGAAAACTTTAATATTGAAGCAGTTAAATGGGATAGGCAACTTGAAAAATCATATTATGATACTGATTTATCTGCAACCAATGCAGTAAGCAATTTACATAATAAAAATGTACCATTCTCACAAATTCAAAAAGCATTTTCAGTTGGTGCTTTTGGAATTGGAAAAAATAGAAAACTTGTACCAACAAGATGGTCCATTACAGCAGTTGATTCATCCCTAGCAGATACTCTTCTAAAACAGGTACGAAGACATAATATTTTAGATACTTATAGAGTCTATGAAAATGAAGATCTTCACAATTATTATGGAATAATACTAACACCTACAGAATGGCAATACGAATGGATTGAAGCCTTTTATAAAGTTATGAAAAATGAAGAATTAATATATTCAGATTATGAAACAAATACTGATAAAAAAGAATATTCTACTGTAGGTGGCTGTTATTATACAAGTAAAATGGTAGTATTAGATGAATTAAATAAAATGAAATTACAATCAGGACTACTTGTTTTAAGAGAAGCACATACTGGTTATGTACCTATGGGCGTATTTAATGTTCGTGAATGTATGAAAAAAGCAATGTCTATACCATATAAAGAATTTGAAGATCTAAAATCAGCAGTTAAATATGTTGGTGAAAACTTAAAAATTCCTTTAAGTCGTTATATTAAAACAAGTACTCTTCTAAATGAAATGCTACACACAAAACAAACAACATTAGATAATTTCTTTAAAAAAGAGAATCCTAAATAAGTATTGACTAAAAAAAATTAAAAATATTTGATAATTAAATAAAAAAAAATATTTAATAAATAGAATAAAAAAATAGTTGATAGTTGAATAAAAAATATAAAATATCTATTGATATTTTGTGATTATTTCAATCATTTCATCTAGATTTTCTTTATTCAACTCAGAATAATTTAAATTTTTAATTTCAATAGCAACTCCTTTTATTTTAAGCCTATTATAATTAGGACATTTAGTAATCATACCATGACTATCTAATTTAAATTCATTTTTTAAATTCCAAGCTAAATCTTTAGGATTATCATCTTTTATTATAACATTAATTCCCCGTAAATCTGAGTGAATCACATTATTAAGATTGTTTTTAAGATATGTAGTTGCCTTAATCAAGTCATCAAGATTTTTTGATACAAAAGCAATTTCTGTTGCAATTCCACTAGCCGTAATCTCATTAGTTTTAAATGAATTAAGTAATATTTTATTATCATCTAATATTGACTTATCATTAGTTGAAATAAATCCACCATCTTCCACATTAAGTATTTTAGGACTGCCAGTAGAGCAAACAATAATATCTGAATATTTACCATTTGCAAGTTGTCCTTTTAAATCACATATTGCTCCTGATGCATCTTCTATTAAAATAATCCCATTTGAATGACAAAATTTTGAAATTTCTTTAATTTTCTGCTCAGCAGTATAAGCTGCAAAACTTGTAAGAATTAATCCGTTTATTTTATTAGAATCAAGATTTTTTAAGGTGTCTTCAAGTGATTCGAGATCAATTAAACCAAAATTAGTTTTGACTGTTAATATAGGAATATTTAAAAATCTAGCAATTTGTTTAAATCCATGCCATGCACCCTGATCAGGTATTATTAAGTGTCCTGTAATTGAAGATATAGCTATAAATATTGCTCCGTTTCCACTGTTTACTAATTGACAGTGTTTATGGTTTGTTATATCCATAATTTTATATTCTGCAATTTCCTTAAATGAAATATCCTTATCTTCAAGAGGTGTTTTTCCAACAGCAACTCTAGACATAATTTTTTTTGTCTCAAGTGAAGGTTCTTTATATTTTAGTTCCATTATTAAAACCTCAATCCTATTTATAAATTAATTTCTTATTGTAAATTATTTCATACAAGCTAAGTATTAATTTGAATTTATAATATCTAATTTTAAAGTTAAAAATCAAACATCAACTATTAAACTGGTAGTTTTATCGATTAATAAGTCTTCCATATGTATGGACTCAAGTTCTTTATCAGAAATTTTATAGATACTTTTTAAATATGGAATGTCCGCTTCAAATATGCTATTGTCTTTATCAAACATATCATTTAATTGATCAATAAAGTAATCTGGACAATCAATCATAACAATGCATATGTCCATTTCACCTTCATATAAACCAAGTAATTTAAGAGCCTTGGAAATTTGTCTTTGTGCTGAAATTCTAATACAGATTTCAATACCCAAATCATTAGCCAAATTAGTTCCTCTATTAAATGCCTGAATAGCTTGAATAGTTCCATGAAGAACATGTTTTCTACCACCCACTGCCCTAGCATCTAATAATTGAATAACACATCCGTCACAACATTGATCTTTAAGATTATTGACTTCTTCTAAAATATCAGGTATGTTATTAATTTGACCTTTATAACCTAATATTTGAATATTTTCGGTTAAATTATCCAATTTAGTTCCTCCTTAGTTAATTTATATTATAGCATACATAAATTCATTAAAACTTAAAAAACTTAATAATTTAATAATTTAATAATCAATAAATTAATTTATTAAATTTCAAAATAATGAGTATTTATAAATTATCTTCATTTTCAAGTAATCTGTTTACTCCTGTTAAATATGCTTCAACACTTGCATTAATAATATCTGAACCCGTTCCTCTAGCAGATATTACTTTATCATCCATACTTACCTTAACAATTACATCAATAAGTGCATCAGTACCTCCAGTAATTGCATCTACATGGTATTCATCTAATTTAACATTTGCAAACTCATTAATAGATTTTTTAACTGCATTAATGGCAGCATCAACTGGACCTAAACCTATACCCGCTTCCAATATTTCATCTTGATCAATTTTAAGCCTTACAGATGCAGTTGGAGTAATTTTATTTCCAGAAACAATTGTAACCTCTTCAAGATTAACTTTTTGTTGCATATCCTTTTCTAAAACATTGTCAGCAATAGCTTGAAGGTCTACATCAGTAACACATTTACCGTTATCTGCAAATTCTTTCACCTGTTTAAATATGGTATTTAATTGTTCCTTATTTACTTCAATACCAAGTTCGCTTAGACGATTATTTAAACCCTTTGTTCCTGTGTGTTTTCCTACAACAAATTTTCTACGTCTTCCAAGTAACTCTGGTGTAATTGATTCATAGGTAGATGTATTTTTAATAACACCATCTGTATGAATTCCAGATTCATGGGCAAATACATTTTCACCAACAATTGCCTTATTTGGTTGGATATAAACACCTGTAGATCTTGATACAATTATTGAAGTGTTATACAATTGGTTAATTTTTATATCAGTTGTATATTTCCCTTCATAAAGATTGTTTAATGATACCACGATTTCTTCAAGAGATGCATTACCTGCCCTTTCACCAATTCCATTAATTGTACCATGAACTTCACTTGCCCCTGCACGTATGGCCTGTAGAGAATTTGCAACAGCTAAACCATAATCATTATGACAATGTACACTAAGTTTTGCATTTAATTTAGAAAGTTCTCTATAGAAATCAAAGGATCTTTCAGGTGTAAGTACACCAACAGTATCACATGGACATAGCCTATCTGCTTTTGCATCTAATGCCAATTTAAAAGTATCTACTAGAAAATCCATATCTGTTCTTGAAGCATCTTCCGCAGATAATTCAACAGTTAAACCATGGTCTTTAGCATATTCAATATTTTCAACCATTTCATTTTGAACTTGTAACCTACTAGATTTAAGTTTATAGTCAATATGAATATCACTAGTCGGTACAACAAGGTTAACAGTATCTACTCCACAGTCAAGACATACATCAATATCTGATTGAATTGAACGTGCAAAACTTGCAATTTCAGCATCTAAATCTTGGCTTGTAATTTCACGAATAGCTAATTTTTCTCCATCAGATGTAATAGCTGAACCTGCTTCAATAATATTTACCCCAATCTCATCTAAAGCCCTAGCTATCCTTAGTTTTTCATTAGAAGTTAGTGAAACTCCAGGAGTTTGTTCTCCATCCCTTAATGTTGTATCCAATATATTTATTTTCATATTGACCACTTGTATTAAAAATTTTATTATGCTAATAATAAATTTAAAAGTTTTTATATTCATTTAAGTATGTAAATACTTAATAATATATTTTTAGAAAAATAAGTCTTAAAACAGAAACAGTTTTGAATATTTTTTAAAAAAAATATTTATCCTATTTTAAAGAATAATAAAAGGTTTTATCCTATTTTAAATATTATTAAAGTTACACATATTAAATTATTAATTTTTATATCAATTCATCGAAAAATATTGAATAAATTTCAAATAAGGAGACAAAAAACAATATAATACATATTATAGAATATTAAAAAAAATCATAATATATAGTATTAATTTCTAATTTAAATGTGAATATTTTAAATACCTGATTAAAAATATTTAATTTAATAATATAAAGCAAATAATTCATATAAATACGAACTATATTCTTTTAACTAACCAATTGGAAAATAATCGAAGTATATTTATATCTATTCTCACAGAATATTTTTTATGTCTTATAATAAATTAAAATTTAATAAAAAGTAAATTAAATTAAATTGTAAGGCATTAATAAAAACCATATTTTATTAGAAAGTTTTCGAAAGAATAAGGAAATTTAAATTATGAAAATTAATAGATTACTTCTAAGTAAAATAAAAATTTGATTTTCATAAAAAAAATTAAGAAATATACTCTCTAAATTCTTTCGAAAAAAAACTTATAAAACGATAATAGTATAGTATTTTTATAGTAGTATTTAATAAATAAATTAAATAAAAAAATTAAATTAAACTATAAATCTATTATATTATTTTAAAACTATTTTTTGAATTTGATTGTATTGTGAATAAATCAATACAATTATTAAATTTATTTAGTGGGTTTTAAATTTATATTAAGTTTAATCAACTAGTGCGATAACTGAAATAATACGAGTTAAACTTTTATGCATCCTTATTTCATATCTTTCTAAAACTTCAAAACCAACTTCACTTAAAAATTGGTCTATATCCACAAAATGTGGACTTGCCATAACTAAAAGAGCATCATCTTTCATGTTTCTTTTAATTGCAAGTAAAAAGTCTTTAAAAATTAAATCATCTCTACCTCCAGTAGTAGTAGAAATACCATAAGGAGGATCTGTTACAACTGCATCACATAATTCATACATTTTAAGTTCATTAATATCAACTTTATATGTTTTAAAATCCTTAACTCCAGCATATTCACAATTAATAGCCGAACCATTTTTCATATTCCAATCAATATCAGTTCCAACAACACGGGCACCTATAAGGCCACCTTCCATAAGCATTCCACCAGTTCCACAAAAGGGATCAAGTAATAATTGACCTTCCTTAATCCGAGATAAATTTACCATACATCTTGCAAGTTTTGGTGACATACATCCAGGATGAAAAAATGGTCTTTTATGAGGTTTAAAATCCTGAAAATATTTTTTATTCAAAATATAATCCTCACAGGTTAAATAAACATCATCTTTATAAACAATTATACGTATTGTAACATGAGGTTTAGTTAGATTAACCTTTAAATTCTTAGAGTTTTCTAAAATTAAACCACCGATTCTCCTTTCAATTGCCACTACATCACTGTCACTATCATATGTTTTAACCCTAACAACAAAAGTATCCTCAATTATACTGTTCCAATCAAAAGTAGGAATTTTACTATCCAATTCTTTTAGATTAGTTTTTAAAAGTACATGAGTTATTTGATGGGTGTATGCCAAACGTTCTGTTAATCTTTTATAAACATAATCAAAATCATCAGAATCTATTGAATCCGCCACAACCAGACCAGAACGTATTTGTCGAATATTACAATTAAATCCTTCGGATTCAATAACTGCATTTAATTCAGCAAGAGGTAAAGAATCATGTTCCTGAGATTGAATAAAAAATAGCTCCATAATATTCCTCTAGATAAAATAATTTAACTAATAATTCTTAATAAAAATTTTTATATTTAATCTTGATTTTTAAATGTTTATACGAATAATAAACTGTTAACTCTAATAAAATAAGTGTTTATTAAATCTAATTTTTCCATATTTTACTTATTTTACTTTTAATAAATTTTTGTGTGATTTTATATAACAAACCTTCTTTTATAAATTTTTTAATTAATACGGACTGATTATCCATATGTCCATATTCAGATATAATTCTCTCACCATCATTATCCTTAACTTTTTTAAATAAATAATCAAAACCTTTATCAGATAATATACCTAATGTTTTATGAACTTTTATCTCATTAGAAAATTCATCAAAATATAAATTTCTACATTCTTTAGAGTAATTTTCTAAAAGATCAATATTATCATTATTAATTGAATTATAAATTACATCACTGGCCATATTTATACAATTAAATGCACAAAGAAGTCCTCCCCCAGTTGTAGGTTTTACTTGACCTGCAGCATCTCCAATCAAAATAACTCTTCCTTTCTGCAGTATTTTATTTTTATTATAAATAGGAATCATACCCTGATATTTTTCAATAATCTCATAATCATTAAGATTTAGGTTATTATTTTTAAAATCACCACTGCCTTTAAGAAAATCGTTTAATATATCCAATTCATCACGATATTCTTTTTTAGAAAACAAACCTATTCTAAATAAATTTTGATCAAGAGGTATTGACCATATAAATCCCGGAGTAATATTTCCATTTATAAATATGTCAACATAATCACCATCTAATTTTTCCTTATCTTCATTGGATAAATTAACTAAAAATTGGGCTGCAGTAAAATACTTGTAGTCATTTCCAAGTATACTTGAAACGATGGAATTTGCACCATCTGCACCGACTATTACTTTTGCACTATATTGACCTTTATTGGATATAATAAAACCATTATCTATGTCCAATTCAATGACTTTTTGTTGCATAAATACTTTAACACCTGAGTTTCGAGCACGGTCAAGTAAAAAATGGTCATACCCAACCCTATCAATAATATAAGCCTCAGGAGCATCTTTTTTAACTTTCATTGTTTGATTTGGTGAGTGTAAATATGCACCTTTTACCTGATTTAATATTAAATCGTGAGGCAAATCATTTACATCAAAAATAGATTTGCTTAAAATTCCAGCACATTGGAGTGGAAAACCTATATTTTTTTTCTTTTCAAAAATAGCTACAGATAATCCTTGTTTTTGTAGTTTATATCCTAAACTTGAACCTACTGGCCCTCCACCAATAATAGCTACATCAAAGTCAAATGTCATTAAAATACCTTAGTAAATGAATTGTATAATTAAAAAAAATTAAAAAAATTTATTATTTTTGAAACTTACGGGCATGTTTTGCAAGAACTGATTTTCTATTTTTCTTCACATGAGAATCATTAGATTTATCAGATTTTTTAACATCCTCAGATGAATTTTTCTTATTATTATATTCTTGATAATTATTTCTATAATTAGGATTTTTCTTATTATATTGATTATGATTTGAATTATAATTATTTTGTTGATAATATTGATTATTTGGATAATTATTTTGATTATTTTGATTATAATTCTTATTATCCTCATATTGATTCATAGGAGAGTAATAATTATTTTCTCTATTTTGGCTTGAATAGTTTCCTCCTTGAGGATGATAGTTTTCAGCTCTGTTTTCATAGTTAGACCTTAAATTAGGATTATACTCAGAGTTTCTATATTGTTGATAATCATTATGTGTTGAATTATCTCTAAAAGAGTTACCTTCATAGACAAGATTAGATTTAGAACTGTTAATACCTCTTCTATAGTCTCCATTTTGATGAGGATAATTATCTCCTTTAAATTTAACATTGCCTTCAATATTTCTAACTGCCTGATTAATTGTTTCATCAAATGTATCAGGAGCCTGATAATCATTATAATAAATCTCATTATCATAATTATTATTTAAAGGTTTATTACTTAAACCAGATAATGGATTATCTAAACCTTTCCTATATTCTTCTTCAGGATCATAATTAGAATGATGTTCTCGAGTATAGTCATTTTTAATATTTCTTTGAGAATATCCTTGATTTTGATAATGATTTTGTTGATTGAATTGGTTATTTGGATTTGGATAAGGATTATATCCTTGGCTATTATCTTGATAATAATCTGGATAATTCATACTAGGATAGTTAGGAAGTGAGTTCATCCCATTGTAAATTATCTCTTCAACCTCTCTAGCAGCCCTAATATTTTTTAAAACAACATTACTATTATCATAAGCACTTGTAATTTCAACAGTACCTACACCAACTAATCGCTGAAATATTGAACGAGAAACCTTAATGTCTTGAACATTTTTAAATGACATATATGATTTATTTTCACGTATAATACCAGATTTAGCAATTATTCTTCCATCAGTAACAATATACTTAATAAAATACCAATTAACTAATTTCCATATCATCCAAATAAGAATTAAAAATACAAATCCGTAAATAGCAAAAGCTACATATTGAGCAATAGGATATCTAAATGAATCAAAAGAGTATACTTCCAATTCAGATATTGTACTAAGTATTGTAATAGTACTACCCAATATAAAAGCTATTAGAACAAAACCTAAAATTACATTTTTACATGTAAATAAAAAACTAGGTTTACCTTCATATAATATTTCTTCATTTGCAATTAATTCCTCATCATCAAATAACATTAATTAAATATTTATTTAAATACTTTAAATAATTTATTGATTTTAAGTGTTGTTTAAATAAAATATGAAGAAAATTTAAATTTTTAAAATAATTTCTTATAATAAAAAATAGCATAAAATATAATAAATTGAAAAAAAGAATTTATAAAGTTGAAAATATTAAATTTGAATATAAAATAAATATTAAAATAAGAAAAGTATAATAATTTAATTAAAGGCCTCAGTTCGCCCATCATTCATCACGTATCAGAGCTCATAGGGTTCATCATAGGCCTAATTAAATAAGTATATTGATTATCTAACCAAACATTACTCCTGCTTCTTTTTGCAATTCATCATCACGGTTTACACCCATGATTTTTTCAATTGCATCCATAAAGTCAGCAACAGTAACATAGCCACGTTCAGCCCTTATTGCAAACATTCCCGCTTCAGTACAAATCGCTTTTAAGTCTGCTCCAGAACAACCTTCTGTTAAAGTAGAAAGTAAATCTAAATCTGCTTCTTCATCAAGATTCATTTTAGAAGTGTGAATACTTAAAATTTCATGTCTACCTTCTTCATTAGGTTCTGGAACTTCAATGAATCTGTCAAACCTACCAGGCCTTAAAAGTGCAGGGTCTAATATATCCGGACGATTAGTTGCACCAATAATACCAATATCTCCACGAGATTCAAAACCATCAAGTTCTGCAAGTAATTGCATTAAGGTTCTTTGTACCTCCCTATCACCACTTGTAGAACTTTTAAGTCTTTTAGCTGCTACAGCATCAATCTCATCAATAAATATTATTGCTGGCGCTTTCTCTTTTGCAAGTTCAAATACTTCACGAACAAGTCTTGCACCTTCACCAATATATTTTTTAACAAATTCAGATGCAACTATTTTAATGAATGTTGCATTTGTTTCATTAGCAACTGCTTTTGCAAGTAATGTTTTACCTGTTCCTGGCGGCCCATATAATAAAATACCTTTAGGAGGATCAATACCTATTTCTTTAAATAATTCTGGTTTTGTAATAGGCAATTCAACAGTTTCTTTAACCTCAACAACCTGATCATCCAAACCACCAATATCTTCATAACTGATCGTTGGCTTTTCTTCAACTTCCATTCCAGAAACATTTGGGTCTTTTTCTGAAGGTAAAACTTCCACTACACCAAAAGTTTGTTGATTTAAAGCTACCCTTGCACCAGGTTGTAATAAATTTGGATCTAAAAATTTAGAATAATTAATTAAAAAATTAGGACCAGTACTACTTTTAACTGTCATCCTACTATCATCAATAACTTCATTAATTGTTGCAAGAACTAATGGAGGTGATCTAAATCTTTCTACTTCACCTCTTAAAGATTTTACTTCCCTCTCCAATCTTATTTTTTCATTTTCTGTTAGAACTTTATCCTTTTCTAATTTTCTAACTTTCCACATCAAATTGCGTTTAGTTTTGCTATTTTCTTCTTTAAGCAAATTTAACTCATCTTTTAACTCTTCAATCTTCATGAGTAAAGCTTGTGAAGAATCTTCATTATTTTCAGCCATATAAAACGCTCCCTTTTTAATAAACTATTATAATCTTTTATAATATTACAATAGTTATATCTACATATATTTTATAAAACTATGTCCTAATATTCATATTAAGATAGGTAACTATAATATATATACTTTGTTAAAATATCTCGGATAAAAAATGAAAAAGGGGCTTAAATCAAATATAAAACCAAAATAAAAAGAAATAATAAAATAAAAACTAAATTTTCAACTATTTAAACTTTTCAAAATAATAAGTCTTAAAAAATCATCACATAAATTGAAAATATTAATCCAAATAATATTAAAAACAGTATACGGATTCAAATAAGTTAAAAATATTTTAAGATTATTATTAAGGGAATATAATTAAAATAAATTAAATTTTTGAAATTTTTTAATAAAAATATTAGTAAAGTATAAAAAAAGAAAAAAACAATTATTAAATATGGATTGCGAAATGTGTGGTAAACCTATAGAAGGTAAGCCAATTAGGGTAAAAATTGATGGTGCAGCTATGGATGTATGTAAAGATTGTTCCAAGTTCGGAAAAATTCAAAAAGTTCCTAGACCAAGCCAATATATGCAGAAAAAAGACAAAAATAAAAAAAGAACTAATAAACCTGCAAGGAACTATAGTAAAAATGATGAACCTGCAGAAGAATTAGTTGAAAATTATGGTAGTATTATTAGAAATGCTCGTGAATCTAAAAAGCTTTCAAGAGAACAATTAGGGGAAAAAATATTTGAAAAAGTTTCTGTTATTAGTAAAATTGAAACTGAAAAAATGGACCCTGATTTAAAACTTGCTCGTAAATTAGAAAAAACATTAAATATTAAACTTATTGAAAAAAGTGAAAAAATAGATTTAGAGTCTTATCAAAACATTTCTCGTGGAGGAAATACTATTGGAAGTGTTGTAAAAATTAAAAAATCTAAAAAATAGAGATACATTTAATTTACAATATTTTATACTTCTTTTTTATAATATTATTAAACTTATTTCAATTCATTTAAAAAAAAAACAGCTACTTATCTAATAAGGATTTATTATTATATTTATTAATCCCTTAAAATAATTAATATCCTATATTTAATTAATAATTAGATTTAATTAATAATTAGATTTAATTAATAATTAGATTTAATTAATAAAACTTTAAATTTAATTAATGATTTCTTTTAATTTGACAAATAAGTTCTTATATTTTAATAATTATCTATTAATTTTAATTAGATAATAAAAAAGTGTGAAAATAAAAAATAAAAATTGATTAAATTAATAATCAATTGTTTTTGTTTGTTTATAATCAATTGTATGAGTATTAGAAACTTTATAATTAAGACCATTAAAATTGGAAGAGCTGTATAAAATTTCCAATAATTCCTCATATACTTTGTATTCATCACTTACAACAGTAATATGTGCTGGAGGATGAATACTTCTAATTTTTGAAATAGCTACAGTGGGATTTTCTTCAATCAAAAATGCCGCAGCAACTTTTGAAACTGTTTTTAAATCTGCATTTAAAATTTTAGAGACAAATTTATCTGCAACCTTAGAATCTAATGTTTTAGGATTTGATATAATGTTTAAATCTGCATGTTTTTCAACATCTTCAATTGCATTAAAAACCTTTGTTTTATTATCTCCCCTTATTAAAATCAAAGCCATAATATCACTCAAAAAAATAAAAAAATAAAAAAAAATTATCTTGTTGTTCTATTTTGGAAAGATTTCAAAAGCCTGCCTCTAAATATAACCAGAATTATTATAACTATTCCAATTACAGTTTGAATAGCACCTAAAATATTTAAAACAAAATTACTTATTGGTAAATTCCATGGAGGTGAGGTTCTACCATTAGGCAGTTCAGTATAATATACACCTACAGATTTGGCATTTTTATTAATATTAATATCTTTAGCTTCAACATGGTTTACACCAACAATAATACCATTGTTTATAGCCTTATTAATTGATGATGCAATATTAGTAGAACTATACCCATTTTTAGAAACTTCACTTTGTACAACATCTGATGTTGTAGTGGAAAGACCTTGTTCATCACTACCATAAACAAATACATTTGCCCTATCGTCACTAACTGTAATAGTATTTTCTAATGCTTCATAAGCATAAACAGTTTCCATTTGAGCACCACAATATGGACACACTGTATAAGCTTCTGCTGAAGGGAATGAAATAGACCAACCACAATCTTGACAGACTTTAGAATATTCATCCCCCATATTATATCCTCTTTCATTTAATTCATCAGGAGTGAACATATCCCCAGTACTTATTCCACAGTAAAGATTGTCTGCACCTCCACCATAAACTTCTCCTGTTTGTGTTGCAGTCATTTCAACTACAGTACCCATAATCTTAGTTGCAGGATATCCATCACGTAATTCTTTTGCAATTTCAGTAGCAATTGCTTTTCTACTTCCAGAAGCTCCTCCACCAGCACCTGGACTATCCCTTATGTGAAAAATAGCACCTTTTTTACCTGGAGGAATTACAGCTAAACCTCCTGAACGGTAGGATAAACTGAAAGATCCATCATCTTCTTCTGTGATTACATATGCATCAAAAGATCCACCTGCAGCCATACCTAAATTAGGACCTCCAACAACTGCCCTCATTCCAGAATAAGAACTTGCAACAGATGCTGCTGAAGATGCACTTCCACCATCTTCAACATTAGCTAATGCTTCACAAACCATTTTTAACCTTAAACTATTGTCTGCACTTTCTCCCCCGGAAAGGATAGCGAATTGATTTTGTGTAGACATTACAAATGTAGATTCAAACATATTCTCTTCAAAAGACATACTTCCTGCTGCTGCACCATTAGGATCCTTTCCAGTAGGATCACTAATAATAATACAATTCATAGTAGCAGAAATTGAACTTATAGAAGATAAAACAATGATTACACATAAAACTAAAAATATTACTTTTGACTTCATCTTGCCACCCCTTTATACATAAAGAAAAGCTGAAGGTGTAGTGAAAATACCTCCAAGGTTTACTTTATTAAAATCTTCAACAACTGTAACAGTTACAATTCCAGTTGAATTATCAACTTTAATATCCACAGCTACAATAGGCATAGCAGTAGTACCCGGAATCACCGAATCCTTAGCATATTTTTTTGCATCATCAATTGCCTCTGATAGGGGTAAAGTTCTTTTAGAAGTGTGTAACATATCACCATCAATATAACTACCTTCTCTTAAACCAGAACTTGCTATATTAGATTTAATAGTTTCTAATGGAATTACATCATTTCCTTTAATCTGAATTCCAGTAATAGGAATACCTTCTTCCTGTTCAATAGTAGAAGCATATGCTACGTAAGTCAATACTCTCCCACATAGGATAAGCATAAATGCCAATAGCAAAATAATTAAAGTATCTCTTCTAACTTTTATAAGCATGAATTTCACTTCACTAAAACTATAATTTTTATTTTTTTATAATTATTCTAAATAATAATCTAATAATTAAATATTTAATAAGTGTTTAATATTAATTAAATATTTAATTCATGTTTGTTTTTAAACTTAAACTTTAATATTAATTAAGCTAAGCTAAAATTTTAAACTTAAACTTTAATATTAATTAAGCTAAGCTAAAATTTTAAACTTAAACTTTAATATTAATTAAGCTAAGCTAAAATAATATACTAAAATATTATAAAATATTATGTTTCAGTTTTTAATAAAATTGTATATATTTTGAAACAATATTCTTACAATATAATTATTTATTTGATTATTATTATTTATAATATTATCTATATTTTATAAGGGCTTTGTCATTTTGTTAGTTGGGATTTTATTTTTTTCATCCATCCATTTTTTCTGTTGAATATTTGGTTAAATATACCTTGTTTTGTTCTA
>NZ_CAJOKH010000009.1 GCF_905235195.1 uncultured Methanobrevibacter sp. | reverse complement strand
TCAATAACATTATTTGCAAATAAAAATATAAAAAACTTGCTAAAATAAAATATAACAATGTTAATATATAATTAATTTTTGCTTAAGTTTCTAGCAGTGATAATTTTTTCAAAATAATTTTATATCTTAAAAGATAAATATTAGATAAATTAAATTATACACTAATATAATTTATTTTTATTTATGTGATATTTTTTAAAAATTTATTTTAGGTTGATGGTATTATTAATCCAGATAAAGAAAAACTTATTAGGGTCATGAAAGAACTTAAAGCAGATCATCAGGCGGGTAGAATTTCTGATGATAAGTATAAGCAACTTTCAAGACAATATATGCTTAAGTTAAAAAATATTGATGCTTCTAGTCGAATTCGTACTATGCAAGGCAGACCAAATACTTCTAATCAACCACATAACTATAGGCCTGATAGAAGAGCTGCTGAGTTAAGTAAAAGAGAAGATGAAAAACTTGTACAGAAATATGTTGTTAATCCTAGAAAACCTGCAAGTAAAAAACCTAAAAGAAAAAGATCTAATGAAGGTAAATATGCTATTATTGCAGGTATTTTCTTGATTTTAGCATTTACTACAGGTATTGGTTTTGGAATGCTTAATTTTGATTTCCAATCAGCAAATACAAACTCTTCAATTATTGTAGTTGATTCTGCGTTTCCTTTAGAAATTAACAATTATTCTAATTTAAATTCATCTGCTACTACTGTATCAAATGATAGATATACAAATGATGTTGTAGATAGTTCTAAAACAACTAGGGATACTTCATCAAGTACTCACTCATCTTCAGAATCTCATTCCAATACTCCAGTTGATAAGGGAGGTAGTTCTGATTCTGGCGGTGGTTCTGATTCAGGTGGTGGTTCTGATTCTGGCGGTGGTTCTGATTCAGGTGGTGGTTCTGATTCAGGTGGTGGTTCTGATTCTGGTGATGGGGGAAATGAAAAATAATTAATGATTTTTTTCATTTATTAATTATAGTTTTTTAGTTACGGTGAGTTTATGAAGAAATCTGTTTTAATTATTGGTGTAGTTATAGTAGTTTTATTAATTTTTGTAGCTATCGGTTTATCTAATCATGAAAAAAGTAAAACAAATACTAATGAAACTGAAGTGCAAACAGTATCTCAAAATGGGGTTTTTATTAAATTTCCATATGATTGGACTGTTGCAAGGTCTATGAGTAATGATAGTGTCATTGCAATTACAGATTTAAATTCTGTTAATGAAAGCTCAAGCATGGGTAATGTAAATGTTAATATTGAGCGAAGACAACTTGATGGAGAATCAATGGAAGATTTTTTCAATGATACATATTCTAATATACTTTCAAATACAACCAATGAAGTAATATCTTTAGGTAATTCCACAGCATTCCCTGGAGAAAATGCACTTGAAGCAGATTATTTAACTGATACTGATTCAGAACCTAAACAACATAAAGCAATTTGGGTTGAAAAAAATGGTCAATTATACGTGATTTTATGTACTGCTCCTGTAAATGATTTTTCTAATCAAGAAAAATACTTTAATTTTATTCTATCGCATATTAGACTTAATTAATTATTGAAATTATATATTATTTTAATTATTTTTTAAAAATTATTTTTTTATTTTTATTTATTTTTTCAATATTCATTATATATTTTTTTTAATTTAATAGTATTAAATTTTAGTTAATTAATAAATAGAGGGTTATTAATGATAATATTATGTGTTACTGGTAGTATTGCAGCTACCAAATGTGTACAACTAGCGAGAGATTTAAGGAGAAATGGTGTGGAAGTTAAATGTTTTATGAGTGATTCTGCTTGTGATATAATTCATCCAAATTCTATGGAATTTGCAACAGGTCAGAATGTTGTAACTAAATTAACAGGTAAAATTGAACATGTTAAATATTCTCAGGAAGATTTAATTTTAGTTGCACCTGCTACAGCGAATGTTATTAGTAAATTTGCATATAAAATATCTGATAATCCAATTAATGCATTACTTCTTGCAGCATATGGTCATAATACGCCTATACTCATGGTTCCATCAATGCATGATGCGATGTATTTTGCAATAAATGAAAATCTTGAAAAATGTAAAAAAGAAGGTATTCACTTTATAGAACCTAAAATGGATGAAGGTAAAGCTAAATTTTCAGATATTGAAAATATAGTTTTAGAATCATTAAGATTAATTAATTTAAATAAGAATGAAGTTGAATAATTCTTAAGTTTTCATTTTTAAGTTTAAAATATTAATAAATCTAAGAAGAGTTAAAATGTCAAATTCACTTGTTGGTCGAAAAGTTTTAATAAATTTAGGTGGAACATATGAACCTATTGATCCGATAAGAGGTATATCTAATAAATCCTCAGGTAAAATGGGTTTAGAACTTGCAAAAGAAGCTTATATTCGAGGGGCTGATTTAACATTAGTTGTTGCAAATGTTGATGTTAAGATTCCTTCAATTTTTAATCAAATTCATCTTGAAACATCATCTCAAATGAATGAATGTATAAAAAAATTAATTCCAGAATATGATGTTTTTATAGCAACAGCTGCAATAAGTGATTTTGAACCAATCGATATGATGCCTAGTAAAATCTCTTCATCTTTAAATTTAATGTTAGAATTTAAACCTGTTGAGAAAATTATAAGGCAAATCAAGGATTTAAATAAAGATGTTTTTCTTGTAGGATTTAAGGCCCAATATAATATAAGTGAAAATGAACTAATAGAATGTGCAACAAAACAAATTGAAATGGCCGGTACAAATCTTGTTGTTGCAAATGACCTCTCACATAATGGATGTGGTTTTGGTTCTAACACCAATGAAATAATTCTCATTAAAGATAATGGTCAATCTAAGAAAGTTCCATTATCATCAAAAAATGTTTTAGCATCAATAATCCTTGATGAAATTGAAAAAGAATTATAATTTGTTTTACTCAATTCTATATTTTTCATATAAAAATTTTATTAATTTTTATTATTTTTTATTAAAAATTTATTACTTACTATTATTTTTTTCACTAGAAATATATGATTTTTTATTTCTGGTTTTTTAATAAATAACTATAATTCATGAAGATTTTTTGATGAGATTATCAAAAATTAGTAATACTTTTTTAAGAATATTTTTAATCTAAAATTTTTTAAATTAAAATAAATTTTAATAAAAATATATAGTAAAATGAGTTTAAAAAGAGTATTTCTGAAAATAAGTTCAATCCTCTAGATAATTAGTGATGTGGAGTTATTATGGAGTGAATTGTATCTAGAGGCGGTCTTTTGAACTATTCTCTATATTGCATTAGCAAGTTATATTATAATTTTAATACTATAAAAAGGTATCAATAGTAATACTTTTTTGGATTTTTTCCGTGAATTTTATATTTGGTCTATAGGTTTATTTTTCTATATAAAATTATATCTATTTTTTAATAAATTTTTTAATATAGTAATAAAATATATTTTTTTTATCACTAAATTATTACCTTAGTATTATTTATATTAAATAATAATTTTATTATAATACTTGTATAGTATTAATTTATTTTATAAAAATTAATGTGTGTAAACATTTTACTTTTAATATTTTTTTAAATCTATATTTTTTTATAATATTGTTAGTAATAAAATTTTAATATTCTATTTAATTTTAAAAAGATCTTTCAACTAAAAAACAAATATGATCTTTTTCATATGGTTCTAATTTAATCTTTTCAATTATTTTGTAGCCATTGGCTTTTAATATTTTTTCTTGTTCTTTAAAAACTGTTTTAGGTTTAATATTTACATTAATACTTCTTGATTTTATCATGAATACTCCTTGACCATCAGATTTTAGGAAAATATTCATATTGTCAATAAATAATTTTGTTTGACTAGCTTGAGCTACATCACAGTAAACAAGATCTACTTTTTCAATAATATTCAAATATTCTTTAGGTTTTGTAGCATCATTTAAAAGTGCTACAATATTATTTCTTGTTTGAGATAGGCGGGATAGTTTTCTCATACTTACTGGTGAAAATTCAACAGCATATATAATTCCATTTTCTACTATATCTGATATGTGGGATACGGTTGTACCAGTTGATGCACCAAGATATAATACTTTTGAGTCTTTTTTTAAGTTTATTTCACTTAAACCATTAAGTAGTGCTGATGCTAATTTAGATCTGTTAGGATTCCAGAGTCTATATTCCATTTCAGTTTTTTCATCTGTTATGAGTCTTTCTCCATATACTCTTTTAGATGGAATACTATTTATTGTAGCTATTTCATCGTCAAATTTATAAACATCCATTTTATCCCTTTAAATTTTTTTATTTTTTATTTTATAGTTTAAATTTGCAATAATTTTAATTTTAATCAATATAAGAATTAATATTATTTTTTTCTACGTCTTTGCTTTTTGGTTTTTTTGTGGTATGTGTTTTTTCTAGATTTCTTTTTATTTTTAGTTTTAAGTTTAGATTTTCCTTTTTTATTTTTAGTTTTGCCAAATGGATTTTCTTTATTAATTTTTTCAATTTCTTTTTCGAGGTCTTCTTTTAAATTTGTATTAATTTCATTGGTATAAACATCTTTTCTAACTGCAAAGCTTATTTTAAGTGCAAGTTTTCTTGCAATTTTTCCTCTAACCCAATAGTTACTTCCTCTAACATAAGGGCTTTGATAAATGAGTCCATGTTTTGGAGGATTTTCCCCTGTTTTTAAATGTCTAAATAATGCCTTTTCTGCACCTATAATTTGGACTGTACTTGCAGATAAAGTGGAAAGTCTTTTAAGACTTCCAACGTGTGCTATCAGTTTTGCACCTAAATTTGCACCTATAAGATTTTTAAGGTTCGGTGCAAGTTCTTCCATTTTATTGTCAATATAGTTTTCTATATTTGTTCTTGATACTTGTAATGCTTTAAGGGATTTTGCAAAATCATTTAAAATAAATATGTCTTCATCTTTTAAATCTGCACCATTACTTATTATAATATCTTTAAATATATCGGGATTATTTTTAATCGCTTCTTCACGGGTAGGATAATCGGCAATTAATTTTATATAAGATTCATTATTGTGAATGGTTTCTATTTCCGGAAAATAAATAGTTTCCCATTCTCGAATTCGCTCAATTAATTGTGAAATACTTTCATCAATTTCGTCTATGGAATTTATTCCTTGGATTAATAGTTTATCTTCTTCCTGAGAAGATTCTTTCATCTTTAAAATAGATAATTCATTATTTATTTTAACTATTTTATCCCTATAATCTTTGTAATCTTTAATATAGTTAATTTCTTTTAAAATACTTTCTATATTTTCTCTAAAAAATTCTCCACCTTTATTTGGATTTTGAACTATTATTTTATCGTATTTTTTTAAATCCTTATAATCGGAAAGTCTTTTGTTTGTTTCAATTATGATTTCATCACAATCAGGAGTATTTTCAATAATTTTTATTTCTTCATCTGTTAAAATATTATTGTTAATATTGTGTATTTTCGATACAACATCTTCATCATTAAAAAGAACATAATCATTTAATTTAAAATCAGAGTCAAATGATAAAAAACCAGCAATACAATTTATTATATAAATTTCCATAATTATATTTTAAAGATACATCGTAATAAATTTTCACATAATTTTCCATTTTCACTGCATAATTATAAATCTTATATTATCTATAAATTATTATTGAGTAATATTTTTATAAATAATAAGATTATTAATATTATTAATTTGTTAAGGAGTTTATTATGTTAGAATGTGAAATTTGTAATGTAAAACTTAAAAATCCATTAATGTTGGCTGCAGGTATTATGGGTAGTAATGCAAGTAGTTTAAATTGGATTTTACGTTCTGGTGCTGGGGCAGTAATCAGTAAATCTTTTTCAAAAGAAGCAAATCCCGGTTATCATAATCCAACTACTGTTGAGGTTACAGGTGGAATATTAAATGCAATAGGATTATCTTCTCCGGGAGTAGATGTTTTTAAAGATGAGCTTAAGCAGGTGGAACCATCAACTAATCAAGCATCTATTGCATCTATATATGGGGCTACACCAGAAGAATTTTCATATGTTGCAGGGGAAGTTGAAGATTTAGTTAATATGATTGAGTTAAATGTTTCATGTCCTCATGCAATGGAAGGATATGGTGCTTCAATAGGTGAAGACCCTGTTTTAACAGCTAAAGTTGTTAGTGCCGTAAGTGAAAGTGTAGATATTCCAGTTATTGTAAAATTAACTCCTAATGTTACTGATATAAGTGTAATTGCAAAATCTGCAGAAGAAGCAGGTGCGGATTGCCTAAGTTTGATTAATTCTCTTGGGCCTGGAATGAAGATAGATATTGTAACAGGTAAACCTATTTTAAAAAACAAATTTGGGGGGATGAGTGGTCCTGCAATTAAGCCAATTGCAGTTAAATGTGTTTATGATGTTTATGAGGCAGTTAATATTCCTGTAATTGGTGTGGGAGGAATATTAAATTATGAAGATGTTGTTGAATTTTTATATGCTGGTGCTTCTGCAGTTCAAATTGGAACATCTATAATGAATGAAGGTGTAGAAGTATTTTCTAATATCTCTAAAGATTTGAAAGTTTTTATGGAGGAGCATAATTTTAATTCTATCGGTGAAATGATAGGATGTGGACATAAAAATTAGGGTTGATTATATGAATGTTCCAAGGGTTTTAAAAATTAAAAGAATAGTTGAAGAAACTCCTACAATTAAAAGTTTTTATTTTGATTGGAATATGGAGGAAAATTTTCCATCTCCGGGTCAATTTTTAATGATATGGAATTTTAATGATGAAAAACCAATGTCAATATCTTCATTTGATTTAGATAATAATGAAATTAGTATTACAGTTAAAAATATTGGCCCATTTACTGATGAAGTTCACAGTTTAAATTCAGGGGATTATTTGGGCTTAAGAGGGCCTTATGGTCATGGATTTAATGTACCTAAAGGTAAAAAAATACTGGCTATTGGGGGAGGAGTGGGAATGGCTCCTATTGCAGCATTTACTGATTGTGCAATCGAAGATAATAATGTTGATGTTGTCTGTGCAGCAGTTACGAAAAATGAATTATTATTTGAGGACAGATTAATAAAATCTGGTGCAAATGTATATAATGTTACAGATGATGGGTCTTCTGGTTATAAAGGATTTGCAACAAATAGGACAATTGATCTAATTGAGTCTAATACCTATGATTTTGCAGTAGTATGTGGGCCTGAGATTATGATGAAACCTATTTATGATATTCTGGAAGAAAATAATATTTCATCTGAATATTCTCTTGAAAGGTATATGAAATGTGCTATTGGTATTTGTGGTCAGTGTTGTGTAGATAAAACTGGTTGGAGAATATGTAAAGAAGGGCCTGTATTTAATGATGAGGATTTAAAGTTAATAAGCGAATTTGCAAATTATAGAAGGGCTCCTACTGGGGAGAAAATTTAAAAATTATTTTGATGTGTGATATATTGAGTATTAATATTCGAGATAAACTATCAATACCTATTTTGATAATAATATTTTTAGTAATTTTATCAATATTTGTTTTAACTCCAATTTTAAATATGGTGATATTGGGGATTATTTTATCTTTAGGAGTTCGTCCGATTGCAGGAAGGATTAATAATAAAATAAATAGTTTGACATTTTCAAATATCGTGGGGATGTTTTTAATAACAATTCCTATATTTTTAATTATTTTCTATTTGCTATTTCAAATAGTCGAAATAATTTCACCATTATTTGCCTCTTCAGGAGGTATTTCATTTTTTGATGCTAATAGTTTAAACAATATGTTTATAACATATCTGCCTCCTCAATATGAAGGTTTAGGTCATATTATATCAAATAATCTTTTTGAATCATCAAATGCCATTTTAAAAGGAGTATTGGATTACGCTGTCACGTTTTTAAAAAATGTTCCTGATATTGCAATATCCATTTTAATACTTGTCTTTTCAACATTTTACTTTGCACGTGATGGAAGTCAATGTTGGGATTATATATTTACATTTATTCCAGAGGGTAATCAAGAGTTTTTTGACCATATGTTTAACCAGATTAAAGAAGTTTTAAAAAGTATATTTTATGGTCATTTTTTAACAAGTGTAATTATTGGTATTATTGCTTTTATTGGTTATGGAATTTTAGGTTATCCTTATTCTGTATTTTTAGGAATATTAACTGGTTTATTCCAGTTAATACCAGTCCTTGGACCTTGGCCTATATATTGTATTTTAGCTATAATGGATTTATGTAATGGTAATTATACAAGAGTTGTATTAGTATTTATTGTTGGTGCAGTTTTATCTTTAAGTGATATGTATATTCGTCCAGCTATTGCAGGTAAATATGCAGAATTACATCCTTTAATTTTGCTTTTAGGATTTGTAGCAGGTCCTTTAGTTTTTAGGTATAGTAGGTTTTATTTTAGGTCCTTTAATTTTAGGAGTTGCATTTGCAGTTATAAAGACATACAAGGAAGAAAAAGAATCAAAATTAATTGATTAATTATTAAAATTATATTCGGCACTGTTGATATTATGATTAAAAAAAATATTGTAATATTGGATATTGATTATATTACAGAGGATGAAAAACCTGTCATACGTTTGCTTGGAAGGGAAATAAATAAAGATAATCCTAAAAAAATTATTGCACTAGATTATAATTTTAGTCCTTATTTTTATATTGAAGCAAATGATATTTCTCAGTGTTTGAAGGATTTGGAAAAATATGAAACAGATGAAGTGAAAGTAGTAGATAAAAAGGATTTTCAAATTCCTAAAAAATTCATTAAAATCACATTTGCTCATCCTCAGGAAGTACCTAAATACAGAGATGAAATTAAGGATTTAGATTCCGTAATTAATATAAGGGAACATGATATTCCATTTTATAGACGTTATTTAATGGATAATGATGTTGTTCCAATGACAGTTGTAGAAATCCAAGGGGAATTAATCTCTCATCATGAATCTGTTAAGAGTGATGATGATAATCTTCAAATTATTAAACTTAGCAAATCTCCTCGAAGATTAGATGAACATTATTTCAATGATTTTAATATATTGAGTTTTGATTTGGAAGTTTATAATCCAAGAGGGCTACCAAATTCTGATATTGATGAGATTATTATGATTGGAATCAACTGTAATTTTGGTATAAAAAAGGTCTTATCTACAAAAAATAAAGTTGGTCAAACAGATAATTCATTTATCGAAACCTTAAAATCTGAAAAAGAAATGATTAAAAGATTTGATGAGATTATTAAAAATAATCAGGTAGATATAATCGTCGGATATAACTCAGATAACTTCGATTTTCCATATCTTAAAAACCGTGCTGAAATCCATGGAATTGAATTAAATTGGGGTATGGATGGAACGGGAATAAAATTTATAAAAAGAGGATTTACAGATGCAGCATCATTTAAAGGACTTATTCATGTAGATTTATATTTGGTTATGAGAAGATATATGACACTGGATAGATACACTTTGGAAAGAGTATATTTAGAGTTATTTGGTGAAGAAAAAATAGATGTTCCAGGGGAATTTATTTATGAGTACTGGGATAGTGATGATGAAGATTTAGATCGATTATTTGATTATTCTTTAGATGATGTAGTATCAACTTTAATGATTGCAGAGCAAACATTACCATTAAACTTAGAGCTTACTCGTATTGTTGGTCAACCTTTCTTTGATATTACACGTATGACTACAGGTCAACAGGCAGAATGGTATTTAGTAAAAGAAGCATATAAAATTGATGAAGTTACCCCAAATAAACCAGAAGCAGGTGATACTTCTAGAGTTCATGATCAAAATGAAGGGGGATTTGTAAAAGAACCTGTTCCAGGTTTACATGAAAATCTTATACAATTCGATTTTAGAAGCTTGTATCCAAGTATTATTATATCAAAAAATATATGTCCCGATGTTTTAGTAAGAGATAATAATCCTTTAGATAATACAGATTCTACACTTAATGATGATGAGAGGTATTTTATCTCACCTGAACATAATTATAAATTTTTAAAAAATCCTAAAGGATTTATTCCATCTGTAATTGGAAATATTTTAAATCAAAGACTTAAAATTAAAAAACAAATGAAAGAATCTAGCAATCCTACAGAAAAGAAAATTTTGGATATTCAACAATCAGCAATAAAAAGATTAATCAATACTATGTATGGTGTTTATGGATATGGGAGGTTTAGATGGTATTCTTTTGAATGTGCTCAAGCAATCACTGCTTGGGGTAGAGAATATATTCTATATACTATTGAGAATGCTAAAAAATATGGTTTCCATACAATATACGCAGATACTGATGGTTTTTATGCAGAATATCGTAGTGAGAATCAACAGGATTAATTTTTTTTATTTTTCCCATTAAAGGCTTTATCAAATCGTTCATCATAGTTTTTACTTATATCTTCATATTGATTCCACATAGCTATTGAAGTATTTTTAAGAGGTATTCTTTTATCTTTACTAAATTTACTATAAATATGGAGCATTTCTTTTCCATCTCTTATCATCATTTTAACTACTGGTATATCTGCATTTTTTATTTTTATATTAGGATGATTTAAATCTTATTTTATGTTAATTTCTTTATCATTTATTATGCAATAAGAGGATGCTAGAATATTTATTTTAACATTATTTTTTGATGCTTTTATTAATGCATATTTTAAAGGTTTTAATTCATTTTCAAATAAAAATCCTATTCTCATTTTTAATTCATTTTTGCATTTTTTAATGATTTCAATTTCTTTATTTATAATTTTATTTTCTTCTCGAATAAGCCACATTGGGGCAGGAACTTTAGATATATAAATTCAATGATTTAGATTTAGGTGATATTGAAGGAGTACCTAGATTAATTGATATGGGTCAATTTAATGATGCAATTGCGGCTGTATATGTAGCTTTAGCATTATGTGATTTATTTGAATGTGAATTAAATGACTTGCCTCTTACTATTGTATTAAGTTGGATGGAACAAAAAGCAGCTGCTGTTCTTTGGGCTTTATTCTACCTTGGTAAAAAAGACATGTTAATTGGACCAATATTGCCTGCATGGGCTAATGATGATATTGTTAAAGTTTTAGTGGATACTTATAATTTAACACCTATTAATGACAATCCAAAAGAAGATATTGCACGTATAATGGGTTAATAATAAGATTAGTAGTTTAGACTCTATATTTTACTAATAAATCAATATTATCTCATTTCAATCTCTTTTTTTAATTTTTATTATTTTTAACTTAATATCCATTTAGTTCTTTCTAGTTTTTATTATATTTTTTAATAGTAGGTATAATTTTTCATTCATTTAAATGACATTTTTCATTAATTAAATCAAATATTTTTGAATTTCATATATTTTCATAGTATCTATTTTTAATATTTTTATGAGGATTTTTATTTTTAATAAAATTTATAAATAAAATATATATCTTCACTGGAATATACTGGGAATATTCTTATTAGTTTATAAATGTTATAAAAATAATGTTTTTTATTATATGCTAATATTATTTAAATTATCTTATAGTTTTTATATGTTAATATTTATTTATTTTAAGCTATTATTTTTATTTTTAATAATTTTTAGCTTATTTAATATGGCTATGTCTAATAAAATAAGATTCAATAAAATATTTTTTTTAAAATTAAAATATTTATAATAATTATTTTTAATATCTTATTTTAATAATAATAATAATAATAATAATAATAATAATAATAATAATAATAATAATAATAATAATAATAATTTTGAAAAAAATATAATAATTAGGATAATAATAATTTTGAAAAATATAATAAGAATAATGTTAATTTTGAAAAAATTATGGGGATAATGGTAAGTAGGGAATCTAATAGTTTGTAAAATTAAGTTTAATAATAAAAAATTGGATAATGGTGGAAAAAAGTCTCGAGATTATGAATAAATTAAATAATTTGAAATTATTTAATTAATTCACTTAAATTTTAATTTAAATTAATTGATTATTGGTCTATGTATTTGTCTATATCAATATCAAGACCATCACAAATTTCTTTTAATTGATCGTATAATATTTCATCAATAGGCATTCCATTTTCTTTATGGTCTGCAATTCTTTTATCTTCAATATCTCCAGGGACGAATCCTCCCTCTTCTCTAATCTCATCAATATACTTGTCGATTCCTGCTTCGAATGTATCATAACCTACAAACTTATCAGGATCAATTGCAACGAATAAATCTCCTTTTGTACAGTTTTCTTTATAGTTAGCAGTACCTTTAACATCACTTCCACATGCAGCTCCTACAAGTGGTCCACACATAAGTTCAATTATAAATGCAAGTGCATAACCTTTAAATGAGCCAAATGCTAAAATTGAACCTTCAAGAGCTTCTGAGGGATCTGTTGTAGGATTACCTTCTTTGTCTAATGCGGTGTTAGGAGGTAATTTTTCTCCTTTTCTTTGACATTCTATAATTTTACCTCTTGCAGTTGTTGAGGTTGCCATATCTGTTGCAATAAATGTTTTATGATTAGGAATACTTATTGCAATAGGGTTTGTTCCAATAATAGGTTTTTTAGCATTTAAAGGTGCAATTGCAGGTTCAGTATTTGCAAATGTAAGACCAATACAATTTTCTTTTCTAGCTAAATCTGAGTAAAAACCAGTAACTCCGAAGTGGTTAGAGTTATGAACACCTACCATTCCAATTCCTGTTTTTTTAGCTTTTTCAATTGCAATTTCCATAGCTTTATATGCAACTACTTGTCCGAATAAACTGTGACCATTTATAACTGCTATTGATTCAGTTTCTCTTACAATTTCAATTTCACCAGTAATTTTAATGTTATTAGCATCAATTGTTTTAATATATTGGGGAAATCTTCCAATTCCATGTGAAGTGAATCCTTTTAAATCTGCATCAAGAACTACTTCTGTAACAAGTGCAGCATCATCTTCATTTACTCCTAAATTTTTTAATATTTCATTTACAAGGATCTTTTCATTATCTTCTGTAATTATCATTTATTCTCCATCCAATATTTTTTTTGTGAAAATTTAACATAAATTTATAATTTAATTTTTTTTTAATTTTTTTTTATTTAAAATGCTCAAAGAAGTTTTTTTTTAAAATGGGATTTTAATTATAAAAATTAATATTCTATTTCAGTATTTTCAAAAGTTTTTATTATGATTTTTTCCTGGTCGATTACACACCCAATTTCAAATGCTTCTTCAGTTTTATTTAATTCTTCTAATATTTTTTCTTTATCTTCTTTTGATACAATTACAACAAAACCAATTCCCATATTAAAGACTCTATACATTTCTTCTATAGGAACTCCTTGGCTATATATAAATTTAAATATGTCTTGTGGTTCAGGTAAATTTTCTATTTTAAATCCAACATCATCTTTAAGACGATTAAGATTAGTAAATCCTCCACCAGTAATATGAGCCAATCCTTTAATATTGTAATTTGATTTAAGTAAATTCACAATAGGTTTTACATATAATTTTGTTGGTTTAAGTAATTCTTCACCTACATTTAATTTAGGATTATTAGGTAGTGAGTCATGTACTGTAAGGTTTGCTTTTTCAAATATTGTTTTTCTAGCTAAACTGTATCCATTACTGTGTATACCATTACTTTTTATACCAATTAATATGTCTCCCGGACTTATATTATCGCCGGTGATAATTTTATCTTTATCTACATATCCAATACCTGTTCCAGCTAAATCAAAATCTTTAATGATTCCAGGTAATGATGCAGTTTCTCCTCCAATAATTGCAATATTAGATTGATTTGCTCCTTCTGCAAGACCTTTTGCAATTTCTTCAGCTCTATCAGGGTCTGGAGTTTCTACTGCTAAATAATCTACAAGTGCTATTGGTTCTGCACCTACACAAAGTATATCATTTACAACCATAGCAATACAGTCAATTCCTACAGTATCATATTTTTCCATCATTTCAGCGATTAAAATTTTACTTCCAACTCCATCAGTACTCATTGCTATTGCTTTATCGCCTAAGGGTACTAAAGCTGCAAAATGACCGCTTTCAGTTAAAACTTCTCTATTTTTTAATGTTGATTTAAGTGTTGAAGCTAATTTGGATACAGTAACTGCTTCAAGATCAATATCTACTCCAGATTCTGAATATGTAACCATGAATTCACCTATTTAAATTTTTTTAATAATATTATTAATTATGTCTTTTCTATTATTAAAAATTTTTTTTATTTTTTTAATAAATAAGTAAATTAAATAATAGAAATTGAATATGGTCTTTGAGAAAATAAGTTTTCTTTTGATTTTTTTAATAATAAGTTTTAAATATAAAATCTTAATTCTAGAAATTGATATTAAAAGCTGATTAGATTATAAACTTATTTCAATGATAAATATATTTTTAAAGGTTTTTATTTAAAAGAAGTGATTGATTAAAATTAATTATTAATCTATCTAATTAATTTTAATCTGCTTAAAGGTTAAATAGATTTATTGAATTCTAGTACATTCAAGATTTAATGGTGTTTTTGTTTCCATTTTATAACTTCTATGAATACTACTAGCTAAATCTACTGTTTTATAGGGGTCACCGTGACAGACTATAATCTTATCAGGTCTTGGGCTTAACCTTTTAACATAGTCCATTAATTGACGTCTGTTAGAATGACCACTAAATCCATGGATGGTATTAATTTCCATTTTAACATTAAATACTCTAGTTTTATTATTGTGTTCAAGAGGAATTTCTTTGTATCCTTTTTGAATTCTTTTTCCAAGAGAACCTTCAGACTGGTAACCTACAAAGATTAATGTGTTCCTCTCATCTTCACATAGACATTTAAAGTATTCAACAGAGTTTCCACCAGTTAACATTCCTGAAGTTGAGAGAATAATACATGGTTCTCCTTCAACAATATCCTTTCTTTGATTTGTGTTAGTAACTTTAATAAATGAATCAGATACAAATGGGTTTCTACCCATATGGAATATTTGATCTCTTAAATCTTTACTTAAGTATTCTGGTCTTGCAGTGTGAATTGCAGTTGCTTCCCAAATCATTCCGTCAATATAAATTGGTACTTCCTCAATCATACCATGATGCATATATTCTTCAAGTACAATCATTAGCTCTTGTGCTCTTCCAACAGCAAATACAGGAACTAAAACTTTTCCTCCACGTTTTAAGGTTTTGTAAATGGTTTTCATCATTTCTTTCTCAGCACTATTTCTTGATGGATGTACATCGTCACGACCACCATAAGTACTTTCCATTACAACTGTTTCAGCACGTGGGAATCTTGTAGTTGCAGGTTCAAGAAGTCTACTTCTTTCATATTTGAAATCCCCGGTATATACAAGGTTATGTGAACCGTCACCAATATGCATATGGCACATTGCAGAACCTAAAATATGGCCTGCATTATGTAAGGTTAATCTAATGTCAGAGGAGATATCTGTTACTTCACCATAATCTAGGCAAATGGTGTGTTTAATACATTTTTGTACATGTTTTGTATTAAAAGGTAAGGGGTTATCTTCTCTTTGTGCAATATCAATATGATCCAATTGGAGTAATGTCATTAAATCTCTTGTTGCTGTTGTACAATAAACTGGTCCTTCATAACCATAATGGTAAAGATAGGGTACAAATCCACAATGATCAAGGTGTGAGTGAGAAATAACAACTGCATCTAAATCTTGAATATTAAATTCAGGAACATTTAAAAAAGGAAATGCATTTTTATCTTCATTTGCTGCGACGTTTACTCCACAATCAAGTAAAACCTTACTATTAGGGGTTTGAAGCAAACTACAACTTCTTCCCACTTCTTTAAATCCTCCCATAGAAGTTAATCTTGCCCAATCATTTTCATATTTACTTCCAGTGTGGATTTTTTGCCCAAGATTTTGTAGGAATTTTTTTCTTTCTTTACTGCTGTTTTTTACAGTATTTCGAATTCTTCCAATAATTTCAGATTTTATTGGAGGGGTCCTTAATATTTTTGGTGCCCATCCAGTTTGTTTAACAATCTCTCTTGAAGTCACACCATATTTACCAATAACAAGTCCTGGTTTTAATGCTTCAATAATAACCTCACAGGTTACATCATCAAATGATATGTCTGATATTTGTGCATCTTCAGGGACGATTTCATGAACTTTTTCTATTGTCGTTTCAGGTTCAAGTAAAACAGTTTTATCTGAACGGATAATAATTCTTTTTCTCAAATCTTTTGCTAAATTACGTATTAGGTCTCCATTTTCAGTTATTATTTCTGGGTTTTTAGTATAAATTACAACCTCCGGACCTTCAAATTCAACTTTAGCAACTTTAACCCTTTCAGGTAATCTGCTTATAATAGTTTTCTTTGTTTCTTCTAGAACTTCTGAAGCCATCTAATCACTTCTTTTTTTAAAAAATAAATATGTAATTTTCAATTAAGTAATCATATTAAAGCTTAGTCTTTTTTTAAATTTGAACTATTTTTTATTTTTTTAATATTTTTAAAATAAATTAATTTAACTTAAGTTAACTATGGTAAATTATTAATAATTAATTTAAATTGCTAAATATAAAAATTAATTTAAATATAAAATAAATTAGAATTTAATTAAATCTTTAAAATTTTGTTTTGATATCTTAAATCTTTTTTTTAATTTTAATTTATTTTAAGATATCTAATATTTATAAATTATATAAAAAAATTGAGTCAAACAATTAAAAATATACAAATGTTTATTTTATTAAGTTTAAAGATTAAAAGAAAAAATAAGAAAATTAGTCAATTTCTTTTAATTTTTCATCAACTGTTTCTTTATCTAATAATGTGTATCCTTCATTTGATGTAACTGTAGCTACTAAGAATCCATTTCCAGAGAACACATCACGTTCTGTTGCAGAGGAAAGTGCTCTTAAAGCTAATAGAATACCTTCTTCTACAGTAATATCTTCATGGAAGCGGTCTTCTAAAACTCCATATGCAAATATGGAACCAGATCCGGTAGATACACATTTATCTTTAATAACTCCTCCTGCAGCATCAAGAGAATATATAGCTGAACCTTCTTCATCTACTCCTCCAAGTAATATTTGCACTGCTCTAGGTCCTGAACGTAAAACATTTCCAGTTAATGTAGCAGCAGATTCAACACTAATTGAATTTCCATTTCTTAAATGGTATAAAGATACTTCTGCCCTCATTATTTTCATTAAGTTTTGTGCATCACCAACACTACCTGCAATAGTAGCTGCTAAATGATCATCAATTTTGAATATTTTTTTTGCTACTTTGTGTGCTACTAAACTTCCCATTGTAGCTCTTCTTTCAGTAGCAAAAACAATGCCGTCTTTACAAGTGATACCTACAGTGGTGGTACCTTTTACAATTTTTTCATCGTCCATGTAAACACCTCGTTTTTTCTAAAACATGCAATGAATTGTATGAAATAAATTTTATTAAAACTATAAATTCATCAGTCTTTTAAAATCATTATATATTAATAATTTTAAATATTTTATTTTTAAAATTTTTTTTAAAAACTTTTATTAAATAATTATTAATTTAAATAATACTTATCCTATTTTTAATTTTTTTTTAAAATAAACTTAAAAATAAACATATTTTAAAAAACATTTATAATTTTTACAAGTAGTGCAAAATTTAATTTTTAAAATATATAAAAATACTATTTAAATTATTATAATTAAAATAAAATCAGATTATAAGTAAAACTTAACTTTATTACACTATGTTTTTAACATATATAATAGTTTCGTTTTTAATTTTTAGTATTTTTATAAATTAATAATTAATAAGTAAGTAATTAATATTATCATATAAATGAATATTAATAGTATTACTTTTTAATAAATTTTATTTTATTATCAAAAAGCAGATATTATAAATTATTGGAATATAGGTTTATATTTAAATATATTTTTAATATGTATTAGAATTTCAATATTTTTAAGTCATGAGTTTCTTTGGGGATAAAATGAAGTGGAAAATTATCGGCAAAATATTAATTTTAGATGAAAAGTATAATAATTTATCAAAGGATAATTTAGAAAAACTAAAAGATAAATTTCATGTAGAATCTATTATTAAGATTGGAAATATTCATGGTCAATTAAGGGAGCCAACAGTTGATGTTTTACTTGGAGATACTACTGAAACAATCCATAAAGAAAATGGTTGCTTATTTAAGTTAGATATTTCAAAAGTCATGTGGTCAAAAGGAAATACTAATGAAAGAATGAGAATAGCAAAATTAGTTGGTGATGGTGAAGTTGTCCTTGATATGTTTGCAGGTATAGGATATTTCTCTATTCCCATCGGGGTACATGCAAATCCTAAAAATATTTATTCTATTGAACTTAATCCTAACTCCTATAATTTTTTAAAGACCAATATAGAATTAAATCATATTAACCAAAAGGCAGGATATGAAAAAATGGTTCCTATATTAGGGGATTGCAGGGTAGAAGTCTCTAAATATAAGGCAGATAGAATTCTTATGGGTTATGTTAGAACAACTCATGAATTTTTACCTTCAGCAATAAATTCCTTAAATCCTGGAGGTATATTACATTATCATGAAACAGTTCCCGATAAATTAATAGACACTAGGCCAATAGAGAGAATTAAAGAAGTAGCAGTAAATAGAGATGTTGAACTGCTTAATCTTGTAAAGGTGAAAAAATACTCTCCAGGAGTAAGTCATATTGTAGTGGATGCAAGAGTTGAGTGATTATTTTAGATAAAATTTGTAAATTGTCACTATTTGTAATCTTAGGATTTATTAATCTCATTTTGAAGTTTAAGGGATTTATCATATGTAAGTGGGCTTAAATAATCATTGTTTATGTATTTTTCATAGACTGCAAGTCTTTCTTTTAGAAGATTTCCACAGTCTAGTGTTAATTCATTTAAATAATCAAGTGTTGGCCAAGGGGATGTTGAGTTAACATAATCATTAGTTAAGGGAGATACTCCTCCCCAATCATCACATCCACATAATAAAAATATTTGTGCAGTGTCATAATTTAGATTAGGTGGTACTTGAATAGACACATTATCAAATAATAATTTTGCAAGTGAAACGGTTTTTACCATATCCATTAAGCTTGGTGAGGGATAATTTTCCATTTCTATTCCAGAAGTAGGTGTGAAGTTTTGTATGATTATCTCTTGTATGTGACCATATTTTTCATGTATTTTTTTAATTGTAAGTAAGGAATCAACAATTTCTTCTTTTTTTTCACCAATTCCAATTAGAATACCTGTAGTATAGGGTATTTTTAATTTTCCTGCATTTGTTATCGTTTTTATTCTTCGTTTTGGTAATTTTCCAGGACTTTTCTTATGTGCAATTGTTTCCATTAATCTTTTAGAAGATGTCTCTAACATTAAGCCCATTGATACATTTACTTCTTTTAATTTTTTCATATCATTATAGGACATATTTCCACAGTTGGTATGTGGTAAGAGATTAGTATTTATAAGTGTGGATTTACAAAAGTCATATGTATAATCAACCATTTTTCCATAACCCATATCTTCTAATATTTCTTTTACTACTTTTTCTTCATCGGCATCTTCACCAAAAGTAAATAATGCCTCCTTACATCCATATTTCTCACTTTCTTTTAAGGTATTTAAAATTTCATCTAATTTTTTAAGGATGATTGCTCCTTTATCATCTGGGCTTTTTTTAAAGTTACAGTACCCACAGTCGTTTTTACATATTTCTGTTATGGGTATAAAAACATTTTTAGAATAAGTAGTATTGTTGTTTTCTTTTTTTTCATTTGCAAGATTCATCAAATCTATTATTTTACTAGATTTTACCTTTAATAAATTGGATAGATCTTCTTTTGATAATTCTTCAATTGAAACTTTCTTTGATTTTAAATTATTTAGAATTTCCATAAAAATCAGTTAAATTATGTTTTTAATTTATTGGGTAATCATCCTTAAATAGTGTTTTTAGTAAAAGTGTATAAAATATTAGTCATTAGTTTATTGATTTAATAAGTATAAAGTATTAAGGTGATGGTTTTTTATTTAAATTTAATATTTTATTTATTTGTTTTTTTTTAAATTAATATAATAAGTTAATAAATAAAAAAAATGTTTTATTCATAACCAGAAACGGTTACTTCAATAAAACATGGGCCTGCATTATTTGTATCTTTCCATGTGACAATGAATGCTCCTGCACCAGGCATTTTAAACATCCTATATTTAACAGTAATTCCTCGAGCTTCAAAATCTTTAACAAGTCTTAAAACCCCATTAGGGTCTGTTATTGCATTAACACTTACAGAAGACCTTACCTGTTCATCCATTCTATTGATTAGTTTTCCAGCTTCATCGGAAACTACATCTATTTCTTCGCCTTCAAAACTTTTAATAATATCATCGAAAATTTCATCTGCTTCTTTTTCAATATTGATTGTATCAGGTATAAATCCTCTAACAATTAATATTTTACCATTGTCCATTGCGGGTCTAGATCCTTTAAAAGCATTAAATTTTCCAAGTATGTTTCCTGCAATTCTATGTAAATTTGACATATTATTCCTTTTTATTTAATTATTTTAATTTAAAATATCTTTCATTTCTTCTTTTAATTCAGCCATTGTTGAAACCTTCTCAGCAAATGCATCATGTCTGTGAATACTCTCTTTATTTAATTGACAAATAGTTATTATAGTATCATCTGGTAAATATGAAAATTCATCAACAATTTTCTCTACCATATTTCTAACACAGTCTTCAACAAATACTGGTTTTTGGTGGGCATTCATAACTGTTGCATTTTCATCTGGGCGTTTTAATAGTCCACTAACAGGGGAGCTCATTGAAGATTCTATTATTTCAATAATAGTGTCTGCATTAATTTTTTGATTTTTAGGAACTTCAATTAATATTGTTCCAACTCCTCTTTGATTGTGTGAAGCAAAAGTTACAGTATCAATTACTTTTTGTGTGGTTTCTTCATCCAAAAATTCAAGTAATTTATTTTTATCTACTTCTTTAACAGTTTCCTGTGCACATGGACATACAGTCATTCCAACTACTTCAGCTCCAATACTTTTACGTATTGTGATTTTATCTTTGTCTCTAATTCCAACTGCTTTAGCTATTAATTTTCCCATTTCCTGTGAATTTTTTTCTGTAACTGGTGATTTTCTATTGAACATGTAATCGCTTTCCATTTCCACTTCAATTTTTCTTGCGTATTCATGTTTAAGCATCATTTTTTCAACAATTTCAGCACAAATTGATTCTACTTCAACAGCATCACTAGTTGTAACTTCTTCTATTACTTCACTAATAGCTTCAGGAGTTCTTGACATATGGATGCCTTTTTGGTCACTTGGTAAATCTACATATGCATCAAATGTAGGTATCAGTACAATTGGTCTTAATTTTTCTCCTCTATTTAAGGTTAATAACTTCTTAACACCTTTTACTCCTACTCTAGATAATTCTACAGGAAGGGCAGGTGCTTTATCTTGGGTATCTGGGAAACAATCTACCATAGTACACCTTCTAAAATATGTATTTTATTAAAAAATTTATGTATTTTATTAAAATATATTATATAAATAAAGTTTTATTTAAATTATATTTAAGTTTAACTATATAAAAAAAGTATATTTTTTATTTTAATAAAATATAATGATATTTTTGGCTAAAAATCATTATTTATTAATATTTTTAATTTATTTTTAAAAAAGTTATTTAAAGATTGATTAGATAGATAATAATATAATTTTTTTATATTATCATTATCTAATTAAATTTATATTTTTAAGTATCATATGTTTAAAGAATATTAGCAGAACCCATATCTTCTTTGACAACATTTAATACTGTTTGAGTGTAAGTTCTCTCAACACCTGGTTCTTTTAACATTTCTTTTACAAACATGTCCAATTCATCGGTGTTTCTAAATTTAGCAACTAAAATAGCATCATATTCGCCGGTTATATCATATATGCCAACAACATTTTTGTTAAAAGATATTTTATTTTCGAAGTTTTCAAGTTTTCCTCCTCTAACTCTAACTCCAATAATACTTGTAAGTACAAATCCTAATTTTCTATGATTAATAACTGGGGAGAATTTTTCAATTACTCCATTTTTAACCATTTTTTCAATACGATTATGTACAGTTCCAACAGAAATATTTAAATCCCTTGATATTTGTCTGTAAGATACTCTTACATCTTCATTAATTATTTTCAAAATATTTTTGTCAGTATCATCTAATTTAATAATCTCTGTATCTTTTTTATTCATATAAAACCCTCGTTCAATAATCTAATTGCTTTTTTTATTATATAATTAATTTTGTGGATGTTCTTTTATATATTTTTCTATTTACTTTTTATATAAATGTATATTGTTTTAAAAAACAGATTAAATTTTTTTCATTGTTTTTATTTATATTTAGAATTTTTGATAATTTTTTTAATAAATTTTATTACTTTGTCTTTTTTTTAATTAAAAAAATATTTTTATTTTTTTTAAGTAATCATTGCTTTTTTTTAACTCATTTATGATTTTTTTTACTATTTTTTTCTTTAAATTAAACATTATTTTCTATACATAAATTTAAAACTTTTAAATTATTTCTACTTAATATAGCTTATTATTTAATTTAATTTCAAAAATTAAGATTAAGAACTTTAAAAGAATTTTTAAAACATTTTTTTCTAAAATAAGATTTATTTTTTGTTTAATTTTTTCAAAAAATTATTAAATATTGTTGTTTATTTTTTATTTTTTTTAAATAATTATCTTAATTTTAGGCTCTTTCAAAAACTTGGGTGATAAATTTTATTTCCATTTTTTTTACCTTAGAAAATTTTGGTTTAACAAGTTCAAACATACGCATAGTGCTTTTATTTTTATATAAAATAAATAATATATGAGTACAACTTATATATTAAGTTATCAGGTTTTAAATTAACAATAGAGAATAATTTGACAAAAAATTTTCGTTATGTGTAAATAATCAAAATTCATATCACACAAGTTTTTGAAAAGTGGCTAATTTTATTCTAATTTTAAGATTTTTAATAAAAAATTATAAATTATTTTAAAAATCAATAATATTTTATTTAATTAAATTATTTTTACATAATTTAAGTTAATGAATTATTAGTGATCTCACGACCATTAAAAAATATTATGAATAATTTCCATTAAATTAGAAAGGAAGTTAATAGAATAAACTTTTGAAGTAAATATTATAGAATAAGTTGCAATGAATATTTTTTTTAATAGACTAAATAAGATTTATAATTTTTAAAAAAGAAAAAAAGTATAAGAGTTATTGTATAACTCTTATTAAATTTTTTTTATGGTTTGACATTTATTTTTACTTTTTTACTTACTTGGTTGTAGTAATGGTTTCCTGTAGCTGTTATAACTGCATTGTATGTGCCTTTTTTGTTTAGGTTTCTTATTTTAAATGTTGCTTGACCTTTACTGTTTGTTTTACTTGTATAAGTTTTACCTTTAACTTTTAATGTTACTTTTTTGTTTTTAATTACTTTATTTTGATTTTTTAAAGTTATTGTGTATTTTTTAGTTAAGGTCTTAGCTTTAAATCTTGCATTCTTTGCAGTTATTTTTGGTGTAGCTTTTTTGACTGTAACTTTTACTAATGCTGAGGAAGCTTTAAATTGCTTTGATCCTTCATATTTAATCCTTGGATGATATGTTTTTGGACCTAATGTAGAAACCTTAATTTTAACTTGACCATTAGCATTAGTAGTATATTTTTTGCTAATTCCAAGTATTTCACTGTTAATACTTCTCCAGTTATAGGTTTACCCTCTTCATCTTTTAATGTAATTGTTAAATATTTATCTAAATTATAATTGGTAGTTACAGGATTTGCAATAATTGTACTTGCCATTTTTTTAACTTTAAATGTAGTTTCGTTTGTTGCTGCTGTATAGTAATCGTTTTCTGCAACTTCTATAGTTACATTATATGTACCATTTGTAGGTGGTGTGAATTTACCATCAGCAATTACATCACCGTTTACTTTTATTGTTACTGTTCCTTACTATTGGTGGTATAATTAATTATTATTTCTTTTCCAGCCTTTGTATCACTAATAGGGTCAATAACAACAGTTGTATTGGTTCTTTCTGCTGTAAAAGTAGTTTCGTTGTATCCTGCAGTATAGTAATCATTTTCAGCTACTTCAATAGTTATATTGTAAATACCCTCCTTAGTTGGAGTAAATTTAGTACCATTTAATTGAGTACCATTTACTTTAATTGTTACTGTTCCATTACTATTAATGGTATAATTAATAAGAACTTCTTCACCTACTAAAACATCTGCTATAGGGTTTATTACAACGGTTGTGTTGGTTCTTTCTGCTGTAAAAGTAGTTTCGTTGTATCCTGCAGTATAGTAATCATTTTCTGCTA